>SXPC01000167.1 GCA_005778225.1 Planctomyces sp. | reverse complement strand
TGTCTTCTGAATACGAACTACTGATACTGGGTGGTACACTGGTCGTTTCGGACCAGTGCATTCTTCGGGAACTGGATTCCCCGATCAAGTATGAATACCAGCGGCAAGAATTATATCAGGACGCAAGCCATGACAGAACCCTCCGAAAACGCAAAACCGACGGTCGCGATTCTTGGTGCTTCGTCGGATCGCCAGAAATTCGGCAACAAATCGGTCCGTGCCCACTTGGCGCAAGGCTATACCGTCTATCCGATTAACCCGAAAGAGACGGAAATTGAGGGTTTGAAAGCGTACAAAACGCTGGCTGACCTGCCGGTCAAATCACTGGACCGGATTTCGGTTTACCTGCCACCGCCGATTGGAATCAAAATGCTGCCGGACATTCAGGCGGCGAACGCGAAAGAAGTCTGGTTCAACCCTGGCGCGGAATCAGATGAGCTAGTGAAAGCGGCTTATGAGCATGGGATCGACCCGATTAGTGCGTGCAGCATTGTGGATATCGGGGAGACGCCGGGGAAGTATCAGTGAGGTATTGGACTTCTAGAAAACATCTCGCCCTCTCAAAACTGCCTAGCGTTTGGATTTCTCGCCCGTGAGTGCCTTGTCGAGAATGGAGTGATACGTTGGGTCATCCCACGCGCGTTTTGCGGTCTCGTAAAGTTTGTTGGCTTCTTCTTGGCGGTCGTTTTTTACCAATGTGATGATTAGTACTGCTGACTCGTCCTTAAACTTCCTTTCAGCGAAATCCTTGATACTGGCATTCAGCTTTCCTTCCTTCAGCATGCGATTGTGCATCCGGAAGTTGTCCCAGGCTTTGTCAAAGTCTTCCTCTGGATCAATGTGACGGCCGAGCGTTTCATAGTCATTCAGCTTGGCACGTACATCTTTGGCGACAATCAGTGCGGTGCTGATTTTATCTTCATCCTGCTGTTCTTCGATCTTGTGAAACAGCAACTTAGTGTCACTGTCGAGTCCCAACTCACGACTGATGCCGGAATAGTCGTGAAAAGGCTGGAAGACTTTTCTTCCTTTGGATTCCAGTGCGCGATCATGTGCAGCCAGACGAACCTGCTCGAGTTCGACCATGGCTGGTTGATAGACGTCTGCAAGGTCGTGCCAGTCCGAGAGTGCGTAGGAAAGACGAACTCCAGACAGCGATTCGCGATACTCCAGAGCATGATGATGGAACCAGACATACTTCGCTAAGGCAATGTCGTAACGACGTTGTTTCTTGTCCTCCTTTGCTTCGCGAAGAATTTCCTGTGGATCAGGATTCTCAGGTGGTGTCCAGTCCTGGGCTCTGGCAGTTCCTGTGACAAGCATCAGGTAAATACCAACTACCAGCGTCAATCGCATCTGTAAACCTTTTTTTCAATGCAAGAACTAGACAACAAAAACTACTCCGTTCCCCCGCCCATGCGGAAGGCGGTGACGGCGGCGATGCCGATGAAGAGGTAGCTCATTGGACCGAGGACTTCGAACAGATTCAGGTTCGAGGCGATGTGCATGAACGTGCCATTTTCGATCAGAGCAGTCCCGACGGCCTGTTTACGTGCTTCGTACTCTTCGGCGATCAGCTTTTCTTTTTCCAGCAAGGACTTCACGTTCCATTTGGTTTTTGCTTCTGCATAGATCCCGGCAGGAAACAGGTCTTCAGGCGGCGTATTGGCGAGCTGGTCGTCGGCGACTTGAGGCCAGATCAGTTTGGTACCTGCCTGCTCTTTCTCTGCGGCGAGTTTATAAGCAAAGACATTGATCATGTCGGCGTAATCTGGGGACTCCACTTTTTGGGGATTGGCAATGATCGTGTTTTGGATGTGTTTGGTCGCCATGAATGCCAGTGAGAAATATTGAGCCAGCAGGACGCATGTGATCGTGATGACGGCTGCTCCCAGTCCGGTTTCGAAGCCGGCATGGCCTCCGGCTTGCGATTTGACGCAGATCCCGACCAAAGCACCCACACCGACAGCGACATAGCCTATTTCATATCCCGTGAAGTACGCGATCGCCCCCCAGATGACACCGCCGATGATTCCGCCGAAAAAGCCGGAGAGGATCCAGACAATTTTTGAACCCGCTGACATGGACGCGGCTTTGCGCGATTTTGCTTTTCCACGCGTCGGTCTTCTCACCGGGATCGGAGCGGACGTTTCTTCGACTTCCTCTTTCTCCTTTTTGCGAGCAGAACGATTCGCGGAGCTCAATCGGGGAGGAAGTGATGGTCCAGTTTTGGGCGGAGGAGCTTTGCGAGATCTGGTCTCTTCCATCGACAGTAGCCTTTAATGACGTCGAGTAATGGCGATGCGCTGAATTTAGAAACGCTGCTATTGCACTCAAACGACCTCGAAAATGCAATCACAAATATTCAGTTCCTGGCAGTTTCTGATCACATCCATTTGATACTTAAATACCTGCCAATGCGTGTGCGTTTTTGATGGTCCACAGACTATTTAACAATTCGACTGGCAGAGGCGTTTCGGTGTTCTTATGTTATCGTTGTGGAGTTCGTGCGTTTTGAAGGAATGTTGTTTATGAATCTGGCCGCTTGGGTAGTGCTGGGATTGATCCTGCTGACGCCTTGTTTGCATGCTCAGGAACGAGTGGTCGTTGGATTCGCGATTGCTGAGAAGGCAACTGACGATGACACGGCGGTCGCTGCAGAAAAAGCATTACGAGACGACCTCGCCTCGGCTGTCAAACTCCTCGAAGAAAAGAACTACAGCGAGTTCTTCGTCCGCTACATGCCGATCGATGTCTTTCGAACCCTGCGAAACCACAAAGACTACAACGAGATCATCAATAAGGCCCCGAAAAAGGATATCGACGCGTTCATCAAAGACATTGCCCTCTTCAAAGATGCCAAGATCAAATTCGGCCCGAACAATCTGACGGCCACTCTCAGCGTCGAGGTGAAAACTGATGAGCTCAAGCCGATCACCCTGAAAACGCCTCCAGCATTGAAAGACAAGCCCCCCGGCTACGGAGATGACCTGAAAGCCGCCATCACCAAGGCGATCGCTGATCTCGGTACACCAGGGACCGACATGGAAAAATCCCCCAATTACACCCGCTTTGGCAAATCATTTCTTCCACTCTCCGAAGTCGCCTATTGGGAACATGTTGGTTGGGATCGCTTTGAAACTTTTGGAGAACAGAAACTGGTTTATGTTGGCTCGGACGTTTTGCTCACAGGCCGTGTCTCAAAGATCCCCTTTGCGGACTTGATCGCCCTGAAAGATCTTGAACCAAAGCTCAAGGAGGAAAACAAACGTGCGACCTACTCACTGCCTCACCCCAAATCAAAATTCCCAGAACCCAAAGAAACTCGCAAGGTCATTTTCGAACTGGTCGAAGGAAACTGGCGTCTGGCAGATTCTGCCAAACCGATGAAAATAGCGATTCAAGAACAGATGAAGAACCAACCTCGCGTGAGCAGCAACACAAAAACGCTTCCCATGGAGAAGATGGGAACGACCTGGCGATTCACTCCTCAATCGTTTCGATAGCCTTTTTTCTGCTCCATTCCGTTCGTTTCAAGTCCTGCATTTCTGGAGTGATCATGAACCATCTTCCAATACGTTCTGCCTTTCAGCGTCTGGAGTTGTTGGTCGTTGTCTTCGTGGCTGTTGTCCTGACAAGCGTTGCTTTACCTGCCATGCAGAATGCGCGTCAGCAGGCAGCCAGATCGTCATGTGCCAACAATATGAAAATGCTCGGCATCGCACTCCACAACTATCATGATACGTACAACACACTTCCGCCTGGTTGGATCACGAAAACAGACCTCCCCAATTCCGAGGGAGGATTCGGCTGGATGACGATGATTCTCCCCTTCGTCGAGCAACCTGCGCTTTACGACAATCTGGTCACTCCGATGGGTCAGTGCGTGTTACCAGTCCTGGACACCCAAAAAGCCTACGAGGATCACTCCGTTGAAAAGATGGTTCAGTTAGGCATTCCGACGTTTCAATGCCCTTTCGATCGAACCTCGGAGATCAATACGATGCGAGGAAGCTACGGCGTCTCCAATTATTCGGGAAGCTATGGCTCTGCCCCTGTCTCGCTGTTAGCTCCCGCCGATGAAGCATTGAACTGGGCCGGTGCCATACAAGTCGAACAGAAGATCCCCAATGGGTTGTTTTTCTGGTGCAGCAAAGTCCGCTTCGCCGACGTCCCCGATGGCCTGAGCAACACCTTCATGGTTGGCGAACGTGGCGTGCAGAATGGGGCGGGGATCTGGCCGGGAGTCCGATCGAATGCGCTGGCAAACGATGCTGTGACGGACTGTGCTTACAACAATGAGTACAATACGACGCTCGCCAGTTTCTCCAGCCAGCATCCGGGGGGCATGAATGTTCTTTTCGCCGATGGTGCTGTCCGATTCATGAAAGAAGACATTGAATCGAAGCCTGATACCGTTAACGGACAGCAATGGGTTGCCCAAGGGGTCTATCAGAAGCTGGCGAATCGAAGAGATGGTCAAATCAGTGACACGGAAACGTTTTTCGACAAACCTCAGTGATTATTCACTGTAAGACATTTCCTCAGGCGTCGTTTCAATGCGGACGTTGGCGCTCATCTGGACGAAGTCGATCGAGGTGCCGTGGAAGCTGCCTGAAACAGGCATGACGCCGCGGGGATGGTCGCTGACGCCGACGACGATGTGCTTGATGGAGGTCGGTTCGCCGATGGTGGGGTCGAAGCCTCGCCAGCCGAATTTCGGGAGATAGAATTCGATCCAGGCGTGCATGGACGCCCTGCCCGCTTCTGAGGCTTGGCACGTTAGATAGCCACTGGCGAATCTGGCTGCGAATCCGAGTTCACGCAGGGCATCGAGCATCAGGGTGGCCATGTCGCGACAGGAGCCAGATTTCAACTCCAAGGTTTGAGACGGCGTTTGGACACCCTTCTCCATGCGACGGTTGTACTTGATCTCTTGATGGATGATCTTGCCGAGCTGGTAGCCGATGCTGAGGGCATCGACGTGATCGCGGTCGGGGAAATGCCCGTCCAGCCATGTTTTGATCGCGGGCGCGTCGTCTGGATAGGTCCGCTTCCGATAGGCGTCCGAGATATTCTGCTCAAGGGGGTCGTATTCGAAGGGATAAACAATCTGCCAGGGAGGGTTCTGGTCTTCAGGGTGCGTCGATTGATGGCGGGTTAAGGTCAAGTCACTGTCGATGACTAGTTCTTCCGAAGCCTTCAAGAAATTGACGTGGGCGATTGAATTTCCAAACACATCCCTCATCCAGACGATCTGGGGTTCCGGGAAGATATGGAGCTTCATCTTTTCAACGTGCAGGTCGTACCCTTCACGAGGACGCAGGACGAGACGGTGTTCGCCGAATTCGACTGGGCGGTTGTATTCATAAACCGTTTTATGGTGAACTCGAAGGCGGGGCATATTAAGAACCAAAGCTGAACGCATTTTGACGCAGATTAAGACTCTGCGCTCTCATCCAATGTTATGGCTTATGCGAAATGAAAGCGAGACGGATCGTCGAGCTGGGGTCCCCTGATCGACTTCCGTCTCGTATTTTGTCTGCTGGCCACTTTACATCGGTGCGTCAGTTGTCCTTAATCTTTTTGCTCGCTGGTTCCAGGCAGACAGCCTGCTGTTCGAGTTGCTCATGTGAAAATGGCTGGTAGCCGTCCTCAGCCGGGACACAATTGACCGACATGGACGTACAGTTGATGCGTCCGAACACGCTTGCGACGGCGGTATCGGCGGCGTCTCGTCCTGTTGCGATGCGGACCAGCCCATTGAGGTGCGACAGGCGGGTCGGGTCGAAGATCAACCAGCGTCCGCCGAGGTAGGCTTCGAAGCAGGCATGGAAGTCGGGCGGGTTGAGTTCGTGCGCGTAACCTGTGAAATAACGGGCCGGGATGCTCATCGCGCGGCAGAGGGCGATTCCCAGGTGCGCGAAGTCACGACAGACCCCCGTTCGCTGGGTCACCGAATCGAAGGCCGAGGTGGCGGAGTCGGTTGTTCCGGGAAGGTATTCAATGTTCTCGTAGATCCACGAGGCGATCGCGACCACGATTTCGTACTGCGTTTCGTGCTTACCGAAGTAATCGACCGCAAAACGGCCAAGTCGGTCCGATTGGCAGTACCGGCTGGGGAACAGGTAAGGAACGATGTCGCCGGCGAGTTTGCCGATTTGTGTCGATTTGATTTTCTCGACGGGGATGAGTTCGATCTGTTGTTCGACAACAGCCTCGTATTTCAGTGTCAGCGTTTGTGCTTTACCGGTTTCGACGCGGATAAAGCGACTGCCACTGAAGTCAGAAGTCATTTCGTCGAATTTGACATCGGGGCTGATCGAGAGATTTTCAGACACGATGATCTGAGAATGAGTATCCGCAGCACACACGCTGAAGATAATCGTCGAGGGAAACTTCACTTCGTAGTCAAGCTGTGAGGTCAATTGGAATTTCATGCGGTCTCCGAAGGATGTGAAAGGGCACCTTGCTGATCGGCATTGATGGCAAGTCCTATACCGCATTTGAGAATCTGATTTGCTGCACGCTGATCGATCAGAAATTGATCATAGCAGAAAAAAGTGGTGTTTGTGCGAGCAATGCAAGCTGAGGTGGACACTTAGCGAACGCCAGTGAAAAGCGACTCAGGGAGCTGACTGTACGATTTCGTAGGGTCCGCTATGCGGACCGCGTTCGCGTTAGCCCTTACTCACCGCAAGATTCTGAGCGGTGGCCTCACGTTGTCTTTCTTCAACTTTGAGTCCATTGACGGTCCGCACAGCGGACCCTACGCCATCTTTTCGATGACCTTGGGGAGCAGACGGGCGAGGCGTTCGCCACCGCGGGCGGCGACTTCCAGGATCTTGGGGAGTTCGACAGGTTCGAGGTGATCGGGCAGGCACATGTCGGTCACGATCGAGCAGCCCAGGACTTTCAGGCCGGCATGGGCGGCGACGAGGACTTCTGGCACGGTCGACATGCCGACGCAGTCTGCGCCGATCTGTTTAAGCATGCGGTATTCGGCGCGAGTTTCCAGGTTCGGACCGGGAACAGCAACGAAGACGCCTTGTTGGGTTGGAATTCCCAGTTCCAGAGCAGCGGCTCGGGCGATCTGGATGAGTTCCTTCGAGTAAGGCTGGCACATGTCAGGGAAGCGTGGGCCAAGGCGGTCATCGTTGATGCCACGCAGCGGGTTATCGGGCATCAGGTTGATGTGGTCTTCGATGACCATGATATCGGCCAGTGAGTACTGGGGATTCATCCCACCGGCGGCGTTGGTGACGATGAGGGTATGACAGCCGAGGGCTTTCATGACGCGAACCGGGAAGGTGACCTGGGCGAGGGAATAGCCTTCGTAATAATGAAAGCGGCCTTCCATGGCGACGATGGATTTGCTGGCGAGTTTCCCGCAGACGAGTTGCCCCTTATGGGATTCGACGGTCGATTTGGGGAACCAGGGAATCTCGCTGTATGGAATGACGGCTTCCTGTTCGATCTGGCTGGCCAGTCCGCCCAGTCCTGTGCCGAGGATCAATCCGATGCTGGGGCTGCCTGACCAGACTTTGCTGATGGCGGCGGCGGCTTCCTGAATTTGCTCGAACTGACCGGTCATGGAGATTCCCTCGGATGCATCGAAATTGAAAATTAGGAATTAGAAATTAGCCAGAACAGGAACAGAAAGCATCAACCCGGCGAAGCGGATCGGCCAATTTCTAATTTCCAATTCCTAACTTCTATTTCCCACTCTGCAAAAAAAATGCCCCAGGTGAATGACACCGGGGCGCAGATAGCCGTCAATTTTGCGATCAGCCTTGCAGGACGAAAATGCCTGCGCGGCGTTCTGTCTTAGTATTCTTCGTCTTCTTCAACGAACTCGTCGAAATCATCGGCATCATCATCGTCATCGAGATCATCGTCGTCGAATTCTTCTTCATCATCGAATTCTTCTTCGTCGAGGTCTTCGTCATCGAAGTCCTCGTCATCGAATTCATCGTCGTCGAACTCTTCGTCTTCGAATTCTTCTTCGTCGTCTTCAACTTCTTCTTCAATTTCTTCTTCGTCTTCGAGGACGATTTCGTGGTCGTCTTCCAGAACGATGTCGTTTTTCGTGCGGCTCATCAGAAGAATGACCTCATCTTCGAGTTTCATTGACTCGAGGCCTTCCGAAAGACTCTTCTGCTCTGGTTTGACGATTGCCATAATCATGTGATGCTTTTCCCTTATCAAAAGTCTTTCAGTCGCTGCACAATCAAACGTTTCCGAAACACTCTCTCTTGTCGCAACTGACCTCATCACAATGAGGTTCTTCCACCAACTTATTCATCTGCCTGATTTTCGACAAGTCAAAAACCAAGTCACCTCAGAAAAGATTCCTGAGTCTGAGTTCGCACGCTGACAACAGTCTGTCTCAGCGTTTTTTTCAGGCAGACAAACCGTCTGTCCACCGGGTTCTGCGCAATCAGTATTACAGTCCGGAATCTTTGTCAAGCGGGTTTCGGCGATTCGCGGTCGGTTCCTCCAGACGCATGCATGGGTAGCGATTTATCGGGACGTTCGGGCGAGGGGACGTTGTTGGTGACCCAGCCGATGTTCATCTACTCAAACTCCCCCTGTTCGTGTATAGAATTGCACGGTTCCCTGCTGATTTTTCCGACTGAAACCCGGTGAATCCTGTCAGTTATTGATCGTTCTTATGACTTCGTCTGCTTCCCCGAACTACGGCATTACTCTCGATGGAACCCGGTTTTGGGTCATTCATCAGAAGCAGCATTACGGACCGTTCGATTATCAGTTTTCACCCGATTTTAACGGCATCGAAATGCATTATCAGGACGAGAAATTCGGAGAATGCTGCAGCGATGAAGAACTGCACGCAGATCTTTCGGGTTCGGGATTGCCGTTGAAGGTCGCGGAAGTTGCGACAACGATCCTGGGAACCGTGATTCACTCAATTTTCACTGCCCGCGATTCGCAGTTTCGGATGGACGAAATTCTGGCCCAGCTTCATAAACACCAACTGTCGCGTTATGCGGAGGGGCTGCGTCTGCTCTCCTGAGCTAACCGAGGATTTCATCCTGGGCTGACAGATAACGGCCCTTCAGGCCTGAGAAGACGATGTGAAAATCAACGTCGAGTCGTCCTCCATCTGTGCAACGCGGGACAGCGGCTCGGACGGAGCCTCGCCCTCCCAGTGAATGCGTTTTGTCCTATGTCGAACGCATGCGTAGAAACGCATGACTTCAAACCACTCCTGAGCCTTCCATCCGCTGTTCGTGCTACTATGATGGATCTGGCAGGGTATGCCTGCTGTCGAATTTTCTACCTTTCCAGACGTCACCTTCTCGACAGATCCGGACCTCCTTGATCCCTTCACATCTGCGATCGCTTTTTGAATCCTGCCCGGCTGCCCATGATGCAGTCCCATGCCCGACGCGCGCTTCGTCCCCCGCTACGCCCGCAGAATTTCTTCAGGGGCAACTTCCTCTCCTCCTGAGCTCCCCTGCGACCAGTGAGCAATATTTTTCGCGATTAGAAGATCGCATTCTGCCGGGTATCGTCAATATCCGCTCGCCCAGGTTCATTGGCCACATGACCAGCCCGCTGCCGCTGGTTTATGAGCGGCTGAATGACTATCTGGTGACCTGGAATCAGAATCTCGTCAAACTCGAGACGTCCGGCTTCCTGACGACGCTGGAAATGCAGCTCCTGGCGGAGCTTCATCAGCTGTTCTTCGACGCTCCAGAAGAGTTTTATTCCCAATATGCTCTCGATGCGGAGTCCTCGCTGGGGATCGTGACGACGGGTGGAACACTCGCGAACATCACTGCTTTATGGGTCGCACGCAATCGTGCCCTCGCGATTGAAGAAGATCCCTTCTATCTCGAACAGCAGGGACTTAATGCGGGATTGAAAAAGCACGACTTCGAAGGGGCTGTCGTCATCGGCTCGGAGTTGATGCACTACTCGTTCGACAAAGCCGCGGACTTGATGGGGCTGGGGGTTCGTAATCTGGTGAAAGTGCCAACCGATGCCTCTCACCAGATGAAGATCAATGCCCTCAAGGATGCCATCCGCAACGCCCATCGAAGGCATTTGAAGATTCTTGCCATCATCGGGATTGCAGGAACAACCGACTCCGGCGTCATCGATCCCCTTGATGAAATCGCAGACATCGCTCAAGAAGAGGGGATCTGGTTTCATGTCGATGCGGCCTGGGGTGGGCCGTATGTTTTTTCAGACAAGACAAAGCCTCTGCTCAAAGGGATTGAGCGAGCCGACAGTATTACGATCGATGGACACAAGCAGCTTTACACCCCACTCGGCATCGGCTGTCTGCTTTTCAAAGATCCTCATGCTTCGCTGGTGATTCAGAAGAACGCCCCTTACATCCTGCGTGAGGGGGCTCCCGATCTCGGCAAGCGATCTCTGGAAGGCTCGCGCCCGGCCAGTTCACTTTATATCCACGCTGCGTTTCAGATGATTGGACGGGATGGCTATCGCTCGCTGCTCGAACACGGGCTCGAGAATACGCAGGCGTTTGCCAAGTTGATCAACGAGCATCCCGCGTTTGAACTGCTGCTGGAGCCTGTGACGAATATTTTGCTGTACCGGTTCATTCCTAGAGAGCTTCGGGACGCCGTGAGAGAGTCTCGTCTGACAAATGACGAACAGACCCGCATCAGCGAAATCAATGTCGCGCTGCAGAACAAACTGCGAGAGACAGGCGACGCCTTCGTCTCACGGACGATCCTCTCTGCGACGCCTAAGTATGGTCGCAAGCATTTGACCTCGCTGCGAGCGATTCTGGCGAATCCTCTGACGGAAGTCAGCGATCTCGCGGGCGTTTTGTCGACGCAGGAACAACTCGGCGATCTACTGTAGGGTCCGATGTGCGGACCGTGAATTCGCACCAGCAACAGCACCAGTTAGTCACTTAAAACAACCCACCAAACTTCGGGATTGAATGCCGATTGACGGTCCGCACAGCGGACCCTACAAAAGCAGATTCGAATGACCGATTCTTCTACAAAACCTGATGCTCCCCCGCCCTGCCCGACCACGGCTCCTAAACCGGCGATTCACGTCGCGGTGACGCAGCGCGTCAAACCGGGCAAAGAGAAAGAGTTTGACGCAATTCTGCGCAAATACGTGCGTGAGTCGATGCACTTCGATGGCATGACCGGCGTCCACCTCATCCTGCCGACGGCCGATACCCGCGACTGTGAATACGGCATTCTTCGCTCCTTTGAGACTGAAGAGGCGATGGCGCGTTATTACGAGTCGGAACTGTTCGCGAAGTATGAACTCGATGTCGAGCCGCTTGTGAATGGTCCCTCTGTCCGACGCGAACTCCATGGCCTGGAAGCGTTCTTTCGCATTCCGACTGTTTCGCCTCCGCCCAAATGGAAGATGGCGGTTGCAACCTACATCGGCGTGGTCCCGACGGTTTATTTCTGGTCGAGCGTGCTCGGCCCACACGTCTCCGGCTGGCATCGCCTGTTAGCGACGGCGTTCGTCAATGCGTTTGTGACTTATACGCTGGCGTATCTGGTGATGCCGCGAGTCACGTCGATGTTGAGACACTGGCTGCATTCCAAGCAGACGGCGACGACGCTGATTTCGAAGACGTAGCAAAGGCAAGGGGTGGGTCAGGATCGTTAGCTGACCCCAGAATCCGCGTCCAACTGCGAATGAACTGGGGTCAGCTAGAAAGCCTGACCCCAGCCACCCAATTTTCATCCCAACTTACGCTGCCTGTTGGCTATCGTCGTGGCGTGTGTACTCGAACATCGGCGTCGACAGATAACGCTCGCCGCTGTCTGGGAGGATGACGACGATCGTCTTGCCTTCGGCTTCCGGACGGGCGGCGATCTTCAGGGCAGCGGCCATGGCGGCTCCGCAGCTGATGCCGCAGGTGATGCCTTCCAGTTTGGCGACTTTGGGAGCCATTTCGAAAGCTTCGTCATCGGTGACCTGGACCACTTCGTCAATCAGCGACATATCGAGAATGTCGGGCACGAATCCGGCGCCAATCCCCTGGATCTTGTGCTTGCCAGGCTGGCCGCCGGAGAGAACCGGGCTGCCGGTTGGTTCGACAGCGATCACTTTGACTTTCAGGCCTTTTTCCTTCTTCAGATAACGGGAGACGCCCGTGATCGTTCCGCCGGTGCCGACACCTGCGACGAAGTAATCGATCTTGCCTTCGGTATCGTTGAAGATTTCGGGGCCGGTTGTTTTGACGTGAATCGCCGGGTTTGATGGATTCTTGAACTGCTGAGGCATGTAGTAGTTCGGGTCTTTGGCGTATTCCTCGGCGGTGCGGATCGCTCCTTTCATCCCTTCTGCTCCGGGTGTGAGGATGATCTTCGCGCCGAAGGATCGCAGCATCTGTCGTCGTTCGATCGACATTGTATCCGGCATGCACAGCGTGAGTGGATAACCGCGGGCTGCACAGACGAACGCGAGCGCGATCCCGGTGTTGCCGCTGGTGGGCTCGATGACCTGCATCCCTGGCTTGAGTTTGCCTTCCTTCTCAGCGTCCCAGATCATGGCGGCGCCGATGCGACATTTGACAGAATAGGCTGGGTTTCGACCTTCGATCTTGGCCAGGACAGTGGCTTTCAGGCCTTCGGTCAGGCGGTTGATTTTGACCAGCGGTGTACGTCCGATCGACTCGGAATTGTCTTTATAAATAGGCATGCTCACTCCTTCTATTGATGCGCGTTTTTTTTGAGCCGCACGCGTTGTTTCCTGACGGCACCCTGTCATTATGGCGCGGAGGGTCGAACGTGACAATCTCACTTGTCAGACCAAAGTGACGCAATTCATTTCCCCATCAGGATTCATGGCGAGCAGGCTTACTTCCATGAGATCTCACGGGCGTTGGCTTGGTTGAATATCCAATGGCTGCGGTTCGAAGACTCACCTGAACCCTACAAATACAAAAAGGCACAGACTTTGACGCCTGCGCCTTTGAAACGCTGGAGAGTCTCGGCTTAGATTTCGCCTCGCTTGTAACGTCGGACGTAGTAGCCAGTTTGTTGTGGGCGTTCTTTTTTCATTTCTGACTGCATGCCATGGGGAATCGTTCCGCTGGTTTGTGGTAGTTGAGAGCGGGACTCGGGTTGTCCCCATGATGGGGGCCAGTTTTGAGTCGCTGGAGCAGACGGAGCAGTCATCGGCGTCATGCTTCCCGCTGCGGGAGCCATGCTGTTCATGACGGGAGCAGGGTTTTCTTTACGAGCCGAGGTGATCTGCAGGTTGCTGTTGAGTTCACCAGGAGTCGGTTTGCCTTGGAGTTCCGCCAGGAAGCTGGCAGAGACCGCGGGGATGATGACGACTTGAGGCTGACCGCCGTTGGGTGACTCGATGATGATCGTCAGCTTCGAGCCAGCGGCGTTGTTGAGAGTCGCGGCGGCGTCGGCTGGCAGAGAAGTCCCAGTAGCATTCAAGGAGGAAGCAATGCTGGAGATATTAGGAGCAGAAGTTGCGGTGCCAACATTTGGCATCGAAGAGCCCAGGCCCATGGTTGAATTTGAGTTTGAAGCAGCTGTTTCCCATGAGGAAGCAGCAGGCTGTGAGATGGGAGTCGACGTGGCTGAGTTGGACAGCATGTTTGGTTCGCGAGACGTCGGGTTGTTTTGAGACATTGCCATTTCGAAAGGAGAGGCAGACGTTGCGGGTGCTGCCGTCGGGGCAGGATGACTGCCTTCGCCAAAGGCGATGGTCGATTCCTGAGCGGGGGCTGCGCTGTTTTCGCCGAGCAGGTAACCGAGTTTATTCTTGCGGAGAATGCCATGAATCGGCTTGAGACCGCAGTACAGTCCGCGTTGATCTTTAGGGTCCGCTGCGATACAGACACCGATGATCTGCTGATGACGATCGAACAGTCCGCCACCTGAGCGGCCTTGAACGGGAACGCCGTTACATTCGATGTTGTCTGGACCGTTGTACTTGTTGATCGCGGTGATCTGGTGGTTTTCTTTGGTGGGGTTGTTCCCTGCACTGCAACCGATGGAGCAGACTTCGCTGCCGACGTTGGTCAGTGACTGAGTTCCCGCGACGAGCGCGACGGGAAGTTGTTGTTCGCTCGGAATCGCGATCAGACCGACGTCTGCATCGAGATCGAAATCAATGACCTGAGCGACGTACGTCTTCGGCTTGCCGTCGGCGAAGACATCGACTTCGACCTTGCTGCCTGCTGCCAGGCCACGCAGGACGTGACCACAGGTCAGGATGACGGATTTGCCATAGCGAGAATCGATGATGGCTCCCGAACCGAAGTTCTCACCCTTTTGATCCTGAACGCGAATCCGGACCGCAGCGTGGCTGGCTGGTGTTCGTTCGAGTGCTTTGTCTGCAGAGGCTGCGAACTCGTTGTTGCCACGGTAAACAGCAGGAGCTTCCGCTGTCTTTTCTTCTTCTTTGCGACCGCCGAAGAGGTTCCAGTTACGGTCTTTTTCTTTTTCAGGAGCAGGGTTGCTCGCGACGTTGGCTTTGCCTGGGAACATGGCGGAGGATCCCAGGGTCGGTCGTTCGAGGCCGTTGGCGCCCTGGGCGATGATTTCGCTCGCGGAGGCCTGACGGACGCGGGGAGTAGCGGTGGTATCGTTGTAAGAAGACGCATCGGCGTTGAGATCAGCGGCAGCGACGGTCACTCTGGAGGACTCTTGAATCGCTTTCTGAGCGACGCTGGCCATGCGTTCGAGTTTGTCTTTGTTTTGGGCACCGACGGCGCGATCGACTTCTTTACCATTGACGACAAGAACGAACGTGGGATAGCCATCGATTCCGTAATGGCTGGCGACTTCGGGCTTTTGTGAGCCATCGATCTTAATGACGGGGTAGCCTGCCCTTTGCAGCTCGCCCACGCTTGGTGCGACGACGTTGCAATAATGGCAACCGGGAGTTGTGAAGTAAAGCAAACCACTCTTCGAAGCAGAGGCACCGTTATCGCTTACGCCACCGATGGCCATGACCATCAGCGCGAAACTGGTGAGTGAATCCATTCTGATCTCCCAGTGATCTCTTGAGCGAAATCAATTTCGCCCAACTTGTATGAGATTTGTTGACCCCAAAAACGAGGTCGTTCCAGCCGCGACATACTGTCACGGTAGGCATCCATGCCGATTGCACCTTTTAGCAGTCCTATTGCAAACATTACAAGCTCAATTGTTTGTAGAACTTACAGACATTGAACTGGAAAACTTACAAGGCGGGCTGCTGTCAGTCGTCGCAAAAACAAGCTTTGATTCTTGCTATGTTGGTGGTACAATTCGGTTTAAATCCCACCGACCAACCTGCGACGACAAAAGGGTTCTGGTCACACTCTTCCTACCGACGCACCTTCCATACCAAACCACATTTTTCCATTTTTTCCGATGGCTTGACGAAAGCCCGCATCTCATCGAGCCTTTTCCCGCGTGCCGGCGCACTGCTTGCCCACGTTTCCGTACTGATCAAACCAATTCGCCTTGATAGATCGTCTCGTATGCTCAAACGATTTTCGCCTTCACTTATTCTTAGTCTGGTCATTCCCTGTGTGTTGATGGCGTGTGAGAGATCACCCGTGATCAAAACACAGAAAGTCCCTAAAGAAGAGACGATCATCTCCGGGAACCAGGCTGCTCCTGATGCTCTCCCAGCCGCGCATCCTGATATCACGCCACCATTTATGTCTGGCAAACCAGCTGCGAGCACGCCGGATTCGGCTGGTCCATTTACCATGATCGGGGCGATTATCCCCGTCGGCGAAATGGCCTGGTTCTATAAACTGTCTGGACCAGCCGACCAGGTTGCCCCACTGGAAGAATCAATTCTCAACTTCCTGAAGGCGACCAAGTATGTGGACGGCGATCCAGATCTTTCTTCTGTACCTGAGTCGTGGAAAACAAATCCTGGCAACAGCATGCGATTCGCGACGCTAATCATTCCACGCGACGACAAAACATTTGAACTCGCGATCAGCAAACTTTCGATCAATGGTCCCTGGGACGAATACTCTCTAATCAACATCAACCGCTGGCGTCAACAACTTGGCCTGCCTGAGGTCAAACTGTCTGAACTCATCAGCGACAACGAAAGCGAAGTCGTGGAAGAGATCGAAACGCCTGCCGGCAAAGGACGTTACGTCCGACTGACTGGTCCGAAGAATCCCAACGCTTCGGGCATGTCGGCGCCCTTTATGGGGCGTTGACGCGATTCAGGTCGATCCCCAATAGATACGAAGACTGGAACGCAGAGGTAACAGAGGTGAGCAGAGTTCGCGGAGGAAGGCATTGTCAAAACACTGCGTCCTCTGCTCTCCTCCACGGGCTCTGCGTTCCAGTCTTCCTCCCTCAACATGCCTGCTTGCTCCATGCAACAAGCGTGGCACGCAACCAGTAATCCACAGATATCTCCTTCTGCCTGCGAGCTTTTATGGCGACTCATCTTGAAACCACCGATGTCGATTCCCAAACGTCTCTGGAATCGCGCCGTCGACCAAAATCACAGTCCAGTTCGCCTGTGCTCGATTTCCTTTACGGTATTGCGTCATTGAAGCTGACAGTGGTGCTGTTTGCGTTGTCGGTCTTTCTGGTGCTGGCAGGAACGCTGGCGCAGACGGAAGCGGATATCTGGGCGGTTGTCCGGCAGTATTTTCGCGTTTGGTTTGCCTGGATTGAGTTCAAAGTTTTTCTGCCGCCGGCCTGGTTCCCGACCATTGATCGCAACTCTATCGGCATACCCATTAAACGTATATGGATTACTGGCTTCTGGTTCCCCGGTGGCTGGCTACTCGGGTCGTTCATGACCGCTAACCTGCTGTGTGCGCATGCCCTGCGGTTTAAGTCCCAGGCGAAGGGGATTCGGCTCACCTCGGGGATCTTTACGATCATCGTCGGGATTATCGCGACGTTTCTCGTGATTCAGACTGGCTCGATGGGCGAAGGGCGACTCCAGGCCGGAAGTCTGTTGAGTGAATCGACCGTCTGGAAAGTCTTCCTCGGCTCGCTGCTCGTCACCGGGATTCTCTCGATCATCTCTGCTGCCAAGACACCATCGAAAAAGACGGGCGAGTTCTGGCTGTACGGGCTTCTTGGACTCGGTTTGACAGGCTGCAGCGTGTGGTTGTTTCTGACTCCATCTCTGCAGATTGATGACTCCGGGATGCGGATCCTGTGGCAGCTCCTCAAGGGGACGGGGGCCTCTCTGGTCCTGCTCGCTGGATGCTGGCTGGTCTTCAAAAAGCGTGCAGGGATCGTGCTGCTGCACGCCGGCGTGCTCCTGTTGATGGCCAATGAGTTGAACGTCCACATGAATCACGTTGAGTCGCAGATGCGACTGGAAGAAGGGGAAACGAAAAACTACGCCGAAGATATTCGCGATTACGAACTGGCGATCATCGACCGCTCTGCTC
Organism: Planctomyces sp.; assembly: GCA_005778225.1. GTDB lineage: Bacteria > Planctomycetota > Planctomycetia > Planctomycetales > Planctomycetaceae > SXPC01. The sequence continues at coordinate 16,160 of SXPC01000167.1, read as the reverse complement.
CTGACACGGATACCGAAGTGACGGTCCCGGCTGGACTTCTCAAGAAGATCGATACGACACTCAGTGATGCCCAGTTACCCTTCACCATCAAGCCTCTGCGTTATATGGTGAACTCTGATGTGCGTGAACTCAAAGAGGGTGAGACGCCCCTCGCGAATAAAGGCCAGGGGGCCAAGATCTTCGCGGAAGAAGTCGCTCCCATTACTGGCGTCGATAGTGGGCGTGTTGATATGCCCTCTCTCGTTGCAGAACTGATCGATACGAAGACGGGCGACAGCCTCGGAACCTGGCTGTTTACCCTCTTCACCAAAGAGCAGCCGATTCAGATCGGCGAGAAGACTTACGACGTCGGCATGCGGTTTGAACGTCACTATAAGGATTACTCGGTTCATCTGATTGACGTCTCTCGTGATGACTATGTCGGCACCAATACGCCGCGCAACTATTCGTCGGATGTGCAGATTGTCGACTTGAAAGACAACTCGACCCGTCAGGCTCACATCTGGATGAACAATCCCCTGCGATTCGCCGGCGAGACGTTCTACCAGTCAGGCTACAATCCCCCTGCCCCGGCTCTCGGGATGATGCGGGAATCGACCGTCCTCTCGGTCACCAGCAACGAAGGCTGGATGATGCCCTACGTCGCGTGCATGATCGTCGCGATCGGGATGCTCGCACAGTTTATTCTGACGCTGACTCGGTTTCTGAATCGGCAGGCGGCTCCTGCTCGCGTGGCTGGTGAAGACGATGCACCAGTTCCGTCTCGCTACCGACAACCGGCCTGGGCGATCGGGCTGACCACCATTCTGGTTGTGACCTTCGGAGGTTACATCCTTTCCAAACTTCGTCCTCAAAAGGACGTTGCGGATGCGCCTCATATTGTTGCGTTCGGTGAGATTCCGATCGTTTACGAAGGGCGTACCAAGCCGATCGATACGCTGGCCCGGAACACGCTGCGGATTCTGAATCAACGCGAAACGGCATGGCGTCCCGTCGAAATCAAGCTCGATGACGTCGGCAACCCTATCCCCGGCGGCGTTATTGATGGTGAATACAAGGATGTCAAGCTGGTGACGGTGACCGCCACCCAGTGGCTGCTCGATTTGATTGCCCGTCCGGATATTGCCGAACATGATCGTGTGTTGAAGATCGATAACGACGAAGTGCTCGCCCTGCTGCAACTGCCCAAGCGAAAGGTTCACGTCTATTCGCCCGCTGAAATCATGCTGCATCAGGATAAATTCGATGCAGAGATCAAATCGATCAACGAACAAGTCGAAGCGGGAACACTCAGCAATCTGACGTTCTCACCCTATCAGCGAAAACTCAAAGAGCTCTACGGCAAGCTCAACACACTCCTGATGGTCCGCATGACCTTCTCGCCGCCAGAGATTGATCCGAACCCGGAAACCATTTGGAAGCAGATCGCCGAAGCACTCGGAGCCATTCGGCGTTTTGATGCCCTGAACCCACCACTCGTGATTCCGCCTTCAAAGGACATCGACTGGGCGAAAGTCAAAACAGAATGGGCCAGCCATCAGTTGCTCAATGTTGTTTATCCTCTAGTCGAGAATGAAGCGGGCAACTGGACGACGTTCCGCAAAGCCTGGATGACCAACCTGCTGGTGACCTGGTTTGCAGAACAGAAAGGGAACGAGTTCAACGAGAAGTTCGTTGAGATGCTGTCGACCTATGGCGATTACAACGTCGAGAAAGATGAGAAGGGTGTCGACAAGAATGCGGAAGAAAATGCGAAAGCCATCGCCGCCTTCAACACGGCTGTCGCGGACTATCACAAACTTCTCGCCACTGCCAAACCGAAAGATTACCAGCCCTCGAAGGTGAATTTCGAGTACTACTTCAACGCGACTTCGCCGTTCTACTACTCGGGTGTGAATTACCTGGCGGCTCTGGTTTGTGTTCTGCTCGGCTGGGTCGCGTTCAACTCGCGTCCGTTGAGTCGTGCTTTCAATACCGGGGCGACGGGGATTCTGATCATCACCTTTGCCGTCCACATTTTTGCTCTCGTCGCGCGGATGTATATTTCTGGGCGACCTCCGGTCACCAACCTCTACAGCTCGGCGATCTTCATCGGCTGGGCGGGCGTTCTGGCGGGGCTTCTTCTCGAGCCAATTCTCAAACATGGCCTTGGAAACATCATTGCCGCGGTCGCTGGGTTTGCCACGATCCTGATTGCAGACGGCCTCTGGATGGGGGGCGGGTTGGCTGCGACCGGTGATACGATGACGGTCCTTCAAGCTGTCCTCGATACCCAGTTCTGGCTGGCGACGCACGTTGTGACGGTGACGCTCGGGTACGCAGCGACCTTTATCGGCGGGCTGCTCGGAGTTGTCTATATCCTGCGTGGCGTCTTCACGTCGACCCTTGGCAAGCTCGACGCCAAACAATTGCTGACGACCATTTACGGCTCCCTCTGCTTTGCTCTCTTCTTCAGCTTCGTTGGAACCGTCCTCGGTGGACTGTGGGCGGACGACAGCTGGGGTCGCTTCTGGGGCTGGGATCCTAAGGAAAACGGCGCGCTCATTATCGTGCTGTGGAATGCCCTTGTTTTGCATGCCCGCTGGGATGGCCTGGCGAAGGGTAAGGGGCTCGCGATTCTCGCGGTCGCGGGCAACATCGCGACCTGCTGGTCCTGGTTCGGCGTCAACGAACTCGGCGTCGGTCTGCACAGCTACGGCTTCACCGAAGGAGTCCTGATGTACCTGGCGATCTTTGTGATCAGCCAATTGGTGGTGATTGGCCTGGGGATGCTGCCGACGAAGGTTTGGGCGTCGCGCAAGGTGCTGGCATGACTAAGACTGGAACGCAGAGAAAACAGAGTTAAGCAGAGATCGCAGAGGAGAATGAGAATGAATTAACGCGAAGGCGCAGAGATGCAAAAGGATGCACAATTGGTGCGGTTCGCAACACCTTACCAGCAACCTATGAATCTCACTTTGCGTCTTCGCGTTAAGGGCTCTGGTGAATCTCCGCGACCTCTGCTCAACTCTGTTCTCTCTGCGTTCCAGTCTCCTCTTCCGTGAAACACGAACATGCAGTTTGAAATCGTCGAGGGCGATCTTCTCGCCCAGGATGTCGAAGTCATCGTCAACGCCTGGAACAGGAATGTCATTCCCTGGTGGCTGCTTTTGCCCCAGGGAGTTTCAGGTGCGATCAAAAAGAAAGCCGGGAATCAACCCTTTCGAGAGGTTGGACGGCTGGGGCCGATTCCTCTGGGCCGGGCTGTTCTGACGTCCGCCGGAAGACTTCCGTACAAGGGGATCATCCACGTGGCGGGCATCAATTTGTTCTGGATGGCCAGCGAATGGTCCATTCGGCAGTCGGTTCGAAACGCCCTGATGATCATGCAGGAGAAGGGTTTCGAGTCGATCGCATTCCCGCTCATCGGCGCAGGGTCAGGCAGTTTCCGGGAGCCGGAGGCAAAACGGATTCTGAGCGATGAGTTGGAACACGCCGAGGTGGGTGGACGAGCGGTCCTGGTGCTTTATCGTCGCCGTACCGATTAACGCGCGTAACGCGAACCTGGGAAGACCAATCGACGAGGACAAAAGGCGATTAACGCTGGCAGAAATTGCGGGCGTCGGTAGCCAGTTTGAGCAGTTGTTGACGGCTCATTTGACGAAGAGAGGCGGCGCGACAAGCAAAGGCCACCTGGGCGGAGACAGCGTCCGCGGGAAGCTGGGTATCGAGAATCAACGACATCAGACCATCATTATCCATCTGGGCCAACTCGTAATCAGTCACGAGCGCAATCGCTTCGCGGACATGGTTGAGAGGAATGTCCAGCAATGGCCGGAGGTTTGGGGGTGGTGAAGACTCGAACCGCTCTTCGAGCGGAAGATCTTCGAGCAATCGGGTGGCGGCAATCATGGTTTTTCCTTTATCAGTCTGCTGCTTCATTATGCAGATCGTTATGAATTTGACAGATCCTGCAGCAGAAAAGTTCGGTTTGAACTTCAGAATGGCTTATTGGCAATGCATGTGCCATAAGTAATTTTAATTCAACACGCGAACTGAATTTGTTATTAGCCGGTACAATTTCCCTCGTTGACCGGACTTCGCGAAATCTAGTGAATGATCGTGAAGATCATTGCCATGGAGATGGGAAGAATTGATGAGGAAATGTGCAGACCCGGGCCGTGATATTTTCAAGTCCCGTGAACAACCACCCTGTTTTCGACGGGAAGACGAACTCCGATGCGATCCCTTTCAAATTCTAGAACGCTTTTGAAGAATTTGATGGGATAACCTGAGAAACTCCGCGTTGAAATTCGTTTTGACATGGGAGCTGCTGTGTGAGCTAATCATGTTGTCACTTCCGATTCCAGCCTCTACGAACGGAGTTTCCTCATGAGACGAACCACCTGCGTCCTCTTTTTGACGATTGCCATCCACTGCGAAATGACTGCCTGGGCTCAAAATGGCAGTCAGCAATTTGTTACTCCGCCGCCGATGATTGAAACCACAGTCCAGCAGGTCAGCCCTTTCGTCGGAGGCAGTGGAGCTTTTGCACAGTCAACAATCTCTCAAGGCAAGGGCATCATTGTGATTGTCCCCAAATCGGGAAAACGTGTCTGGGCTTTCAGTGTGACAACCGGCAAGTGGTCGTCTGTGGATTTGGAAGAAGGGGATATCTCCGAAGTCTCTGCAGCTGTTGGAAACGGGAATGCGGGCTTTCGCGTGCGTCGCTGGCTGTACGGGTTTGGTGAGAAAGCCGGCCGATGGGATAAGATCCAGATCTCCAACGAACAGATCCTGTTGAATCCCGGCGAATTCGGCCCACAGCCTGCGATGGGGAATTACTCGATGGCAGCTCAGCATAAAAACGTCGGCTTCGCGTTCTCTGGCGAACATGGCAAATGGGACCGTGTTGCCTTGCCAGCAGGACAAGTGGCACAGGTCGCTGTGGGGAACTACTTCGCCACGCTGACTGATGGACAGACTTATTACTATGCGTTTTCAGACACCAGCCAGGAATGGGGCGGCGTCGACCTGATCACGGGGGAACAACTGCCGGTTAATCGCGAACTTCCGCAGTAGGTGGGGTGTCGTTCGCCAAAGACCGTCAAAAGATTTGAACCACGGATGAACACAGATCGACACAGATAAGATTGGAATCACTCTGATTCTGATGTGCGTTCATCTGCAGTTCAAACGCTCTTGTTCTGAGCGTAGGAGACTTTTGACACAGAGGGCACAGAGTTGGAGAGCAGAAACCAACCACGGATGGACACTGATAAAACCAAATGGCAGGGATCACGTTTCTGACTTCTTGTTCTATACAATCACCTGCGGCTCTTATGTCTTCTCTATCCGTGTTTTTTTGTGTTCATCCGTGGTTAGTTTTTTTCGGTGATTGAACCCTGAGTTGACCACACAAAACTCTGTACGGAGGTGGGCCGAGAGTTATCATTGTAGCGTCTTGATTCTACCTGCACGATTAAGAGGGTAACGTGCAGGAGATGTCGACACGAAGAAAGGATTCACTGTGAATTTCCTGCATGTATTCTTGGCCCTGTTCATTGCCTGGCTTCTCACCCTCAAACTACTCGCTTCTTTCATTCAGCTTGCTGTTTGTATGACTGACGACGTAAGGTTGGTGTCGTGGATTGTCTTCCTACTTTACATATCCGCTCTTCGCGTCATTTGGTACGTAGTGGGAACTGTTTTGTCAAACGGAATAAATTTGATGATCAACCTCCGAAGGAATTATTGATTGAAACTCGCCATTGAATTTCAGGATCAGAAGCATATCCAGACCATTTGTGGGCCGCATGATGCTTATCTGCGGGGAATGCTCGAACGGGCGGGGATTCGTGGCGTTGTTCGTGAAGGGAAGTTGATTCTCGAAGGGGACAGTGAAGGTGTTCATCAGGTTGAGAAGGTCGTCGATCGGCTAAAAACAGTCGTCGAGAAGAAGCAGTTTCTGCATCCGTGGCAAGTTGATGAAGCACTTGCGAGTGTCTTTCTTTCACAAGACCATTCGCAGAGTATTGCGCTGGAAGTGAATGATCGTGGCAAGCGGATCGTCGCGCAGACGGCTGGCCAGCAGCGCTATATGCGGCTGATGCTTGAGAACGATCTCGTCTTTTGTCGCGGGCCTGCGGGGTCTGGAAAAACCTATCTTGCCGTGGCGATGGCGATTGCGGCTCTCCGGAAAGAGAAGGTCCGCAAGATCGTTCTCGCGCGTCCTGCGGTCGAAGCCGGTGAGAAAATCGGGTTTCTGCCGGGGGACATGTTTGAGAAGGTCAACCCCTTCCTGCGACCGCTGCTCGATGCGATGCGCGAGATGATGGATTACGACCAGGTCCAGCGTCTGATCGACAGCGATGTCATCGAGATCCTGCCGCTGGCGTTCATGCGTGGTCGGACACTTAACGACACGTACATGATTCTCGATGAAGCTCAAAACACCACCGTGACGCAGATGAAGATGTTTCTAACACGGATGGGACAAGGCTCGAGGATCGTCGTCACGGGGGACGATACTCAGCTCGACTTGCCGCCGGGGGTGACCTCCGGGTTTTCGGATGCGGTTCGGCGCCTGCGGAATATTAATGGGATCGGCTCGATCCGCCTAGACGCTGCTGATATCGTGCGTCACCCGCTTGTGCGTGACATCGTCAAAGCTTACGACGAACACTCACGCCGCCTGCATGAGATGCACGGCAGTGGGGATGAGGAAGATGATTTTGGGAATGGTGTTGGGTAGTCCTCAACGAATGGAATCACGCTGAAACTTGCCAGCAGTCACGAGAATGTCAGTTTGAGCACAATTCTGCAGCCAGCCCGTCAATTGTGAAATATTTCGCAACAAAAGGAGATTAAAAGCTGCATTTTCGCTTGAAATCGCAATCGGCCACTCGACGCTGGTCTAAATGAGCGATATGTTTATATGAGTTCCTTTTGCTCCCATCCCATTTCATTTCTTCTACGGAGTTTCTCATATGTCGCGACAAATGCACCGGTCAAAAGGCTTTACATTGATCGAGCTGCTGGTGGTGATTGCCATTATCGCCACGCTGGTGGCCATTCTTCTTCCAGCCGTCCAACAGGCCCGCGAAGCCGCCCGTCGCTCGACTTGCAAGAACAATCTGAAGCAGATTGGGCTGGCGCTTCATAACTATCATGATACGTTCAACCGCTTGCCAGCAGGATTGACCAGCCCGGGCGTTCCCGAGAAGCCAGGCTGGGGATGGGGTGCGTCCATTCTCCCACAACTTGAACAGGGTGCTTTATTCGATGCGCTCAGAGTTGGCGATGTTCCGCTTCGAAGTCTCTACACCACAACAGCGACTGATCAAGTCAGAGCTTTGCTGCAGGCCCCCATTCCGGTTTATCGATGCCCGTCGGACGTCATGCCCGAGCTGAACTCAAATGACTGGGGGCATCCTTCAACGGGGCGACCTTTCAAGGTTGCGACCTCAAACTACACAGGCATGGGTGAGCATGAAGGGCAGGTTTTTGCTTACTCTGGTTCAGGCCCCCGATGGAGAGGTGTCTTTTACTTCGAAAGCTATACCAAGTTCAGCGATATCACTGATGGACTTTCCAACACGATTTTTATCAATGAACGCGACGGCGGCCCCGCGGCCAATGGCCAGAACTTTCGGGCGGCGGTTTGGATCGGTTCTGGAAGCCGCTCATCAAACGAATGGTGGGCAGTCGGTTCGAACTTGTCTCGCGGTGACCTGGGGATCAATGTTGACTACGCAGCGGCCGGACAGAACGAGAATCTGGGGAAAGGCATCAGCAGTCTTCACAAAGGAGGCGCTCAAGTCTTGTTAGGTGACGGCGGAGTTCGTTTCCTTTCGGAGTCAATGGACATTGATGGCACTCTTAGCCGCCTTTGCCGGAGATCTGATGGAGAAGTTATCGGTGAGTTTTAAGACACCGAAACGCCCTCCATACTTTACTTTTTACAAGCAGATTTTTGAGAATATTCATGTCTACGATTAAGCTTATCACAGCCTCTCTGTTACTTCTTGTTGTTGCCGGGTGTGGCAATTCCGGGACGGGTTCCGTTACGGGGACAGTCCGTGTGAACGGCAGCCCGATGGGGGGTTTTGAGGTACGATTCTACTCTGTTGCTGATGGCTCGATGGCTATCGGAAGTGCCATGTCGGATGGCCAGTTCAAACTGGTTAAGGGGCGTGGAGAAACGCAGATCGAAGCGGGTGACTACAAGGTGACCGTCGAACCGACATCATTGATTGATGGTGTCGCTGAGCCCAAGGTCAAAATTCCTCAGGAGCTCGCTAACGCCAGCACGACGACATTAACGAAGACCGTCAGTCCTGGTGCGAACGTGATTGATATTGAAATCTCTGCTCAGAAGTAAGTCATGATTTGAAGATCAAAAAGCCCTGCCGAGTGATCTGGCGGGGCTTTTTTTGTTTGGCGCTCTGCTAAATGTGCTTGCGGCGATCTGGTCTGGAACGGGAAGGGGCTTGGAAATCAAGCTTGGAATGCAGCAATCTTGCAAATTCGCGTGCTCACTGGTGGGGATCGCAAAATTGCCCGGTGGGGGTTGTATCCGGCGGAAAAACGTCTGCTATACTTAAAGAACGCGTGGCAGGTCGGTCTTCGGATCGTGACCTGACAACTGGTCATTCCAGTGACGACACGTGCAAGTTCCCCTCTGAGGCGTGTGCATGAAATTCTGGACCGGGAAAAAGCCCCGCAAACCTGTTGGCAATATGCTGGCAAAAAAGCGGACGTTTCCCTTCGGCTTTGGACAGCAGTGGACGACCCGTCAGCAGATGAACCGGGCGATCCTGTGCGGAATCACGATTCTCGCACTGCTGTTGATTACGGAAAGCTGGCGGTCTCCGTTTCCTCACCGGATCGGTGATCAGTTTCCACACGGCCTGTCTGCGCGCACAACATTTGAGATCGTCAACACGTTTGAAACCAACCGCGTCCGCAACGAGCAGGAAAAGCAGGTTCCTTTCTACTTCCGCAATGATGCTGCTTTCCTGCGAACGCTGCCTCGCGCGTTGCAGGCGGATCTCGGGACAATTTCCGAGAGTGATTCTCTGGAAGAGCTGCCGAGGAACCTGAGACGCGATTTCGGCCTGCAACCTAACTACGGCGAGCTGGGCGATACGTCGACACAACAGCAGGTTCGCAATATCTATTCACAGCTGAAAAGCTCGATCAGTCCCGGCGATGTTACGCGCACGGAAACGATCATCAGTTCCATCGTCGAAGAGATGAAGCAACTGCTCGAGCCAATCATGGTTTCCGGGATCATCTCGCAGGAAGAAGTGAACCGCCTGGAAATTGGTGATTCGGTCATCGCGGTCATCCCGGCTGATAATGAACTAGCTGGTGGACTGACGGAACCCAAGCCGATTGAAGTGCACCTGGTCGATGTCCGAGCCGCTGACCTGCTTAATGATGCCGGTCTGATTGGACGCAATCTCCAGAACTACCCTGCCCTTGATCCGATCAAGACGCCGCTGATGATGTGGCTGCGGACTCACCTGCTGCCTTCGCTGCGCTATGATCAGGCGATGACGCAGGAAGCACGCAGTCGCGTGCGGATGAATGTCCAGGAAGTCAGAGATAAAATTCTCGTTGGGGATACCCTGCTTCCTCCCAACGGCGTCATTGAAAAAGACAATCTGCTTCTCAATAAACTGCAGGCGGAATACCGGGCGCTGATCAACCAGTCGAGCTGGATGGAGACGATCCTGCGGATCACGATGATTGCGTCGCTGCTGGTTGTTCTGCTGTTGATCAACGGGTTTTACGTCGCGCAGTATGAACCGAGGCTAGTCGGTTCGTTGCCTGCATTGTCGACCTATCTGGCGGCGATCGTGTTGACGGTTCTGTTCTCCCGCTGGTTCTCGTACGACCCTTGGCAGGCGGAAGTCATTCCGGTCATGGTCACGGTCATGATCTTCTCGGTTGCGTACAGCCAGGCGCTGGCGTGCCTGACCGCTCTTTCGTTGTGTTTGATTGTGACCTTGTCGACGCAGCTGGATCTGACTCAGTTTGTTGTGCTGCTGAGTACGTCGACCGTTTCGACGGTTTTGATGTACCGCATGCAGTCACGGTCGATCATTATCTGGGCGGGCATTCTTGCGGGGATTGTTTACATCTTCGTCAACATCGGGATGCACGTTGTTGCTTCGCAGGATATTTCTGCGGTGTTGCAGGATCCTTATAAGCTGATCAATTCGCTGCGTGGCGGGGGGTGGTGTGTCGTCGCAGGGTATTTCGTCGCGGGGTCGCTGCCGTTTATTGAATCGATCTTTGGTGTCGTCACGGGCATCAGTCTGCTGGAATTGAGCGAGCCGTCTCACCCGCTGCTTCAGGAACTGGTGCGACGTGCTCCGGGAACTTACAACCACTCGATCACGGTCGCGAGTATTGCGGAAGCGGCTGCTGAGTCGATTGGGGCCAACGGTCTGCTGACGCGGATCGGGGCTTACTTCCACGATGTCGGGAAGATTCCGAAGGCCGAGTACTTCGTCGAAAACCGTCGTTCGGGGATGCCGAACAAACACGATTCTCTCGCCCCGGCGATGAGTACGCTGATCATCATTGGTCACGTCAAAGAGGGGGTCAACATCGCTGAGCAGTACGGACTGCCACAGGCGTTGATCGACTTTATCGAACAGCACCACGGCACGACGCTCGTCGAGTACTTCTATCACGCTGCCCGCGAGAAGGCGGAGATGGACGACAACCGCAGCGGCATGGTCGAGGAATCAAGCTTCCGCTATCCAGGTCCCAAGCCGCAGTCGAAAGAGACCGGCATTCTGATGCTTTCGGATGCAGTCGAGAGCGCCAGCCGGACGTTGAGCGAACCAACGCCAGCCCGTATTGAACGACTCGTTCACGATATTACGATGAAGCGTCTGCTCGATGGGCAATTCGACGAGAGTACCCTGACGCTGACCGAGCTTCAGCACATTGAAGACTCGCTGATCAAGTCGTTGACCGGGATCTACCACGGACGGATCGCCTACCCGGATGCCAAGTCGGAACCAAAGATTGAGCGCAGCGAGGGAAAGTCCGAGACGAAGATCATCCTGCCAGCGATGGCTGAGGCGAGAAATGCGTCGTGATAAAGAAATTTGTCACAGAGCACACAGAGGCCTCAGAGGAGGAAAGAGTGAACCACGGATCAACACGGATAGACACAGATAAGAAGAGATAAAAAGAAGAGGAGAGTCAGGTGCTCTCACACTTGCGAACACTTTGACTTGATTGTTTCCTATCCGTGTTCCTTCGTGTCCATCCGTAGTTTGTTTTCGTTGTAGCCAAGATGACTCTCTTGTTCCTGATTGACCCAATTCCATGATTGACTCTCGGGTGTCATCCACGTCCTTCCTTATTGAAGTCGATCGCGCTTGTACCAAAGTTGCTTTGAGTGACGACTTGATTTGCTCACGCTTAACCGATGTTCTGCGTGGTGAAGGGGTGAGCGGGGGTGAGGTTAGTGTTTCGATCATTGGTCATCAGCAGATGCACGAGCTGAATGTGAAGTTTCTTTCGCATGACTATCCGACCGATGTCCTCAGTTTTCGTCTGGACGACCGCGATGATCTTCGTCATGTGGAAGGGGAGGTCATTGTCTCGGCTGAAATGGCGATCGATCAGGCCGCGGAATTCGGGTGGTCCGCGGAGAACGAACTGATGTACTACCTGCTCCACGGCACTTTGCACCTGTGTGGCTATGACGATCACACTGACGCCGACATTGCCCAGATGCGTCAGCGGGAGTCTCATTACCTGCAATCCTGGGGGCTGCCGCGATCGGGAAACGAAGGGGCGTCACATTGAGATTCCTGAGATTGAACCGCAGATAAACGCAGATTCACACAGATATGGGAAATGCGGCGGGTTCAATACCTTGACGTCTTCTATCTGCGTTGATCTGTGTTTATCTGCGGTTCTCTTCTTTCAGAAGTTATGAATTTCTGCAAAACGACTGCTGACAGGTCTTCGGGTGTGCTAAGATCGTGGTCTCGCAACCCTTCCTCCATGGAATAATCTCGTCGACAATCGACGAACAAAACATGCTGCCACACTTTCTGAGTATCGTTTCTTTTGGCCTGTTGGTTCTGAGCGGGCTGGTCTCTTTTTCTATTCGCAGCTACTCCGTCAGTCGCCTGGAAGGGCTGTGCGAGAAGAAGAATAACGACGAGCGATTTCGTCATATTCTTAAGCGCGAGTTCAAGGCTCAAATTGCCTGGGATGTGCTGTTTGCGATTTCGAATGTCTTGCTGATCTACCTGCTGAGCTATATCTCGATTCCGATGGTCGAGGATTCCGCTGCCTCGAGCTGGCAACGGTTCAGTGAGTTGTGTGTTCTGGTCGCGACGTTCACTTTGCTGGTTGTGCTGTCGACGATTATGACCTGGGCGATTGCCCGCGTCGTGCCGGAGATTCTGCTTTACAAACTTTGGCCGACGATCTCGGTTGTCACGACAATATTCAAACCTGTCACGCTGCTGGCCGAGCGACTCGATCACATTCTCCACCGTGTCAGCGGGCGAGACGAACCAGAAGCCCATGATGCCGGGATCGTCACCGACGAGATCATGAGCTATATCGATGAAGGTCAACGCGAGGGGATTCTCGAAGAAGGTGCCGGCCGGATGATCTCCCGCGTCATCGAACTGGCGGATTCGACCGTCGGCTCGATCATGACGCCACGGACGGACATGAAATGCCTGTCTGCGGATGTGACCATCGAAGAGGCGCGTGATGAATTGATCAAGTCGGGGCATTCGCGAATGCCGGTCATCGGCGAATCGACCGATGACGTGAAAGGTGTCCTTTACGCCAAAGATCTGCTCAAGGAAACGGCTCATCCATCGCAGGATGGGTGGGACGTGCTGCGAATTCTGCGCAAGCCGTTTTATGTTCCCGAGACGACCGGGATCAACACCCTGCTCGAAATCCTCAAGCGCGAACGGGTCCACATTGCAATTGTGCTGGATGAGTATGGCGGGATTTCGGGACTGGTCACGATGGAAGATATCCTCGAAGAAATCGTCGGCGAGATCACTGATGAATACGACGAGGAAGAGGAGCAGCGCATTGAGGAACTCGAAGAAGGGATCGCGGTCGTCGATGGTCGCGTCCACATTGATGAGTTAAACGAGAAATTCGACTACGGGTTGTCAGAGGACGAAGATTACGACACCATTGGCGGGTTCGTCTTTGCCCGTCTGGGACGGATCCCCAAGGAGAATGAATCCGTCACCTGGAACAACCTCGAAGTGACGGTTCTCGAAGCGGATGCGAGGAAAGTGATTAAGGTGCAGATCCGGGTTTTGAAGGGACAGCCGACGCTGGTGGAAGAGTAGAAGTTGGGAAGAAGTGTTTTGACACAGAGGTCACAGAGAGCACAGAGTTTGAGAGAAGAAGTGAACCACAGATAAACACGGATGGACACAGACCAGAAGAGATTAAAGAAGAAGAGTAGAGTCAGCTGCTTTCACAGGTTGACCTTTGGGTTGATTGCTTTCTATCCGTGTTTCTTCGCGTTCATCCGTGGTTGAATTGTCTCGCCCGCGCCGCGAATGCTTGCTGAGAGCCTGTTTGAGAATTCCCAGATGTCTCTCCGGGAGGGCGAGGCTCTGGCCGAGCCGCTGTCCCGCGTTGCACTGGTTCACCGGCAGATCGACATCAATGAGTGTTCCGAGTCTCGGGAAACGTCGAGGCCATCGAGGTCCAACTCACAGTTGAAGTTTCGCAACTCAAAGGAGCGGCTCACACGGAGGTTCGCCCTCCCGAGATCCTCTCGATAATTGACAGGTTTGAATCCGGATGATATAGTTTCCTTGGAAACCATCTAGCGAGACTTTCATCCATGGCATCTCGACGACCTGTCAGCGAGCTTGATTCTCATCTGGGTTACTGGCTGCGGTTTGTCTCCAACCATGTCAGCCATGCTTTTGCGCAAAAGGTCGAAGCGAAAGGGGTAACCGTTGCGGAATGGGTTGCGCTGCGCGAACTTCATGACACGGGAGCCGTGAATCCGAGTGTCCTCGCCGAACGGATGGGGATGACGCGTGGTGCGATCTCCAAACTCGTCGAAAGACTGTGCAACAAAGAACTTGTGGTCCGTCGTGTGACGGGTGATGACAAGCGTTATCAGCTCGTCGAAATCACGCGGCAAGGAAAACGCCTTGTCCCCATTCTGGCTCGGCTTGCAGATGAAAATGAGCGAGAGTTCTTTAACGTCCTCTCCAATCAACAACGCTCCGACCTGGTGACGACGATGAAAAGTCTCGTCGCCCATCATGGCTGGAAGAACATTCCTCTCGAATAATTACGCCATTTAAGAAGGCACTTCCATGACGACTGAGCAAGTTCTGGCGATCCAGCAATGCGTCCGCGGTTCCTTGATCGGAGAGATGACCTTTCCGCAGATTGTCCAACAACTGACGGAACTGGGTGTCGAGCGATACCATGCGGACTATAGCCGTGAGGAGAATACGTTTTACCTGACGACGGGTGAATCGGTTGTGGTCGCCTGTCCCCATCCGCCTGGTGAAACGGGGATGGCATTTGCAAAAGACGACGTTGCGAGCGCAGTTCGCCAAAGTCAGCAGGGCGAACATACTTATTTGGATTTCGTTCGCAAAACGATGAGCGCAGGCTGCGTCGGTTACTTCGTGCAGATTACCGGTCGGAAGGCCATTTACTTCGGGCGCGATGGGGACAGTCACGTGGAACTGTTTCCATCACGAGCTTAACAGGAGTTTTTCGTCCTAAAACCCAGGACGCTGGCGATTTTCCGGGCTAGGTTTCGTGGGGTTTGACGGAATGGTGCCGGAGATTGTTGGCTTGCCAGACGAGGATGTTCCTGCGGTGACAGGGATGTAGACTTTGGGGGACGAAGTCGTCGTAGAAGTAACGGGCGTGGAAGTTGGCTGCAAGTACTCGATCTTGCGCGGAGCATATGTTTTGGCAGGTGTGGTCGAAGCGACGGGTTCAGAGAGCCCAGCCTGCGGTTGTGTCACTGGGGTTATCCCGGGCGTGACTTGCCTGGCCGAGGGGGCGACTGTGTTGGAGTTGCTGGCGACCGTCTCTCGCAGAACTCCGGTTGGGGGAGGAGCCACTTCGTTTTTCAGTTGGGCACTGATGACGGGCTTTTGCTTGGCGGCTTCCTGGGCAGCAAAATAGGGTTGGAAGTAAGCATAGGTGCCATAGCCGATGAGCCCGACAACTAGCGCGAGCACGACTTCCTTGTATTCCACAAGATAATCCAGAGCGCCCAGATTATCGGGCTCTGATGTCTTCTTGGTGGTTGGCGCAGCGTCTTCGTTCAACTCGCGTCGTTTGGCGGGAGCCGACTTCGCAGAAGGGGATTTTGTCACGCTACTGGGGCGTGAAGGAACTCTGGGGGGAACTTTTCCTGCTGACATACGGTCTGGCCCGACTCGTGATGATGGTTAGTGCACACGTATTCTGTAGAATTCATCTGAATTTCGCAAACTTGAACTCGGACATTTGCAGCTCATTAAGCACATTTCCGAGCAAAAAGTTCTGGTAGAATTCGCCATTTTTGATGGAACGCGGTCAGATCAAAGAACGTCTCTGTGTAATGATCGCTGATCGATCGAATTGCTAGTGCGATCGATAATTCGCGCCCTATCTAATGCCGTCTTATTTCATGTTTGCGAAGAGGTGGCTCATGCCTGCTGTCCCATTCCGAATCGTCCATGCGTTCGTCTGTGCGACCCTTCTCTGCCTGTTCATCTTGCCTCGACAAGGCGTGGCTCAGGGCATTCTACTGACTGAGGATCAGCATCGTCTTCCGTGGCCAATTCCTCGTCCGGAACCGCGCCCTCTGCCTGAGCCTGCCCTGACGTATGCGATCGAGTCTCTCAAGCTGGATTTGAAGATCAAAGACCAGATTGCTCACTGCCAGATTTCACAGGTCTTTCATAATACCGGCTCCTCGCAGATTGAGACAAGCTTTGTCTTTCCCCTGGCTGCCTCGCCCTCTGATCTGACTTTTCTTGTCGATGGGAAAGAATACAGTGGCGAGCTTATGGATAAGGATAAAGCCCGCAAAATCTACGACGACTATGTCCGGCGGACTCGCGATCCTGCGTTGCTCGAATGGGTCGGCCATGGGCTTTATAAAACGAGTGTCTTTCCCA
>SXPC01000166.1 GCA_005778225.1 Planctomyces sp. | reverse complement strand
GTGTGTATTTGTTCGAGCCGTTGAGTTTCTCGCCTTTGCTGTCGATTTCGGTATAAGGATAGACCGCATCATCCTGACGGTTGGCCGGCCAGCCGAACGCTGCGACGACTGCTCGCTTCTGGTAATCTGTGCCGTACCCGCCAAGTCCTTTGGAGATGATCCAGCCGTTGACCATCTTGCCCATCGAGGTCTTATCCGCTTCGATCTTTCTTAGTGCGACGGTCGGGATGTCTTTCAAAGCCGCTTGCACGCCGGGATCAAGCTTGCTGAATTCAAAATCCTTCCCAGCCACGATGCCGAGCTTGGCCATCTTCTCAATCATCGGCTGATCCTCAGCAGCGGGAGGTGCATCTGAGGCCATCAGCTTCGCCATCATGTCGAAGTACCCTTCGGTCCCCAGATTAAGAATGACCTTCTGCGGGGCATCCGTCATGCTGAAGCCGGGATTGGGATTCACCGGAGGGGCTTGATAGACAAAGTTCTTTCCCCATTTGGAGAGGGGCGTGATCTTGTATTGCTCCTGCAACGCGTTGACGGCTTTATAATCAGCATCCGTGCCATCTGCGTACGTGCGGCCGAGGATACACATATAGCGAGTCGACATCGGCATATGATGCATGTCCTGTGGCACAGTTCCCTTCCAGCCGGGACCAGTAAAGAGATAGTTGGCAGCGTTGCCTCCTGCTGTCCGTGAACTCGGCGACTTCGCGCTGGCCGTCATCCACAGATCGACAACCTCAAACAAATGGTAACGGTCCCCCATCTCCGGATGACTGAACACCATCGGCTCTGATAAATCCATCCAGGCCAGCGAATAGAGCGTATCCGCATTCGGTGCCGAGACTCCCCGGAAATCCGCCGGCGGGTAACGCTTGACGTTGACGAATTGCCCCATCGGAGCATGCAATCCCTCAAGTTTCGGCACGTTACTCATCTGCACGCGCGTCACATCGGTCGTAATCAGCGAATAACCATAGATGTAAGCCTCAGTCGCGATTTCGACGGCTTCCTGAGTCGTCAGTTTGTCAGCCGAGAACGCCGAGTTGATCAGTATCGTGGAAAGCATCAGAAACGCGGAGCAGCGCAACGTCTTCATCGGGGCTCTTTCAAAAATCGAGGAGTCGGTCTTGGTTGTTCGTCACAAGCGAGTCGTCGGCAGCTTCATCGTGAAGTGCCGCACTCATTCTTGTGATGAAGCGTTCACTTTACAACGACTCCGCGCAGACACAGAAAAGATTCTTTCTTCACAATCAAAAATCGATGTATTTGTCGAAGGTTCGCCTGCTCACGAACCCACCCGTCCCGCCCCCCACCCTCACTCGGGACGGATGGGTGGTTCGCCGAGTCATGAGGCTCGAGCCAGGGGCCGAAATCTCCTCCTCTCTGACCTCGACGGATGAGAGACAGGACAGAAGGTTGAAATCTTCTCGACAAACCTAAAATGCATTCGGCATCCGGCTGACGACTTCTCCGCCACCGTCGTCACCAGCTCTAGTCAGACCAAACAGTCACAAGATCCCGGATTGAAATAAGGGTTTCCGTGATGGCCAAGTCGGATCTGTTGGAAATACCGGGCATCGGGAAAACGTTTGTGGAAGACTTTGCCCGCATCCATATCTTTTCGATCCGTGATCTAGCCGGCCAGAATCCTGAGCGTCTGTTTCGCCAGCTTTGCATGGCCAATGAAGCGGTCGATCACAAGACCAGCAAGAACTACCTCTACGTCATCAGAATGGCGATCTACTACGCCGACGGCGGACGAGACGAATCAAAACTGAAATGGAATGCCTGGAAAGACTAGCACCATCGCAGGAGATGCTTGCTCAGAACTGCAATCATAGCGCGTCGAAACTAATGTCCTACCCTCTCACCGCCGCCTCAATCTTCGCGATATCAATCTTCCCCATCGTCATCATCGCCTCAAACGCCCGCTGGGCAACCGCGGGATCTTTTGACGTCACCGCCTGCGACAGCACAATCGGCGTGATCTGCCAGTTGATGCCCCATTTGTCTTTGCACCACCCGCAGGCACTCTCGGCCCCGCCGTTGTTGACGATCGCATTCCAGTAACGATCCGTCTCTTCCTGTGTCGTCGTCGCGACCTGGAACGAGAACGCTTCCGTCTGCGGAAACGCAGGCCCGCCGTTGAGCCCCAGACAGGGAATCCCCAGCACAGTAAATTCAACCGTCAACACCTGCCCCTTCTCTCCCGACGGAAAATCTCCCGGTGCCAGGTGAACCGCCTTCACCTCGGAGTCAGGAAAGGTTTGAGCATAGAATTTCGCCGCTTCCTCGGCGTCCGTGTTGTACCAGATGCAGATCGTATTCTTGGCAGGTGTTGTCACAGGAGATCTCCAACAGCAAAGGGATAATCATGTTGACTAGTCGTGATCATTGTCGTCCGCATCAATGTGAGAATGCAACTACTGTCTTGCGAGTATTGGCGATCACCGCCCGGACGGATCATTGCAACCATTGATTCATTGCAACCGTTGATAAAGTCTCGACAATCAGAATGTCTTCCCGAAAGGTCCTGCCTCGATTCCCTAGAAAGACGTTCGACATGGCTTGGAAAATTCCGCTGCTGATTCTTGCCTGCGGCTGTTTGATGATCACGTCAGAAACAATGGCTCACGCTGGACAACCGCCAATCCCCGTCATCTTCGACACCGACATGGGCAATGATTGCGACGACGTCCAGGCCCTCGCGATGATCCACGCTCTGCAGACTCGCGGCGAATGCCAACTCCTCGCCGTCACGATCACCAAGGATCACGACCTCGCGGCCCCCTTCACCGATTGCCTCAACACTTTCTACGGTCGCGGCGAGATCCCCATCGGCGTCTGCCGCAGCGGCGTCACCAACGACGAAGGTCGATTCAACGGCCTCGCGAACGTCAAAGACAACGGCCAATCGCGTTACCCGCATGACCTCCTCTCAGGCAAGGATGCAGTCGACGCCGTGACTCTCTTACGTAAGACACTGTCAAGCGCAGACGATGCTTCAGTCGTCATCTGCCAGGTCGGCTTCTCGACGAACATGGCCAATCTCCTCGAGTCACCAGCTGACGACATCAGCCCTCTCACGGGACTCGATCTCGTCAAACAGAAAGTCAAACTCCTCTCCGTCATGGGCGGTGCCTTCATCGAGATCCCTGATCGCAGCGGCAAGCCCAAACGCTACGGCGAATACAACCTCATCAAAGACCTTCCCTCCTCTCAGAAACTCGCTGCGAAATGGCCCACCTCCGTCGTTTGGAGCGGCTACGAAATCGGCCTCAACCTGACCTACCCCTATCGCAGCATCGAACGTGACTACGGCTACGTCCCTCATCACCCCGTCGTCGAAGCCTACAACCTCTTCGCCCCACCCCCTCACGACCGCCCCACCTGGGACCTGACGTCCGTCCTCTACGCCCTCCGCCCGGACGATGGTTACTTCGACCTCTCACCCCCAGGCCAGGTCACCATCAACAACGAAGGCCACACCGAATTCAAACCCACCGAAACCGGCCGCGACCGTTACCTGATCCTCCGACCCGACCAGAAACCACGCGTCTTGGAAGCCCTGATGCTGCTTTCAAGCGAGCCACCTGCCGTCATAAAAACTCCCGCCCCTCCAGCTTCCTGAACCGCTTCGCATCCTTCCCCTTGTGAAGAGACAGCTCGACCAGTCCAGGATGAAATCCTGGGGACATGGTTCTCTGTCCCTCAGAAATCGCCAGTCCTCAATTCTGAGCAGGCTCCACTTCCATTTCCTCATCCGCCATCTCATCATCACCGGCTGCTCCATCATCAGCCCCTGCTCCGCCCGCTGCGATTTGATTGTTCTTTTCCTCGTCACTCGGATCGTAATACTCGATCGACCCTGCTAACTGCTGCAGAACCGGACGATAAATATCTCGCTCGTTCTCGCTGCATTCGATCCACACAATCGCCGGATCGATCCCGCCCAGTGTCGTCAAATGAATGCCATGAACCGTTCCCAGCATCCCTTTGTAAGTGAAATCCGCGAACGCGACCGGATACATCTTGCCAGGAACCGTTTGCTCAGTCGTCTCCTGAAACTCCGAATATTCATCGCCGACGTTAATCTTGTAGCGGTGGTGGGCATCCCGAACGAGCGCAGCCGGATCGTCTTCCAGTAGGGATGCCATGCCCCCTCCCTCGGCCTTGTCCATCAGCGAGCGGTTGTGTTTCAGTCTGACCGTATCGCCGCGATCCGTCTTCAGCATCGCCCAAGGCCAGCGTCCGTTCTCGATGCCGCTATCGGTCATCTTCCAGTTGTCGGGCATCTGCCACTTCATGACAATCAGCGTCTTCTCTTTGGCAGGTCGAGCTGTCTCGAACGTCGCCAGCTTCACTTCCTTCGGCTCACTCGACCCGCTGAGCACTCCACTCGAAGTCACTGCATAAATCCCGCCCACCAGCACCAGCAATGCCACGACCGACCCGCCCACAATCGCCACCACTGTCATCGAATCATTCGACGAAGACGACTTCTTCTTCGCAGGCTTCCCGTCGATTCCGACCTTCTTCCTCTTCACCGACGCCCCAGCCACCGGCGGTTTGGAACCCGATGCAGACGCTTTCCGTGGCAACCCCGGACGAGAAGACGAACGATCCGAACGTGGCGTCGACATATACGAGCCCTTCCTGTACAGGAAATGTGAAGACATGGTAAACGGTATCGATCACTATATCGCATCGCATCAGTAATACTAGATATATCTGGTTGCGACAACCACAATGCCAGGTGACCAGACCGGTTATGAATGCGTCCAGAGGCTGTATCGCAACTGCTTTTGTGCGCTTTTACACAGTTCCACTGCGCAGGAAATCAATTCATTCCCCCTGAGAATGAAATCCGATCAGCTTCACTACACAGCCAGATTTCAAACAACTATGATCGATGCGTCCTCTTCGTTTAACCGCTGAAAGCACGATCGATCATGAAGATTCACGAATATCAGGGCAAGATTCTCTTCCACAAATCCGGCGTCGCTGCCCCTCAAGGGATCGTCGCCAAGACGCCCGATGAAGCAGCTGCTGCGTTCGAAAAGCTCGGCGGCCCTGTCGCCGTCGTCAAGTCGCAGATCCACGCAGGTGGTCGCGGCAAAGGACGCTTTATTGAGCAGCCAGATCAACCGGGGGTCAAGGTCGTCAAGTCGGCTGCCGAAGCCAAAGAACATGCTGCCCGCATGCTCGGCAACACGCTGGTCACCGTCCAAACCGGTCCCGAAGGCAAGCAAGTCAATACGCTGTACATCGAAGCTGGCGTTGAAATTGAACGCGAACTTTACCTCGGCGTCGTGGTTGACCGCGAATTCATGTCTCCTGTCCTGATCGTCTCTTCCGAAGGGGGAACGGAGATTGAAGAAGTCGCCGAACACAGCCCAGAGAAGATCATCAACGAGCCATTCGACCCTGCTTACGGACTCTTCCCGTTCCAGGCCCGCAAACTGGCATTCGCGCTGGGACTGGAAGGTCCAGCCATCCGCTCAGCCGAGAAGTTCCTCCCCAAGATCTGCAAGCTGTTCGTTGATTACGACTGCAGCATGGTCGAGATCAACCC
>SXPC01000165.1 GCA_005778225.1 Planctomyces sp. | reverse complement strand
GTTCAACGAAGCATTTGGTTTGCTGGGCATCACTTCCGCCAGTGTTCTCGGGAAAGCAGGTGCGTCTGCGAAAGATCTTCTCAAAGAGATTACAGACGGCACAGGACAGGCCAGTGAGCAAGCAGAGAAGATGGGTTCTGGAATCGAAGGAACTTGGAATAAAGTTCTTGCGTCATTGCAGCTGGTCGGAAAAGTATTCTCTGAGGCGATCTATGAGCCGTTGAAAGCTATCGGTGGGTTCGCGATTCGAGCCGCGGAGGGACTTGCAAAATACATTGAAGAAAACCAGAAGATTGCACAGGTCACAGCTGTCGTCATTGCAGGATTCGTGGCGGCAGGCACTGCGCTGATGGCATTGGGCTCTTTTTCGATTCTTGCCGGGGCCGCACTCGGGACAATCGCATCGGTCTTCACTGGACTGGCTGGTATTGTCGGGTTGACCACAACTGTTCTATCAGGAATCGTTGGCGTCTTTACGGGAATCATTAGCTTCCTGTCTGGGATTGCTGCCGGGATCACGGCGTTCGCTGCAGCCATCGGCTCAATCGGTGCAATCGCTGGGTCAGTTTTTGCGTTCTTGGTCACTCCATTCGGGCTAATCGCAATCGCAGCTGCAGCGGCAGTTGGTTCGATTATTTATTTCACGGATGTCGTGGGAGCAGTACGGAGCGAAGGCGGTCGAGCGCTATCCTCCTTCTCTTCCATGCTGGGAAAGGTCTTTAGCAACGCTCAGGAATTATTTGGCCAACTCTCCGCAACAGTAAGTCAAACACTGACTGGAATCTACGCCGCCATCAATCGAGGTGATATTCAGACCGCAATGGACATCCTTTGGGCTGGAGTGGAAGTCATCTGGTTGCAGGCAACAGGAGGACTTTCGAACCTTTGGGAAAGCTGGATTAATGGATTCCAGTCGATCTGGAACGCTGGCTGGTTTGCACTGGCGGAAACCGTCGCTGAGGTAGCTTCTGCCGTTGAGATGATTTGGGCAAACTCTCTCGAAGGCGTGATGACCACCTGGTCAACAATATCAGGAAAAGTATCAGAGTGGATGCTGATTGCGTCCGCGAAGGCTCAGGGTCTGTCCGCTGAGGAGACAGATCAATTACTTGCCGAGAACCAAGCCATAACGAACCAGAATGTCAATCAGGCTAAGTCGGATGCGGAAAAGCGACGAAGTGATGTTGGTCAACGATTGGCGGAAACAAAAGCCACTCTGAGCGAGAATCAAACAATTGCTGGATCTGGACTATCAGAAGCAGAAGATGCCCGTCTGACGGAAGCTCGAAAAAAGCTGGCAGAAGCTCAAGCAAGACTTGATGCGTTGACTGCGACACCTGAAAACGGCTGGGTTGGTCCAGACAAACCAGACGATCAAAAAGCAGCAGGTTTCGTCGGTCCTCAGATGCCGGACTTCATGGCAGCCATCAACAAGACGATGAATTACGCCGGAACGGCATCGTCCTCGTTCCGTGCTGCAGATGTCGGAGGCCTTGAGACTGGCAGTCAACTCGACGACGTCATCAAGTGGACTCAGAAAACGGCGAAGAATACGAAGAACATGGGAGTCCTCACCTAATGTCTCTCTACATGAAGTTGCAGGGCAATCAGTGCACGTTTGGGGCAGAAGAAATCGAACTGGTTTACTTCGTCCAGGACACTGACGGACCGCTTTCGAATCCAATCGATGCGCGGTTGTGGTTTCGCACGAATGTGCCTGCGACGGCTGGACCTCTTGTTCTGTCGGATATCAATCTTGATGAGGTTGGACCGGGCATCTACACAGGTACGGCAACGTACACTCGTTATGCAGAGCCAGAAGCAGGCGAGACGGTTGGCGGGACATCGAACGAGTGGAACTTCGACTTTGGGTTGTCGAATGCATTGGAGACTCGATCGCGAGAAACGCTGAGTTCTCACATTGCCGGCGCCGGTGATCCGATCGATTTCAAGGGATCGATCAACGTGACAAAGGAAGGCGTCGAGGGAGCCGAAGTCCCGCGACCAACTTCTGGATTTAGCGAGACTCATTACTACGATCCGTCAGCCCTGACATTTGCGTTCAAAAAAGCTCTCAAATTCTGTGTTGGGAAAACCAACGAAGTCGCGTTCCGTGGATACGACCCGGGCGAAGTGATGCTCGAAGCAATCACAGGTTCAGGCCGTGGACGCGAGAATGTTCAGCTGAGTTTCAAATTCGCGGTGTCCGAGAATGCAGACGATCTGACCGTTGGTCCGATTACAGGAATCGAAAAGCCTGGGCATGCACTCGTGTGGGTTTCCTATGAAGTCACTGAGCAAGGCACTGGCGACGACAAAGTTGAGATCAAGACACCGAAGCAGGTAAACGTCGAGCGTATGTTCGAAGCTGCTGATTTTGAATCCATTTGTGGAATTTAATCATGCCTGGTGATATGTGGTTAGACCGCTCGCCAGGAATGAGCGGTGACAGTTCGTCAGAGCGTTTCAACGCCATCAATCAGGTTGCGAGAACAGTCCTCGGTAGTCGCGGAAAGACCGGGTTGAATGTCACTGGATCGCAGACGAACTACGCCATCATCAACATCAAAAACGAAACTGGCGAGCAAGTCCCCTCAGGTGGTGTCCTTGGTCTTGGTGATTTCAATATCTCTCCAGGCAGCAATCTGTCGTCCTTCAAAGAGGGTCCGTCGATCATCGGTGAACTGCCGACAGAAGCAGATCACACAGGGCGATTCGCGATTGCGATTGAGCCAATCGGCGTCGAAAAAATCGGCAAAGCGGCGGTGGCTGGGGCAGTCATCTGCAAGATCGATATGCAGTCTGAAGACGACCAGTTCGCAGATGTGTTCGACGAGGATGTCACCAAGCTGAAAAGCGGTTCCAGCGGGCTGGCCAGGATTATTTCCGTTGAAAGTGGAACCGGCGAGAAATGGGCACTGATTGCGTTTGGTGGCGGGGGTGACTGCGACTGCCCGGACCACATCTATGTCGTAGCGTTTACGAACGCTGCGACCAGCGGAGGCTTCGAGCTCGTCGTGCACGTCAACGGGACTGATTACACAATCGCCGCGTTATACAACTGGCTCAGCTCGGACCTGCAAAGCGCCATCGCAGCAGTCGGAGAATTTGCCAGTGATCCAACAAACTATCAGGTGGAGGTCACTGGAGGAGGTGTTGTCTCTGGAAGTGGTTGGCCTCGAAATGGATTGCGGGTCGAGTTCACGGTCCCTGCTGGCACGGTCCTGTATTTCTATCGCAGTGCGACTGCTCCAACGCTCTCACCTTCGTCCGCATTCGTGCATGTGATTAAGGGGATATAGCCATGTGCCGATGTCAGTTTCCGCCACCTCCACCTCGGCCAGCTCCAAATGCTCATTGGACAGTGCGCCGTTTCAACGGAGACAGTATTGCTTGGAGTTATTCCCATCTGATTAATAGCACGTATTTGTCGGGTACACTTGGAGCGAACCTGACTCCAGACATCATTTACCGTGATGGCACGCACGTGAATCTCTGGGGCATGGAGACAGACGGTAATCGTGCCATCGGACATTATCAGCATGACGTCAACACTGGTGCATTGGTAACGCGCGCCTCGAAGGGGCAGGCTTTGCTAGAGGCACACGCCGCCCTCAGTAACCGTGGGGCGATTCTACCGTCAGGCGACGGCATGATCACGCTGCAGTCGAACAATATCAACAAGTGGTCCGTCAATGGTGCATCGCAATGGGCGTACTCGCCGCCATCTGGAACAAGTGGTTCGCCATCTCACTACAATCTGTGCAGAGACGGAATTTTTCTGAGATGGCAAGTCGGAGCGGGAACATATCGGTACATAGGTCTTAGATCATCGGGAGCAACGGCAGTCTTTGATTGGACTGACACGACGTTTCGAGCGAATGGAATATTGATCTCAAACACGCTGCTTCACTTTCCGGGTAGCTTTCTCGATCTTTCAACAATGACAACGACGCCCATTGCAGGTCTGCCGGGAGGAGCGGTCTATGTTGGCTGGGTCGGGACTAACCTCGTCTATCTTGACGGCACAAACGGCTTGATTGCATACGATGAGACAGGAGCATCAATAGGACTTTCGATTTCCCTTGGTGGATCAACTGCTATCCGAACGACCTCACCTTCAAATCGGTATGGCTACATCTACATTCCGCCAGACGGGAGCGGCATGTGGGTCTCGAAGATGGTCTCAGGGCTCTGTGTCATCGAATACTACGACAGCGGATTGAGCCTGACCGCAACTTACGCGACCAACCGGACAAGTCGAGTCTATTTCACCGTAATGGAGGACACCTTGTTCTATCTGCTCAGCCTGCGTGGATTCGCGATGAATAACGCAGTCATCGACCAGACAGTGTTTGATATTACTGCTCAGACACAGACCGACCACTTATTAATTGTTGATGGTGAGACGTATCAGGTGCGAGCGGGTCGATATGTTAATTAGCCGAAACTTCAACTGTCACAAGGACAGAAAATGCCAGAAGCACAACGAGATGTCAGCGGAGTTCCTGCCGCGATCTTGCCGCCGAACGGACTTACGACAGGCAGCTCGCTCAAGATCGGTGTTCTTCAGAACGCGGATTCATTGCTGTTGTTCTCTCGCAAGGCTGGCGGCGGTACGAAAGGCGGTCTGCAAAAGCAGATGGCGAAGAACAAGAACAGTCTGGGGGGCTCGATCAACACAGTTCCTGATCCGCTTGGTCAGGTGCAGCCTCAAGAACGATGGGGAATCTCACTCGTGCAGAACCTTGTCGGCATGGCTGCCTGTGCTTATAGGCGAGTGCCTACTCGGATTGGCGTCGCAACATCAGCTTCTGCCGCTCTCGGAGCGGGGCCGACTGGCTGGACAGATCAGAACATCGGAGTATCGACGGTCGTTCCTGGATCAGTAGCAGGGACAGCTCCGATTGCGCGACTGACAACGCTGGCAAATGACTGCTTAGAGTGGGATGAGACGATTCCGCCGGAGGCGAAATGCCGAGTTGCCTTTCTCGCTTCATCGGGCGGGGCTGAAGTGGAGATCTCAGTCGGCGCCAAGATCGTCTGGCAAGAGAACCTCACCGGTACGCAAGCAGGTCGACTGATCATCGCGGAGTTCTCCGTTATGCCCGGAGCGAGAACGATTCGGGTCCGACATACGGGGAACGGCACGGGCGTCAAAGCGTTGTATATCTTCGGGATTAATTTCGTGTCTCTGGATCATCCCGTCACGCGAGGGGCTGGGTTGGATACATTCGCGAGCTTCCGCGACAACAACGCATACTCAGTCCAGGGAGAATCAGAAAACTGGTACGCCGTCCAGGATCGCGATGCGAATCTCATTGGCGGTGGTTTTCACGGGGAGAAGCGACGAAAGGCCGATAAAATCGTAATTGATGGAGTAGAAACAACACCAACGGTCGGAGTGCCGTTCGTCTATCAATCACTCGTTATTCAGCAAGAGACAACGATCGATTTCCGGCCCCATGGCGGCGGATACCTCGATGTCGTGTCCGTGCAAGACTTGTCGACTGACGGCACTCTTCACCGTCGTGCTTCATTCAGCGGCAGCGCTCGTGTCGGCATGTTCTATACGCACATGATGAGCGCCAACACCACGTTTTCAGAGGTCGTGTACCCGACCTACCAGACACCAACCGGCATCGGCAAGCACGCCGTCATCGGGCGAGCGCCTGAAGTCAAACTCCGGAATCCAGCCACCGGGCAAACCGTGACCGGCCAATTCAATTTGCATGCGAATGAGCGAGGGGATTACACGGCCGGGACAGGGCACATCGAAGTCCGGCCCGATGATCGGAAACACCGCATTGGAAGAGGGGATTCGGACTCTCTAACGACTTTGTCGATCACAGTAACGCAAGAGTATTCACAATCCTCAATTCAATGGGGCTCAGGTTAGGACTTCACATGCCGACTATTCCTTTCAAAATCACCGACACAATCGGTCTCGATGCGCACCTCAAGATCTGGAATGCAGACGGCGAGTACTACCACTGGTCAACGCAGAACTTCAAGGCGTGGGATCTCGACGACCAGCCGTATATGATGATGAACGAGCTCCCAGTTGCTGGAGTCGGTAGGGCTCAGTACGTCGCCACCATCGAGGGGAATGATATCAACAGCAGCCTGGAGACGCTGTACTATTCCTGGGCTATTTACGACAACGGCACTCCGAATGAGAACGACAACCCGATCAGCTATATTTACGAGATCCCGATTACCGCAGGACGAGAGGGATCATGGTCGACGCCTGGCGACGCGATGGGGCTAGACCCGAACGTGTTCTCATCCCTCGTTGAATCTGGAATTACCGTGAAGTCGCCAACGCTGGCAGACGGAGCGATTCGTCTTTTCGAGGGCAACGACTATCTTGCCGTGATCGGCGAAGCGATCACCCGCACGCTCACTCAGGCCGACAACAATTTTATCGCCGTCTCCTGCCTGCTGGTGATCAAGAAAGGCGACGTGGTCAAGCTGTCGAAAACTGGCACGGTTTTGGTCCCGACCGGACTGATCAAAGTGACTTTCGACATCAACTCTGCAGAAACATTCGCAATTGGTCGAGACTTTTTCGAACACTACATCTCGATCACCAACGCAGTAGGTCTCACGAAAACGCCATGGTTCGGGAAGACGCAGATTCTCGCCTCAGGTATCTCCAACGCAGCGTAAAAGGATTTTCGCTATGCAATACCTCGTTCTCTCATTCTCCCAACCAGCCGGGGAGTGCAACTGCTGGAATCGGTTGCCAGAACAGTGCCGTAAGCTCGGCATCAACCCGGTTCGAGCCTTCAGCGTTTACCACCGTGAAGGCGTCGACCTGAACGACGATGGTGTCATCACCCTGGAAGAGACAGTCGAGAAACCGAAGCTCTACTTCCCTGTCGGCGATAATCCGATGGACAAGATGATGATGATGGCCGGGTGGGCAATCGGCCAGTGCCAGGCGACGTACGAATTCGCGGAATTGGAGATCTCGATACCGGGGGTGACGAGTCCTGTCTAACTACAGCCGTCTGGACGAGTTGGAAAGAAGTGTATCTCCCGAGATTGGCCCCTTATAGACTTGATCATTCAAGAAGCGGAGAACTTTTGTTAGTTCAGGGCCTTTCTCGGGCAGAACAACCTTACCGTTCTCAATAGTGAGGCTGATTCCGTGTTCGTCTGCAGTTTGTTTCAAGTCGTTGACGTCAATCAGATCCAAAAATCCTTTTGAGTTGATTGATTTTATCAGCTTACGCTGGACTGAATTGCAATCATCGGCAAGAGAGGCGTCGCCTGTTATACTGCGGTGGCCAACAAAATCGTTGACTTCGTCGCGAGTAGCTTCGGTGACATAGTCCAAAAGGCTCATCACAGCATTCGCCGTTGCGTAGCTCTTAAAAAACAAATCCCCATCAAAGTAAATGACATCTACTTTTCCATCGACGACTAGCGAAGTGGAAGTGTTAACATCAAATGCACCCTGCCGTAGCAGCAAACTAAGGCGATTATTTGAAAATAGAGCAAAGTTGCGCCAACATTGAAAGTAAACAGTTTTCGTAGAATCCACATGGAAAAGGATTTTTGCATTGCGCATGTTGTCAGACGAAGTGAAGTTTGCAACATCCTCAGGCGTGTCGAGAACTGACTTTATGTAGTCAGGTAGATCGAATCCTGCGATCTTCATCACGCTTTCTTCGTCAGTGCTAAATGTTGGGTCAAATGCGACCTGTTCGACCGAGTCGCTGAAAAATATGGGGAGTGTAGGCTTCAGCAATTCGGCTGTCCGTTTTTGAGCATTTTGAACTAACGGAACCTGCTTCACAACATCCTCACCCGTTGAGCGAAAAACGATGTACGATTTTAGTCCAGCGAAATCAACCATGGTTGGTAAAGCGGTGTTACTCATTTTGTTGTTTCCATGAAGATATAGTCCGAAAGCTGCACGTATCTAATACTTCTAATTGATCGGTGATAGTTTTTCTTGGATATTAACAGGTACTTCATGTCATCCTGTGATTTGATAATATAAAAACGGTATCCAATAATAGACAACACAGGATTAAAGTATAGGCAATTGCCTTGAATGACAAGCAATAAAATAATCCCAGTTGAATAGCAAAAGAGTGCAAGCGAAGCAGTTACATCCTTGATGGCAATTGAAGAAAAAACAGGTAGCATATAGGTCAATAGAAACTCAAGAACTCTGTTGTCTGCTGGCTCGACTTCCTTTGTTTCAATCTGTTCTACAGGAAGTGTACGATCAGCGAACACGATTATTAGGCTACATATGATAACCAATAACGCCGACGCTGCCCCTATGCCAATTGCGTAGCCAATCGCGTGATCCCTAAGCCAAAACGTCAACGCAGCCGCCCCGCCAGCAGGGGCTACCGCTGTAATTGCCAAAAGCACCCGATAAAGAAAACTGGTCATCATTTCACCAATTATGCATTTACACCGTGATACATCAATCATCGGCAAAGTTGATAATAATTCTCCCTTCGATGCTCCCTAAAGGTTATCATTTATCGATACGCCTGTCCATGTCCGAATATTGGTATTTTCATGCGAGAATCGTTCTCGATCCCGAAAGACACGCTGATTCTCTACTGGCGTCCATGGCAAACACGCCTTCAAGGTCGCGTGAAGCTTACGTCTCAAAACCTCTTCCTGATGCGATGCGACAACACAACGGACAACATTTTCTTTCACGCCGGATGGTGCTTCCAGGTCCTCGAACGCGACAAACTGAAGGTCAACCACAACAAGCCGAGGACGGTCATGGAGACGCTTGATCAACTCAAAGAGGTGCAGGCAAAACGGGAGGATAAGTAGCCCACATACGAAGCAAATGTCGTGGCTTTTTGCTCAGTTACGAAATTCCATTTCGAGCCCATTTTTGAATTGCCAGACAGATTTTCGGCGTGTACGATCTTCCACATAACGCAGAGGAGAAGTCAGCCAAGAATGGCTATCTTACCATTGGTTCGATCTGGGATCGGCCTCGCGCCCTGAGTATAGGGCGACAAAGTTTACTAGGATGCCTGCTACATCAATTGATTGGCTGTCGGTTGCTTACTTCGCGAATACCCGCCACATCGGACGTTGCACCGTCTGCAGACATTGAAATCACTCGCTGATCGATTTCCAGCGGTGATGCTTGCTTTGCCCTGCTGTCTCCCTCGCTTTTTGAAACGGTGCCACATGCTCATCGCTTCCATTGCGCTCTCGGCCTGCGTCTATCTCGCTGGATCCTACCGCACCTGGCCGGACGAGCCGATCTGCCAGGCCCAACAGGTCCAGGCGGTTGCCGGCCAGTAAGCAGGTAAGCCAATTCTTTCTCACTGCAAGCGTTTGCAGTGAGCCCACCCCCTCATGCCCGGAAAGGATCGCGTCATGTCTATTGTGCAACCAGTTGCCAGCCCCCAATTACCCAAACTCACGCAGCGTCAACGTGAGATTTGCGACTTCATTCGCCAGCGTGATCGCGAGGGGCAAACCCCATCAGTAAGAGAAATTGGCCAGCACTTCGGGATCAAGTCGCCCAACGGCGTGATGTGTCACCTGAGGGCACTGGCGAAGAAAGGAGCCATTGCGCATCGACCGTTCAAAGCCAGGAGTACTCGAGCAACCGTGCGCGGGATGATTTACCGGGGAGAGGTCCGTTGATTCACGCACGCGTATATACGCGTGCGTGCCTGAAAGCGTCGTTGCTGGGATCTATATAGGTAGAAAGGAGAGATCAACCATGAAACCACCAAGCCACGATCCGGCTGATAATCGCACAGATGAACCCAAAAGCGCCAACGAGAATGCCCAAGGCTATTCCGCTGTTGTCGACGGGGGATTTCGTGGCCGCAAATCCAATCATAAAAACCGCTACAACGATGATCAGCATGGAAATGAGCATCGCAAACTTCCATATCTTGGCAGTCTGCTGAATCGTCTGAATAGGACGACCTGGATTCTGATGCTCATGACTCTGCGGAACAATTCCTCGGGCCGCATTATCCAGAGTCATCGACATCCATGCTGCCGTGGACAGTCCGTGCCTCAATGCTGCAGCCTTATAAGCCTGCAGTTGCTCGTTTGTGAATTTGAGCTTGTCCTGCTGAGGGGCGGTTGTCATTTCGTGGCCCTTTGTGAATCAAGAATCGTTTATGCAGATGTACGATTACACAATTCTGGCATCAGTTTTTCAAGCAGGAATTACTGGCCTTTCATCTCTTTGGCTTCTTGTTCTTGGACTACCTTAAGCGCCTCTCGATCAAGGGTTCTTCGCACCCATTCGGAGAATCCACCGCGATCAACAATCTTCGCAGCTTTCTCCCACAGCTCTCGCTGCTGCTCGCTCACCTTAACAGACAGAGGTTTTCCAGTGTACTCCATGACAAGAGGCTACACTTTAGTAAATTTTATGACAAACATATTGTCACACCGGGTCACACCCGGTAATATCGCGTCCGTCGCTTATGACGGAGCGATTGAAGGACATCAAGACGAGACAGGATTTCTCGGGGCAACCCGATTATCGAGAAGCTCACGTACGTGGCCGTCATCACGTACGTCGAGCTTTTTTTGTGCCTTGGGTCAGGAGGCAACCTGTGATCGCACTCAACATGACGGCGGCAGAGCTGCGAACACTTCGCAAGTTCGCTCACCTGTTTGGCTCCCGTCGAACGAACGCTCAGAAACGAGCCGACGTCAAGAGGCTGCTCATGGCTCATCCGGATTGGAGCAGCTACCGCATTGCCGCTGCCTGCCAGGTCTCGGATGTGCTGGTCGGAAAACTACGGCGCCAGTCAGGCGCAACGCGGACTCGGGAATACATCAACCGCTACGGTCAGCTCGCTGTGATGCAGATCTATCGCATCGGGAAGCCAAAGCAAATCAAAGGAGCCATGAAGCGGCATGTAAGTCACTAAGCAACAACCGCGGATGCGCATAAAAAAAGACCAACCCTGGCAGGTCGGTCTTTCAAATCGCAGAAGCGAAAATCTTTCGTGTGGATCTGAGTCTTATCTTGGCAGAAACGCCTCAGATCCACGGACCAAATCAGTGAAAAACACCGACTCAGCTCCATGAGTCTAAGGTGAGGGATCATCTAATGTCAAGTGGAAACAGCTCTCAAACTGTCACACGTGGGCGTATCGAGCCAGAAGTGCTTTACAACCGCGAAGAGGTCTTAACGCTTATGGGCATTCACCCAGATGCGTTGACTGAATGGATCGAATGCGGCCTCACGGTCCTTCGAACAAGCACGGCTAGAACCGCAACGATTCAGGTTTTGGGGGCGGATCTTATTAAGTTCGCTCGACTCTGGGGCAAAGTGATGGAAGTGCTTGCCCGTCGCGAAGAGAGACAACGTCGTCTCGATGAAAAACGCGAAAATGACAAAGCGGCTCAAGTCCGGAGGCGCATAGAAAGAGAAGGCTAATGGCAAGTGTATTCCGCGAATCCAGCGGCAAATCTCGACTCCAAGTTTTAATTAACGGAGAGAGAAAGTCTTATGCTCTTGGAAAGATCAACAAGAAGCAGGCAGACTTCATCGAAGCTAAGGTTGATGAACTCGAAGTTGCAAAAAAAATAAACATGGGCATGAGCAGTGAAACGCTCGCTTGGATTAAAAATATTGATCCTGAGTTCTTCGAGAAACTGAGCTTGTGGGGGCTAGTTCCTGCGAGTGTTTCCGGAAGGCTTTCGCGTGACATCGACATCGAAAAACTCTTTGAGGATTGCCAGGCTCAGCTGCGACAAAAGCCGAATACGAAAATGAACTGGAGATTGGCTAAACAAAGAGCGATTCGCTATTTGGGCAAATCAAAGCCAATCCAAAGCGTAACCGCGGCCGACGCGAAAGGCTTGCGACACTGGATGCTTACAACTGGCTGGAATGGGAAAGCGTATGCGGAAGGAACGACGCGAAAAACGACTGGTATCCTGAAACAGGTATTTGATCACGCAATTGCGAGAGAGTGGATTTCAAAGAATCCATTTCGTGGGAAAGATCTCCCTACGGCTGTTCGGGCCAACAAGTCTCGCCAGGCTTACATCAGTGCTGAGACCGTGCTCAACGTCATGAGTTTCTGCAGTTGCAATGAAAGAAAGCTAATTATTGCACTAACTCGCTTCAATGGACTGCGTTGCCCATCTGAGCATTTAGGGCTGCGTAAACGCGATATCGATTGGCAGCGGCGGAGGATGCTAATCCATTCCCCAAAGACTGAGCATCACCCCGGAAAGGCAACCAGAATCATTCCAATCATGCCCGAGGTCTACGGCTTACTTGAGAAATTGTGCGATCGACTACAGCCCGATGATTTCGTCGTCACGCTGTACCGCATGCCGAATTCTGGCCAGCGAAAAATGCTGATCCGCGCCATCAAGCAAGCGAAGACTACGCAATGGCCACGGCTGTTTCACAATATGCGAAGCAGTTGCCAGACAGACTGGGAGCGCCGATTCCCAAGCCATGTCGTGTGCCAATGGATGGGGAACAGCTATCGGGTGGCAACTGAGCATTACCTCCAGGTCACCGAGGAAGACTTCGAGGCCGCCACAATGCGTGCACAGAGCGTGCAGTCAACGCCAGTCATCCACAGAGAAAGGACGCCAGTTATCGAGACTCGCCCGGTAAATGCCGAGCAATTACATAAAACGACGATGGATGGCCAAGGTTAACAAACAGCCAAATTCCTCGCCGATGGAGTATGGCCAGTTGGTGGTGTTGTAGGTCGTGATGTTGCCGTCGGCTTTGATGAGTTCAGACGCGGCGATGGTGTTGCTCAGGCCGTCGGTGACGTCTTGAAAGCGGACGGTTTTGCGATAGTTGAAGAGGCCGATTTGATGTTGGAGATCTGGCAGTGAGGTCGGCGGCCAGGGAGTGTTGGCGTTGCTGCCGGGTTGGAACCACCAGACGGAAGGGCCTGTGCAGAAAACGTAATTGTTTCCTGGTCCTGCGTCTCGACCGGAGCCGTTACTGATGTCGTGCTGGTCGGAGGGGCAGAGGAAGGCGGGGATCGACTGTTGGCGGACTTCGTTGTTGGGAGTCGTCACGACGTTGAGCGAGAAGTTGAGCTGATCATAGATCGCGCTCTGTTCGAGGTACGGGAGCAGCATGGCGTGGGCGGAAAAGCCGTTCCAGGAGCGGTTACCATCGCCGTCGCCGGAATTTATGGTGGTGGGCACCTTTTCGAAGTTGCCTTTGGGGAGAAGGCGGTGAGTGTCGTGATAGTTGTGGAGAGCGAGGCCGAGTTGTTTGAGCTGGTTTTTGCAGGTGAGGCTGCGGGCTGATTCGCGGGCTCGCTGGACGGCGGGGAGCAGGAGAGCGACAAGCGTCGCGATGATGGCAATGACCACCAGGAGTTCAATGAGGGTGAAGCCGGTGCGGGAGGTCGACATGGGAGGGGAAAGGAAGATTCTCTGGGGGAATTTCTTGTGAGCGCCATTCCATCTTTCAGGATTTGGATCGTTATGCAATGCTCGACAGGGTACAGACGGTCAAAACCCGCAAAGTTGATCGTCGACGTCGGGAGAACCATCGATTTGTGGGCGGTCATGAATAGAGACATTTGGGGATGGTGGACTTAGAATGATGATCGATGGGGTTCTTCGGAAGAGAGAACTGTTTCCTGGTGATTTCAAGCCACATTGTGAGTCGTTAGATTCCTAGCGCTCACCCTCATCCGCCCTTCGGGCACCTTCTCCCCTCAAGGGAGAAGGGACGAAATGCGGCTCCCTTCAAGGGAGAGATTTTAGACACTCGAGGAGAATTGCGATGACGACTTGGATGGGTGGTTTCTGTGTGATTCTGCTGGCTTGCCAGTTTACTGGCGTATCGCTGGTTGCCCAGGAGCTATCGAAGGAGGCGACGAAGATCGAGTCGTTATCGAGTGAGGATGTCGCGGTTTATGGGCAGGGCAAAACACTGTCGCTGGTTCCTGGGGCGGATGCAATGAGGGCGAAGAAGCTTTCGATTCCTCGGCTGTGTGCGCCGCTGAAGTCGATGGGGTGGAAGGGGCATCCGAAGCGGGAGTTGAAGTTTACGCCGGAGATTGATCATTGGGTCTGGACGTGGAGTGAGGCTACCCAGGGAGATGAGATTGAGGTCGTGTTGGATGGCGAGCCGGTGTTGTTGAGCGAGCTGGAATCGATTCAACCGGCGGCGGATGGGACGTTGATGCTGCCTGCGTGTTTCGCGAAGACTTTTGGGGAGAAGCTGCGGTATGAGCCGCAGTGGTTTAAGAATACGGTGGGGTATTGGACGGGGCCGAAAGATTATGCCGAGTGGTCGGTGACGATTGCTGAGCCGGGGCAGTATGCGGTTGCGGTGCTGCAGGGGCTGGGGGCTGGACAAGGGGGGAGTGATGCTGCGCTGTCACTGCGACAAGGAGATATCGTGAAGGGAGAGATCGCGTTTGAACCGGTGGAGACGGGGCATTTTCAGAATTTTCGCTGGGTGCATCTGGGGATGATTGAGGTGACGGAGGCGGGGGAGTATCAGGTGAGGATTGAGCCGAGGAAGATTGCGAAGGCGGCGCTGATGGATGTGCGGGGGGTGCATCTGGGGAAGCAGGCGAAGGGGGTGAGGTAGCGGTGAAAGAGTCCGTCAGTTAAAACCAATGAATGTGGAAAACAATAGAGAATTTCGATTCATTCCTAAACCCGAGTGATGATGACTGGAAGATCGCTTGCGAGACATTGAGTATAGGTGACCGTGTTTGTGGTGAGATCGTTGGCATCGCACACTTTGGTGTCTTTATCAATCTCGGAACGAGCGTTCCTGGATTGCTTCGCGTGCCGGACATGAAATTGCCACGAGGTCAATTACCCGACTCGCGCTACAAGCTTGGTGATCCTGTTGAAGCTTACGTGATCGGATTTGCTGACCATAACCGACAAGTTGGGTTGCTGCTCGACGAAATACCAGATGATCGCAGACTTCAGGGGGAACTTTGGGAATCTATCTATCGAATCTCCAAACGTCCTACAGAATTAGGAAATTCGCCTGAATTCGTAGAAGGTCTACTGATTTCTCAAGCTTCGTTTCTGCTTCGATGCCTCACGAAGAAGCCACTTAAAAAGTGTAGCGATCAAGCTGCAGAGTTGGCCCGGTCAGTGACAAAAGCACCATCATTCATTGCCGGCATGCTTTGCCGAGAATTACATGGACAGAACGAGTCGTCATTTGAGACGTTCAGCAAACGAGCAGAACTGTTTACTGAGAAGCTGCGAGCTATGGTGATACAGATTTCTTATAGCGGTGACTCCAATCGAACAGGACCGTGAACCCCATCGACTCTCGATGTGTCGTGTGCACAAAGAGAGAAAAGTATGGCAGAGTATCACGAAGTCCGTGCGTCGTTTGATCGTGAGACGATTGTTGTTTATCAGGCTTACAATGATGCGATTGCGGATGCTGCGCTCCAGGCGGGTCGGTTTGTGGCTCCGTTTTCATTGAATCGGATGACATGGGTCAAGCCGTCGTATCTGTGGATGATGGAACGGAGTGGCTGGGGCACGAAGGCGAACCAGAATCGGATTCTCGCGATTCGGATCACCAGAGTCGGCTGGGAGAAAGCATTGAGTCTGGCGACTCTGACGTCGTTTCATCCCCCGGTGCATCGTTCGATTGACAGGTGGCGCAGCGAATTTGAAGCGGCTCAGGTGCATGTGCAATGGGATCCGGAGCGATCGATTCGAGGACAGAAGCTGGAGCATCGATCGATCCAGGTCGGAATCAGTCGTCATCTGATTCATGAGTATGTGGAGAACTGGATTCAGAAGATTGACGATGTGACGGAACTGACGGCGAAGATCTATCGATTGAAGCTTGATGGCGAGTACGCAAGAGCGAAGCGGTTGTTGCCGGTGGAGAAGGTTTATGAATTGCCGGAAGGGATTCGTGGGCGGTTGGGGATGTGAAGAGAATGAAGAGAATGCCTGATGTGGGTTTTGGATAGGAACGCGAATGCCTGCCTATCGCCCACCCTCATCCGTCCTTCGGGCACCTTCTCCATCGACAGGTAATGGAAAGCAAGCTTTTTAAGCTGTCACGATCTTCGAAGGCATGCAGACGTCGCTCATCCGACCTCGAAGACTCGGCCACCTTCTCCCCCGGGGGAGAAGGGACGGACTAGCGTTTGCCGCGTCTTGAACCGCCCTTCCCTTTCTTCGCCCGCGCACCTCGCATTCCCCCTTTTTTGGCGAAGCCGGCTTCTTCGGCGGCGGTGATGGGTTGGCCGAGGTTTTGTTTGAGTTTGGCGATCTGGTCGCGCAGGTTAGCGGCTTTTTCGAATTCGAGGTTTTCGGCGGCCTGAAGCATCAGGGCCTGGAGTTCCTGGATTTGTTCCTGGGTGACGAACTTGGCTTCGTCGCCGACGCCGGAGACTTCTTGGACGACTTTGCGGGCCTTGATTTCTTCTTCGATGCCGCGTTTGATCGCCTTTTTGATGGTTTCGGGAGTGATGCCGTGTTTGGTGTTGTACTCGATCTGAATCGCGCGACGACGGTTGGTTTCGTCGATGGCTTTCTGCATGCTCTCGGTGACGGTGTCCGCATACATGATGACCTCCGCGTTGACGTTTCGCGCGGAGCGGCCGATCATCTGGATCAGGGAGGTTTCGCTGCGGAGGAAGC
>SXPC01000164.1 GCA_005778225.1 Planctomyces sp. | reverse complement strand
CCATTGCGCTGAATGACATCGATGGCTTCACGAGCGGCTGGGTTCGTCGTGGTATCGTTGAGAACTTCGGTATAGCCGAGGATCGCCGTCATGGGGGTGCGGATCTCGTGGCTCATATTGGCCAGGAATTCGCTTTTTGAACGTGAGGCAGCGAGGGCTTCGTGGCAGGCGTTTCGGTACTTGATTTGACTTCGGATGACAAGAAAAACCAGCAGAGCACAGATAAACGCCGTCACTTCTCCGCCGATGATCAGAGGGAGGGTAATCGGCGTCGAAACTGGCCAGCCGAGCGCAGGAACGCCGGAAATCTTCCAGACGCCGTTGGGCAGTGAAACGTCCTGCATCAACGGATTCATCAGCTCGATATCAGCAGAGCCGATGAAATATCGTCCGACATGATCTGCCGAATCGAGCCCCTGGATCGCAATGCGGAGATCTCCGGGAATCGCGTCGGTGATTTCGTCGACCAGCGTTTTCTTCTCAACAAGAGTCGACACCAGTCCCCAGTACGGTCCCTGCCCTTGACCATCCTTTGGCAGGACATAGACCGGCACACGATGGATGAATGCTTCACCACCCTGGACGAGATTGATTGGACCAGCCAGCCAGGGCTTGCCTGATTCGATCACTTTGCGAATGGCAGGTCCCTGTTGCGGATGTTTCGTGAGGTCCATGCCGAGTGTGGATTCGTTCCCCTTGCGTGGATAGACATCCGTGACGATGTTGTTCTTTTGCAGGGTGATGCTGCGAATGCCCGACTGTTCGTTGAGGAGAGCGGCTCCGAGGCGGGAGAATTGAACGTCCGTGATATCAGGATGTGACGAAACAAAGGCACGCAGACCTGCTGTCATAGCGATGCGTTTATTAATGGCACTTTCTGCCCTGGCGCGAATGGTACTTAGCTGCTGAGTTGTCTGGCTGTAAGCCTGTTGCTGATAGCGACGGACGTCCTGCGTATGCAGGAGATACACGACACCTGTTAATAGCAGGAACGTTAACGCTCCGGCTAGAAAGGGAGTCAGTCGATCACGTAGGGAGGCGTGAAAGGTCATGAGGAGGAATACATGCTGCAGAGAGAGAGGGGAGAAGCTGCTGCGGGGCGCTCAGCAGGTTGGTCACACCTGATTGTCGGATGGTCAGGTGTTCCACTTCTTCTAATTCTGGGCCATGCTCACGTATGAATCAGAAATCTTGCATTACGCTAACGAAGATTTCGAGGACGCGATGCGAGCCCGTCACTCTATGCGGAATTTGACGATTTTAAGCCTCAGGGTATGCGCGGTGTGTCATGCCCGTGTCGCCCACGCACATCGTTCGAAGCTAGACGCCGAAGATACGTTCAACGTTGCCACGAAGGATTTCCTTGCCCAGGTGAAGCGCTTTCGTTTCGCTCCAGCCCCGGTCGATGACGAAGTCTTCTGCGAGGACTTTGGCCAGCACTTTGCGATACATCCGGAACTTCGGCAGCGCGAATTCCAGCTTGTACATATCGCTGTAGTAACCGATGTTCTTGGTCCAGGGAACGCCCTGCAGACGGGAACGGCAGTCGGCTTCGATGTAGCCCGGCAGGTTGGAATACCACCAGTGGCCGTTGATGACGACGTTTGGGAAGATCCAGGCGTAACTGACCAGTTCCGGGTTCGCGGTGTGGTCGAGAACCGAGATCGGGAAGGTGACCTTAGGGAACGCGTTGAACAATTCTTTGTACTGGATGAGCGAAGTCTGACGGTTATACAAATCGCGGCCTTGATGGACCCCTGCTTCGTATACTCCCCGGTTGACGCCGATCATCAGGTCAAACGGCAGCTTGTGAAGGTTGCAATGTTCGGCCAGGGTCCAGAAGACGAAGTTGGACAGTTGTGTCTTCACGCCGGCTTCGAGTTCGACATCGCTGTCGTTTGAGAAGACCTTCTGAACGGTTAACTCGATCTCGCTAGGGCTGATTTTCTTAGGGGCAAAGTCGGGTGTGAGCGAAATCGCGCAGGCCTTAGCGTTATGGGCCAGGAAGTGATCGAAGAGATCGCCAATCGCACGTTGCAGAGAGGCGGCGTCTTTGACGGTCGTCTTGGTCGCCTTCGCGAGGCGGTCGCGGGTCGACTTCTTTGTCAGGTGGAAGACGAGGTCATCGGTTCGCAGGCAGGGTATGTAACGCTTGGTGTCGAAGCCCTTCAGTGGGTCGTCG
The DNA here is from genome assembly GCA_005778225.1 of Planctomyces sp. GTDB lineage: Bacteria > Planctomycetota > Planctomycetia > Planctomycetales > Planctomycetaceae > SXPC01. Next base: position 12,667 of record SXPC01000164.1, on the reverse strand, counting down.
AAGTCATTGGTCAGGAAGACGCCTTCGAGTTTTGACTGTTTGAGAACGCTCTCTTCCCAGTTGGGAGCGGACATGCGTTTGGTGGCTTCGTCATAGGTTTTTTCCCAGTTGTCGGTCGTCAGGTCGTCATCGGTGTGGCCGAAGAATTCCTTCAGAATGGTCATCAGCCAGTGGTATTGATAAGTATTCCGGATGTGAACCATCTCGGGAACCAGACGCGCGACCTTTTCTTTGGGGCTGATACCGGGATCTTCGATTTTCTCGCGCGGATAGCCAGCCGAGTGGGCCAGCTCGGTATAATAGTGGTAGCCCATGATGTCCGCGAGCGTTTTGGAAGCAGGCTCAAGCGGGTTGATGTGGCTATGCGGGTCGATCAGGACAAGTGACTCGAGTTCATCAAAGAGGCGCAGCTTCAGAGAATCTGACACAGGTGAATCCCTATCCGTTCAAAAGGGAGGTCATGTTTGAGACCCCGTATGGTACCCAAATGTACGATGGTGAGGAATTCTACGAAACGCAATCGTGTTGGAAACTTTTGTCAGATGGACCCTTTGGAATGCGCACGATTCCTCCTAAGATGATAACAGCCGATATATCTGGACAATTTAGCCACCGGCGACACAGAGAAATCCGAAGAATTTTTGATAAGGTGGATCCGGTGAACTCATTGGCTCGGACACCTGTCCTGATCTTCGTGTGAACAACTCTGAACAAGCCTATTTCTCATTGCATTGAAGCCTCTCATGACCGAAGCTCAGCTCGAAGCCAGCCTTGATACCGTGGAATCCGCGATCTCTCAGATGAAGCGCGGTGGCCTGGTGATCGTCATCGATGATCAGGATCGCGAGAACGAGGGTGACTTCTTTTGTGCTGCGGAACTGATCACGCCTGATCAAGTGGCGTTCATGCTGCGAAAAGGGGGCGGGCTGTTGTGTGTGCCGCTGGTGGAAGAAGTCGCCAATCGTCTGCATCTGTATTCGGCAGCAGGTCCGGTTCTCAACAACACGCCCCACCAGACGAACTTCCTGGTCCAGGTGGATCACCTCTCTGCCGGGACCGGTGTCAGTACCGAGAACCGTGCGAGGACCATTCGTGCGCTTGCCAAGCCAACGAGCGAGCCAGGGGAATTTGTCAAGCCGGGGCACATCTCACCGCTGCTGGCCAAAGAAGGCGGGGTGCTTCGTCGTGCCGGGCATACGGAAGCAACCGTCGACTTGTGTCGCTTAGCAGGGCTTCAGCCGGTTGGTTGCCTGATCGAGATCCTTTCGCAAAAAGGTCACGGGATGGCGAGCTTCGAGGAACTCAAAGAGATCTCTGTCGAGCATGAGATCCCGATGATCTCGATTGCTCAGTTGATTCGCTACCGACGGGAACGCGAGCAGTTGATCCGGCGTGAAGTTGAAGTCGAAATCAAGACACAGAACTTCGGGGCACCGCATCTGATCGCCTACAAAGTTGCCCATGAAGAGCAGGAACCGTTGGCGATTGTCTGGGGCGATCTCACAAGCGTGAAAGCTCCGCTGATCCGCATGCACTCCTCCTGCTTCACGGGTGATATCCTCGGCTCACTCCGCTGCGACTGCGGCGACCAGTTTCAGGCGGCCTGCGACATGATCCATCAAGAGGGGGTCGGCGCAATCGTTTACCTCCCTCAGGAGGGGCGGGGCATTGGCCTGACCGCCAAGCTCAAGGCCTACCAGTTGCAAGACCAGGGGCTCGACACCATCGAAGCCAACCTCAAACTGGGCTTCAAAGAAGATCTTCGCGATTACATGGTCGGGCTGCAGATCCTTAAAGACCTCGGCCTCACCGAAGTCCGCCTGCTGACGAACAACCCGAAGAAGACTGATGCCTTCGAGCAGTGGGTCAACATCAAGGTTGTCGAACAGATCCCTCTCGTCGCCCCGCATGAAGAGCATCGCGAGAAATACATGGCGACTAAGCGAGACCGCATGGGACATAAGCTGCCTGCGGATTTTCGGGTTCTCGACAAGTGACCTGAGGGACTGGAACGCAGAGTTCGCCGAGGGGAGCAGAGGAAACAGAGTTTTTGTCAAAGATTGATTGGCCCTTGGAAGACGGTTAGTGTTGATTCAGTCGATCCGTGTCAATCTGTGTTCATCCGTGGTTTGTATTTGACCAGGAAAATTCCCCATGCGACCAATACTCATTGCCATCGTGGTCTTCTTCGCTGCGTTCTCATTTGGTCCTGCAGCGGAATTGCGTTACACCTACCGCCAGGACCATGACCCCAACGGCATCGGCAAGTTCTATCACGGACGCGAGATCGCTCACGTGATGGGGCATCAGGGGGCGATGTGGCTCGAACGTCCGGAGCGCGAAGAGGAAGAGCGACTGACCCTGCTTGTGAAACTGCTCAAGCTCAAGCCCGGCCAAAGTGTGGCTGACATTGGAGCGGGGACGGGGATTATCACCAAGCTGATGGCCGAGCAACTCGGGCCTGAAGGAACTGTTTATGCCGTCGACATTCAGCAGGAGATGCTCGATATCCTCGTCAACAAGATGAAAGGGTTTGACCTTCACAATATCAAACCGGTCCTCGGCAAGGAGAAGTCACCCGAACTTCCCGAGAATACGCTCGACCTGGCGATCATGGTTGACGTCTACCACGAGTTCAATTTTCCGTATGAAATGATTCTCCAACTCTCCAAAGCGATGAAACCAGGCGGGCGGATTGTTTTTGTCGAGTACCGCAAGGAAGACCCGGAAGTGCCGATTAAACTCGTGCATAAGATGAGCGAAGCGCAGGTCAAAAAAGAGATGGAAGCGCCCGAGTTCAAGCTGAAATGGAAAGAGACGATCCCCGAGCTGCCACGTCAGCATATGGTGGTGTTTGAGAAACAGGCTGAATAAGAGAAAACCGAAACACGGATGCACACAGATCGGAAGTCATGTAGTTTGAGTCATTAGGCAGGTCACAGATAAGAGTTTTTTTCTTCTCATCCGTGATTATCTGTGTTCATCCGTGGTTCGATTGACTCTCTGTGTTTCCGTCTTGATCGCTTCACTTCGCTGATCTAATCTCTCATCTCATTCTCTGAGATCTCTGTGCCCTCTGTGGCAAATCTTCTCCCCCAGGAACACCCATGCTGAACGACGTCCAGGCGTATATCGATTCCAACGAAGCGGTTTTCATTGAGGATCTGAAGACGATTCTCAAATTCCCCTCGGTCTCCGCGGATTCGAAGTTCAAGCAGGATCTTCTCAACTGTGCGGACTGGTTGAAGAAACACTTCGAAGACATCGGCCTTACTGCCGAGATCATCCCGACCGCAGGTCACCCGATCGTCTATGCGGAATGGCTCGGCGCTCCCGGAGCTCCCACAGTTCTTGTTTACGGTCACTATGACGTCCAGCCGCCGGATCCGCTCAACCTCTGGACAACGCCCGCTTTCGAGCCGACGATCCGCGATGGCAAGATCTACGCTCGCGGCGCGACTGATGATAAGGGGCAATTCCTGACGCACGTCAAAGCCGTCCAATCCTGGATGAAGGTGCACGGCAAGCTGCCAGTGAACGTCAAGTTCGTGATCGAAGGGGAAGAAGAAGTCGGCAGCAATAACCTCGATCTGTTCCTGGAAGCCAATAAGAAGAAAGTCGCCTGTGATGTCGCCGTCATCAGCGACTGCCCGCAATACGGTCCCGGACTTCCCGCCATTACTTACGGCCTGCGGGGCATGTATGCCTGCGAAGTGACCATTCATGGCCCGAACCGCGATCTTCACTCCGGAGCCTACGGCGGTTCGGTCGCCAACCCCGCAACGTACTTGGCGCATATGCTGGCGTCGCTTCACGACAAGCAAGGCAAGATCCAGGTCGCAGGCTTCTACGATGGTGTCATCCCTCTGGACGATGACGAACGAACCGCCTACGCCGCGCTCCCGTTCGATGAGAAGACCTACCTGAACGACATCGGCCTGAAAGTCGGCTTCGGCGAGCCGGGCTTCACGACCAACGAGCGACGCTGGGCACGTCCGACCATCGAGATCAACGGCCTGTATTCTGGATACATCGGCGAAGGCCCCAAGACGATCGTCCCCAGCTACGCGTTCGCAAAAATCACCTGCCGACTGGTTCCAGGCCAGACACCTCACGAAGTCGGTCGCTCGCTCGAAACGCACCTGCGCCAGCAATGCTCGATCGCGATTCGTATGGACTTCAAAGAGTACCACGGCTGCGAAGCCTCCCTCGTCGACCGACACAGCCCCTACATGGCCGCCGCGAAGAAAGCGATCAAGACCGGCTTCGGCAAAGAGCCACTCCTCATCCGCGAAGGGGGCACGATCCCGGTCGTCAAGACCCTCAAAGACATGCTCGGCGTCGACACCCTGCTCCTCGGCTGGGGATTAAACTCCGACTGCCTGCACTCACCCAACGAACACTTCACCCTCGCCGATTACCAACGCGGGACAAAAGCCTCTGCGGCGCTGTTTACGGAACTTGCGAAGTAGCTGTTGGTAGATTGATCGTGACGAGTCCCTTTTCTGCGATAGAATTTGAATAGTGGCACATTATTAACTCTGGTAACTAGATGACCCGCGAAGAAACCCTGCGGATATTATCGGATTCACTTCCTCAATTGCGAGAGCAATTTGATGTGAAGGAGCTTGCGCTCTTTGGATCTGTGGCACGTAACGAGAATACTTCATCGAGTGACATCGATATTCTGGTGACATTTGAGAATCGCCCGACCTTCGATCATTTTTTCGGTTTGAAGTTTGAACTCGAAGAACGTCTCAATGCAAAGGTTGACTTAGGTATTCGAAGTGACATTCGCCCAGAATTGAAAAAATACATCGAACGGGACGCCATCAATGTCCCGTAAGTGCAGCTTTTCTTCGACGACATACTCAAGTTCTGCGAGAAAGTTGACAGGTATGCTGCGTCGTCACAATCACTTCATAATGATGAGCTCGTCTACGACGCCATCCTTCGTAATCTTGAGTTAATCGGCGAAGCAGCCAACCGAATCCCGATAGAGGTTCAAACTCAAATTCCAGAAGTCGACTGGAAGAGCATTCGCGGATTTCGAAATTGGATCGCTCACGGATACTTTCGACTCAGCGAGGATATCATCATGGATGCCATTCAACAGAAGGTTCCAGAGCTCTCCATTCGCCTGATGGAATTCAGACGAGACAATGAAAGTCTTTTTGCAGACGTTCCCGCTTAAAACCCCAGCTCACTCAACCCCGGGTGATCATCCGGTCTTCTCCCCAGCGGCCAGAAATATTTCCGCTCGGACTCCTTGATTGGCAGGTCGTTGATCGACGCATGGCGGAACTTCATCAGCCCGTCTTCTGCGAACTCCCAGTTCTCGTTGCCATACGATCGGAACCAGTGGCCGGAGTCGTCCCGCCACTCGTAGGCGAAGCGGACCGCAATACGATTGTCGGTGAACGCCCAGAGTTCCTTGATCAGTCGATAGTCGAGCTCACGCGCCCACTTGCGAGTCAGAAACGCGACAATCTCCTCGCGCCCCACCGCAAACTCCGCCCGATTCCGCCAGCGACTGTCTTCACTATAGGCCAGTGACACTTTCACCGGATCGCGCGAGTTCCACCCATCCTCGGCGAGGCGGACTTTTTGAATGGCGGTTTCACGGGTGAAGGGAGGCAAGGGGGGACGGGTTGTCATTGGTGGGATCCCTCGGTGGTCTCTGTAAAAAGAATGGTGAATGAATACTTAGAGGACGTTATTATCATTTTGCTGACGGCTCACTTCGCAAAAGACCATAAGTAACGTGGAACTCTTCCCGACTTCAAGCTGACTTTGCATACCCGTGACTTTGTCAGCCCCACATTGTACTCATCAAATTCGAAAGCCTCCTATGGCAATGAAATCTTTCTTGTTGGCATTCGCTGTTGCAATCGTTTCGAGCATTACGACAGCGATTTTCGCACAAGAACAGGGGGCAGAGTTCTTCCAACCTCGCTTCGTTATCACTCAGCACGTCATTTTGCTTGAAGGACGACAGATCGTGACGTGGGAGAAGATTGACGAACTCATTTCGACATTCCCCAATCCGCAGAAGTGTCGTCCACAGCTTTATTTCACGCGATCTGCTTCTGAGGGCGGGATGGAAAAGATTGCGAAAGTGAAGATCTGGGAACTCCATAAGAAGTATCGACTCTCTGGTCACAGTATTGGAGGTCTCTGGCCACAGGCTGATGCTCGTTATGACAAGATTCGCACAGAAGCAGACCTGGCTCCGAATGATGATCTAAAGAAGACGGGAATGGTTGTTTTCAAAGGATTGCCTCTGGCAAACACTGAGGTTCTTCTGATCCCGAAGACGGATGACGAAGCCTATTCAATCTATATGCAGGATGGCCAGACACAAAACAGCCTGGAGCACATCGTTACTTACACCGACAACGAAGGCCGATTCAACGTCTATCCTGACAAGGATACGTCTTACTTGCTGGTAGCTATTCAATCCCAGGCTGGTTTTCGAGCTGTGTCGAATGTCGAGTTTGCCCAGGAGCAGAAACTCATTCTCTTGCCTTGGGGGAAGCTCAATCTGACTTTGACCGACGTGCCCGGCGAAGTTCAATATCCAAACCTTCGAAGCCGCATCGTTTCGAATGAAAGCCTGCCAACAATTGAATTAATTCAGGGTATTGAGGTTCCGGTCGGTGCAGAGGCTCCCAAAGTCTTTCAATTCAAATTCGTGCCTTCTCTCTACCCGACCGACATATCTCGATGTTTTCAAAGCGGACAGGGCACTTCGCATTGTCTGCCAGGTGCTTCAGTGACACTCGACGTCGATGATGAAATCAATCTTACTCTTGGACCATTGAGTGAGAAGCAGAAGGGGAGATTGAAGGAAAGCCGACAGCAGTGACTACCAAAGTAACTATCACCCCATCTGCGGATCGCTCGTCGTCCAGCCCCCGTTCTCCGCGCGGCCCGCATAAGTGCGCAGAAACTTCGGATGCTCCTGCGACGTTACCGTCAGGTCATACCATTGCTGGCTTTGTTTCACGCTGACGTTGATCGCGGCGTTGTGGCCCGGTTGGATCGTCGATGATGTTTCTCCCTGGCCGTAAGCATTGTCGCGAACCGTCAGCATCAATGGGCGTTTCAAGGCATCGGCATCGACCATCACGCCAACGAACGGCTCAGCTGTTGGCGAATCATCAAGTGAAACCCGCACCTGTGGATCATTCTGATCCCCACGAAGCTCCCGATAGAACCCGTTTGGGCCGTGAACTCGCAGCAGATACTCGCCGTCTTTGAACATCGTCAGCGGCCAGTGGTCTTCAACCTGCCCCCCTGCCGCGACGGTGTAGTGTCGAACGACCATCCCCGCTGCCGTCTCTGCATACGCGATGAACGCAGCCCCGGAGGATTTCTCGCCGAAGAGTTGATCGCGTGCTTCGACAGTCAGCACGATCGCAGACTTGTCGTCATTGAGTTTCCCTTCGCAGGCCAGTTCATACGGCAACGGGCAGGCCATGCGTGTCCCCGGTTCCTGTGTCGGCATCACCGAAAAACGTGGCCTCTTACTCACCGCTTCGACCTCTGCATCGCTCAGCGCGTGAAAATCGCTCGGCAGCTTTTTGAACTTCGCACTGTGAATCGATTTCAAGTAAGCCTCATGCTCGACAAACTTCGTCAGGCCGGGCTGTCGATCCTCGGTACTCTGAAACGATGACGTCATGTCGCCGCACACCGCCCGGCGCCAGGGCGAGATGTTCGTCTCGACCAGCGGCTTTTTCGTCTGATGCGTCACGATATTTTCAATCAGCTGAATGACCGAGGTATGATCAAACACCTGCGAACAAACTGCACCCCCACGACTCCACGGCGACGCAATCACCATCGGCACGCGAAACCCCAGCCCCAGCGAATTGGTCCGCAATGCGGATGTCGGCTTGTACTGCCGATCCTGCTCTGCTTCGAGGTATTCCAGCGATGAATCAAGCCCCGAAGATGTCAATCCTGTCTCGGGCTTCTCTGGATGCGGTGCCTGGAACGGCGGAACGTGATCGTAATACCCATCGTTCTCATCGTAGGTCAGAACGAAGATCGTCTTCTTCCACACCTCGGGATTCTCGGTCAGGATCTTCATCACTTCTGAGAGATACCACTGCCCGTACCAAGCCGAGCAGGGGTGATCGGAGTAACGTTCCGGCGGAACCAGCCAGGAGACCTTGGGAAGTTTCCCGTTCGCAACATCTTCGCGAAACTGATGCAGCACGTCCCCCTTCGGGATCTTCATTTTGCGCTCTTGCCCCTCGAACTCGTACGAGAAGTCTTCAAGCTCGCGATAATCCGGATCAGCCGTGTTCGTGCAGAAAGCCTTCTCGTGAAGACGTCGAGCCTTCTCGGACAGCTTCGCGTAATTCTCCTCGGAGTACATCTCGACGGCCTGCTGAAGTCGCGAGTTTTCCGACTTCAGATCATTTAGCTTCTTCTGCAGTTTGTCGCGTTCATCCCCTTCGGTCGACTTGAGCTGTTCCTCGATTTTGGCGATCTCTGTTTCCGAAGTCTTCAGACGCTCTTGCAGATAACTGCGATGGGTCGCATGAAAGCGGACGTTGTACTGCGTGAACCATTCAATCGGATTGTCTCCAAAGTTTGACAACCAGGAATCCGCTTCGCCCGTCAAACCATTCGGCACACACAGCTCATTCTGATAAATCTTCCACGAGACACCATGATCTTCTAGTCGTTCGGGAAACGTCGTCCAGTCAACCCAGGCTCCATATTCACAGTCTCCATTGCGCACGATGGCCTGCGCCTCGGGCTTTTGTTCACGTCGAGCCGTCCCCGTCCACAGGTGCAGACGATTCGGCGTCGTCCCCGTCAATGTCGAACAGAAGTTCTGATCGCAGACCGTAAACGCATCCGCGAGGGCATAGTAAAACGGCAGGTCGTCGCGCGTGTGATAGCCCATTGTCAGCGGCATCTTCGCGTATGAGCCGCCGACCGCTTTCGTCTCCAGCCAGCGATCATGCTTCCCGCCGTTAGCCGCATCGACTTGATCGGTCCAACTGTGCGGCAGACAGCCCATCCACGTCGTGTTCGTTTCATGCATATCCAGACGAAACGGTACGTAGTGCTCGCCCGCTTGATTCGCCTGCACCCAGACCGGATTCCCGTCCGGCTGAATCACCGCTCGTGGATCATTGAACCCGCGCACGCCTCTGAGCATCCCGAAAGCGTGATCGAACGACCGGTTCTCCTGCATCAGGACGACGACGTGCTCTGCATCCAGAAAGCTCGATCCCGCATCCGGCTCAATCGCGGCTGCCCGCGCAATGGGAGCCATCAACGAATCCCAGGCCGTTGCCGCCCCAGCGACCGCCGCCATGCTTTGCAGAAAGTTTCGTCGTGTCAACATGCGAATCGATCCCGTCTATGAGCAATTCCCAGCAGCGAGCTTTTTGCAGCAAGCCGATCTGGTTCGAAGTGGCGAGTCTGTCATTCTAGAGGAAATGTTTCCTCTCGCGAAAGTAGCAATCATGTCCGACCAAGCCCTCCGCCAGCACGTTTCCACATTACTCCGCGCAGAAGGCGCGCATCTTGACTTCCATGATGCTTTTGATGACATCCCCGCCGAAGCCCGAGGCCAAACTGCTCCCCACCAACCTCATACTCTCTGGCATCTGCTCGAACACATGCGTATCGCCCAACGGGATATTATCGATTTCTCTCGTGCGGGTAACTACAACGAGATGAACTGGCCCGAGGATTACTGGCCCTCGGAAGATGCTCCCCCCAACGAATCCGCCTGGCAGCAATCGATCAAAACATTCCTCGACGAACTTCAGCAGATGATCGACCTCGTCAATGATGACAGCCACGACCTCTTCCAAAAAGTTCCTCATGCGACGGAACCAACGCAGACACTTTTGCGTGAAGCATTACTTCTGGCTGATCATAACAGCTATCACCTGGGCCAATTTGTCACGCTGCGTCGTGTCTTAAATGTCTGGAAAGACGACACATAGTTCCCCCTTCGCTCAATGCGCATGTTGACTTTTTGCAACAGACCGATATCTCTGCTACCACTCCCGTAAGAACATTCCGAAATCGAAATTCTCTGCCGACTTTCAATCGGTAGTCTGACTTCCTGTAATAGATATCCTAAAGACTCCTTGAACATCCTGCCTTGTTTTATGCTCACTGCGGAGACCGTTGGCGAACCATGTGGACGCCCTTCAGTAAAAAATCTGGCCACCGTTCCCGACCAGCCGTGCACATGACACGCGCCAGTCGTGTGGCGAATTCTCTCACTCGCTCGGCTGCGCAGACGCGTCTGTTCCTCAAACGTCAGATCTGGGTCTTTCCGATTCTGGCGATCATTGGCCTTTCGTTCCTGGCCTACATCGTCAGCGGCTCCATCGAACGCACGATGAAGTCGAATCTCCGCTCTCAGCTCGAGACACTGCTGGCCGTCGAGAAAGAGATGTTGCTCAACTGGTATCACGAGCAGCAGTCAACGGCAGGCTCGATCTCGCAGGACCCACAAATCCGCGCTCAGATCATGAAGATGCTCGATGCCATTGACCCCACGACGAGCGATTCAACAACCGCAACCATCGGTCCGCTTCACTTTGAGCTGCTCAAAGAACTATCCGTCGCAATGTCGGCGCATGACTTTGAAGGTTACATCCTCGTGTCAAAAGATATGCAGATTATCTCGGCGACCGACGAGTCTTTGATCGGCAATAAACAAATTATTCGCAACAACCCACTCGTCAGCCAGGCTCTCGAAGGTCATACGTTCGTCAGCCCTCCCGCTCCAAGCATTCTCGTGCAGGAAGATCAGGACGGCGTGCAACGTACTGGCGTCCCGACGATGTATGTCTGCGCTCCGGTCCGAGATGCCAATTTCCAGATCGTCGCAGCCATCGGCTTTCGTATCCAGCCGGAGAAAGAATTCACGCGTATCATGCAGCTGGGCCGCATCGGCGAGTCTGGCGAGACCTACGCCTTCAACAAAAATGGCGTCATGATCTCCAACAGCCGATTCGAAAATGATCTCATCCTGCTGGGCCTGCTTCCGGATCAGGAAAACATTCAGTCGCTGCTCAACATCCAGATCCGCGATCCCGGCGGCGACATGACGCAAGGCTTTCGCCCCAAAGTCCGTCGAAGCGAACTCCCGCTGACGAAAGCCGCCGCCGACACCCTTTCGGGCAACTCTGGCTCTGACGTCATCGGCTATAACGACTACCGCGGCGTTCCCGTGATCGGCGCATGGACGTGGCTTCCCGACTTTCAGATCGGCGTCGTCACCGAGATTGATCGGAGCGAAGCCTTCCGTCCGCTGACGATCCTTCAGCGCACCTTCTGGTTTCTCTATGCGATGCTCGGACTCGCTTCGGTCGCGATCTTCATCTTCTCGATTATCGTCGCACGTATGCAGCGAGAAGCCCAGAAGGCCGCCATCGCCAACAAAAAGCTCGGCCAGTACACCCTTGAGAGAAAGCTCGGCGAAGGAGCCATGGGCGTCGTCTACAAAGGCCACCACGCCATCCTGCGACGTCCAACCGCCATCAAAATGCTCAACATGGACCGCGTCAACCAGGACAGCATCGACCGCTTCGAACGCGAAGTCCAGATCACCAGCCAGCTCAACAATCCTCATACCGTCGCCATCTACGACTACGGCCGGACCGAAGAAGGCATCTTCTATTACGCCATGGAATACCTCGACGGCATCGACCTTCAGGAACTCGGCGACAAGTACGGCCCGCAGTCTGATGCCCGCGTCATCCAGATCCTCCTGCAGATCTGCAGCTCACTTTATGAAGCCCACTCTTCGGGCCTGGTTCACCGCGATATCAAACCCGCCAACATCATGCTCAACCGCCGAGGCGGCGTCCCGGACCTGATCAAGGTTCTCGACTTCGGCCTCGTCAAAGCCATCGACGATCGCAAACAACAACAGCTGACCCAAGCCAACTCGATGGCTGGCACGCCACTCTACATGTCCCCCGAAGCAATCCAAACGCCCGCCGCCATCGATGCCCGCTCGGACTTGTACGCCGTCGGAGCCGTCGGCTACTTCCTCCTCACCGGCACGCCTCCTTTCATGTCGGACAACCTCGTCGACCTGTGCAGAATGCACATCAGCGAAATCCCCCAAAGCCCATCGGCCCGCCTGGGACGTCAAGTCTGCGCCGAACTGGAACAGACCCTCCTCGACTGCCTCGATAAAAACCTCGCCCGTCGCCCACAAACAGCCAGAGACATCATCCTGCGTCTGGAAAAAAGCGACATCCTCACCCAGTGGTCCATCCAAAACGCCGAAATGTGGTGGAGCCAACACGAACGCGGCATGCCCGTCACCCGAACCTCGACGTCCAGCCACTCCGCATCGGTCAACTCGTCGAAATCCGCGACCAATCCCGCGAATCTGGATCAGACGTTTTTGGGATAGAGCTACAGTCAGTTGCAATCATGCGATCTTTGAACTCTGGTTTGAGAACAGTTTTTGACTGATCCCGCATTTACCCTTTTCTTCAAACCCCCGCCAACCCCTCCGCCATCCGATACGCAGCAACAAAACTATTCACACTCGCTTTCCCTTCCCAGGCAATATCGAACGCCGTCCCGTGATCGACTGACGTCCGTACCATCGGCAGCCCCAGCGTGACATTGACCGCGTCATCAAATGCGAGCGTCT
>SXPC01000163.1 GCA_005778225.1 Planctomyces sp. | reverse complement strand
GGTCATGATGATCGGACGGAAACGGAGGCGAGCCGATTCGAGGGCGGCTTCGCGAATCGTCATCCCTTTCATACGAAGTTCGCGAGCGAACTCAACGATCAGGATCGCATTCTTGCTCGCGAGGGCGATGATCAGAACGGTTCCGATCTGGGTATAGATATTGTTATCCATTGCTCGAAACCAGACCGCAGCGACGACCCCGAGAACCCCGATGGGGACGACAAGGATGACCGCCCAGGGAAGAATCCAACTTTCGTATTGAGCAGCGAGCACCAGGTAGACCAACAACACCGCCAGCGAAAAGACGATAATCGCTTGGCCGCCGATGAGCTGTTCCTGGTAGGCCATGCCGGTCCATTCGGTTCCCATCGTTTGCGGCAGGACGTCTTTGACGACGGCTTCCATCGCGGAGAGTGCTTCCCCCGAACTGCGTCCTGGGGCGGCTGACCCGATAATTGAAGCCGTCGGATAGAGGTTGTAACGGGCGATGACCTGCGGTCCGAAGGATTCTTTGATCGTCAGCACGGAGCCAATCGGGATCATTTTGCCTTTGGAGTTTCGGACACGAAGTCGTTCAAAATCTTCTGGCGTACTGCGGAATTCGGACTCGGCCTGAAGTCGAACCTGATAAGTCCGTCCGAACTTGTTGAAGTCGTTGGTGTAGAACGATCCCATGTTTGCCTGCAGAGTGTTGAAAACGTCATTGAGATCGAGGTCGAGTTTTTGTGCTTTCACGCGGTCGACATCGACATACAACTGAGGGACCCCTTCTCGGAACGTGGATTGAGCCATCCCGATCTCCGGCCGGGTTTTCGCAGCGGCGATGACTTCCTGAAGTCGCATGAACAACTCACTGCGGCCGACGTCGGAGCGGTCTTCCAGTTGCAATTGAAACCCGCCGGATTGTCCCAGTCCGCGAATTGCCGGTGGAACGAGAGGAATGATGAAGGCGTCTTCGTAGGTACTGAGTTGTTTCGCCAGACGTCCGACGATAGCGTTCTGCTGCAGGTCCGGCGTTGTGCGTTCGCTCCAGTCTTTGAAGACAGCAAACGCGGTTGCAGCATTGGGAGCCTGAGTTCCATCGAGAATGGATGTTCCTCCGAGGATCAGCCAGTTCTCGATCCCCGGTTCTTTGGAAAACAGTTCATCGATCTTGTTGACCATGGTTCGGGTGCGAGCCTGAGAGGCGCCATCAGGAAGCTGGATACTGATGAGGATGTAACCCTGGTCTTCCGTCGGCAGGAACCCTGTCGGCAAAGAACGATACCACATGGCAGTTCCAACAAGAATCGCTGCAAACGCCAAAGCACTCAGCGGCGCGAGTTTGATGAAAAGCTTCAGAATCCACATGTAGACAGCTTCGACTTTGCCATAGCCCCAGTTGAAGCCACGGATCAGGAAGTTACGTTTCTCTGGTGGTGGGAGTGGTCGCAGATACGCGGCACACTGGACCGGCTTGAGAGTCAATGCATTGATCGCGCTGAGGATCGCAGCTGCGGCAATTGTTAATGCGAACTGTCGATAAAGTTGTCCGGTGATGCCACCCAGGAACGCAGCCGGTAAGAAGACCGCGGCGAGGACGAGGGTAATACTGATGACGGGGCCGGTCATTTCTTCCATCGCTTTGATGGAAGCATCGCGAGGATTTAATCCACGCTCGACGTGGTGCGCAGCGTTTTCGACGATGACGATGGCATCATCGACAACGATTCCGATCGCGAGAACGAGTCCGAAAAGAGTCAGGAAGTTAATCGAGAAGCCGAGCATCGGGAACAAAGCGAAGGCACCGATGATGGTCACGGGCACCGTTGTCGCAGGAACGAGGACTGCTCGCCAGTCATGAAGAAAGACCAGGATGACTAGCAGCACCAGGATGCCGGCTTCCAGCAGCGTATGGTAAACTGCCTCGACACCCGCTTCGACGAACTTGGTCGTGTCGAAGGGGATCATGTATTCGAGACCTTTGGGGAATTTCTCCTTCAGACGTTCCATGGCGGCTCTTACCCGCTCTGCAACCTCCAGCGCGTTGGCACCGGGAAGCTGAAAGACGAGGATCGTCACCGCTGGATAACCTGACCGAATACTGAAGGAATCATACGACTGGGAGCCGAGTTCGATTCTCGCCACATCTCGCAGATACGTGGCGCGTCCATCCTGCTTTTTGACGATGATGCCTTCGAACTGCTCGACGTCGCTGAGTCGTCCGAGGGCAGTCACCGGGAACTGCAGCAACTGGCTTTCTGGAGCGGGGGCCTGTCCGATCTGTCCTGCGGCAACCTGAACATTCTGGTCGCGCATGGCATCGATAATGTCTTGCGTTGTCAGGTTGCGGGCCGCCATTTTTTCGGGGTCCATCCAGATCCGCATGCTGTAATCAGCACCTCCGCGGACATCGACATCTCCGACCCCTTCCAAGCGTCGCAGCTCATCACGAATACGCAGCGAGGCATAGTTGGCCATGAAAAGGCTGTCGAATGTTCCATCCTTTGAGGTCAACGAAGCGGCCAGGATGATATCGGTTGACTGCTTCTTGACTGCAATCCCCTGTCGACGGACTTCTTCCGGAAGGAGTGGTTCTGCGATTGCGACACGGTTTTGGACCAGAACCTGAGCAGTATCGAGATCGACGCCGATGTTGAAGGTAATCGTCAATGCATACGAGCCATCGGCAGAGCAGTTGGATGACATATACATCATCCCTTCCACCCCATTGACCTGCTGCTCGATTGGCGAGGCAACGGTATCCGAGACGACTTGGGCATTTGCCCCTGGATACGATGTCGTCACTTGGACGGTTGGCGGTGTGATACGCGGGTATTGTTCGATCGGCAGAGTGAACAGCGCCACCCCGCCGAGGATCACCATAATAATCGCAATGACGTTCGCCAGGACGGGACGGTCGATAAAGAACTTCGAAATCATGGGAATACCGCAGCGGTCTTCAAAGTGAGTTCTTGTCCGTTCGCGGTTACTAGACCGCCAACGGCGTTTCAGCGAGGGAGCGTTTTCATCACGTACTTACTTAGCCGTTGTCGTCACTGGTGGCTTGACTGCAGGCGCAGTTGTTCCGGGAGCGGGAACCATTTCTGGCGTTACCGGAATGCCGGGACGGGCACGCTGGAGGCCGCTAACGATGATGCGATCCGTTGGCTGAATACCTTCGCTGACCGCCATGTAGCCTTTTTCTTCTACGTTGCGATCGATGGTGATTAGGCGTTGTTCGACCTTATTGCCTTCGCCAACGACCAGGACATAACGACCACGCTGCTCAGCTGCGAGTGCCGTCTGGGGAATGAGAATTCGAGAGGTCGGAACGCCGACCGGAATGCGGATGCGTGCGAACAAACCCGGAACGAGATATCGGTTAGGGTTTGGCAGCGTTCCTCGAAGGAGAACCGTCCCGGTATCTGACTCAACCCGATTATCGCGGAAGTTAATGACACCGGGATGCGGGAAGCCTTTTTCAGATTCCAGGCCGATCGCGAACGGTGCATCCATTAATGACCATTTCTCCTTTTGCTCTTCGCTGACCTGGGCGAAGCGGAGCAGGTCTCGTTCAGGGATTTCAAAATGCACGTAGATCGGGTCCATCTTGACGATGGTCGTGAGAACGGTAGGCTCGCTGTGACCGACAAGGTTACCTTGAGTCACAAGTCGACGTCCGACGCGACCGGAGATCGGAGCGTATATCTTGGTGTAGCCCAAATTGATCTCAGCCTGTCTCAAAGAAGCATTGGCTTTTTTCAACTCAGACTTAGCGACCTGGAGAGCTGTCTGTTTGGATTCCCAAGCCTCCCGAGACGTGGCTGTCTTCTCAAAAAGTTCGGTCGAGCGCTGGGCCTCAGATTCGGCCAGCTTCTCCTGATGCTCGAGGCGTCCGATCTCGGAGGCCTTCTCTTCGACGACAGCCTGATACTCACTGGGATCGATCTCGTACAGTAAGGCCCCCTTCTCGACTTCGGCCCCTTCTTCAAAGTGAATCTTCTCAAGGACACCTCGGATGCGGGCACGAACTTCGACCGCCTCGACCGGTTCAAGGTGTCCGGTGTACTCGCGTGACTCGGATAGTTCTTTGACGATCGGCAGGCTGACTTTGACGATCGGCGGAGGGGGAGCTGCTGCGCCTGGTTTTGCACCGTTGGCCGCGGCTTTATTATCTGCTGCCTGCGCGTCGGACTTCTGACATCCCGTCATCGTCAGTAACAACACTGAAAGACTGGCCGTTGCCAGACTGACAATCACATGCCGACGCGTCAGTCGAAGAACAAACAAAGACATGGTCTGATTCTCACTGTAATGAGGAAGATGTGGATGACGATGGTTCGGGCTTTTGACGGATTCGTTCTTCCTCGGTGAGAATGCCGTGAAAGACAATGTCGACGATGCCGTCTGCTTGTTCCTGCAGCGACTTCTCGCGGCCGGAAATGTGATTGGTAAACATCGTGCCGTAGATGAGGTCACTGATGACAGTCGTCAGACGATCCAGTGGCATGGGACGGATCCGCTGGCGGTCGATGAGCTCCTGATAGAACTGTTCCCAGCGACAACGGTTCTTTTCGCGGTGCTCCAGGTAAGTGGGAGTCTTTCGATCGCGGAACAGAGCTCGTTCGAGGATCAGCAGCTCGGCGAATGCAGGATGAGTGTCAAAGAAGGCAAGAAAGGCCCCGATGGCGACCCGCATCTGCAGGAGAGCATCGATCTGTTCATTTGTCTTCTCATCGATATGAGCCTGCAGTCGACGCATGACCCGATCCGCAGCTGCCAGAAAGAGACTCTCTTTGCTGGGGAAGTAGCGATAGAGGGTTCCTTTGCCAACTCCGACCCGATTGGCGATCTCCTGGGTATCCGCGCCGTTGTAGCCACGTTCGGCGAACAGATCGATGGCGATATCCAGAATCTCGTCCGTACGACGATCCCAGAGCCCCTCATCAACAGGACGTCCCCGATTCGGTTTGGTGGAACTCATGTGATACTTCTGGTTGGCGTATTGGTCAGTCCTTTAACCTGTTTGTCCTCTAAATGATATATCCCCTAACAATTCTTTTCAAGACTGACTGGTCCGTCAAATAAATATCTCCGGATCAGTCGAGTGGTTTTACAATTGGAATGACCACAATAATCGATTCAATCGGAATGGGATTCACCCCAAAACCCTTTTCCGACGGCTCTCGCCTCATTCGTTAATCCGTTGACAGGTCGATAAACATATTTAGCGGACTACCTAGTCTGCTAATTCAAACTAGATCGACAGGATGTCGGACTGGTGGCTCTCACGAAGATGCCACTGGTCATTAGTGTCAGGAGGACCTTGCGGCCATGTTACGATCGAAAAAGTGGTATGTCGTTGGCACGCTGTGCGTCGCCTTGGCGGGAAGCTCGGGTTGTACCCCGGCGAAAGAATATTTCCACAACGGGTTCAAAGTCGGACCGAATTACAAACGGCCCGCTGCCCCAGTAGCTGATGACTGGATTGACTCCCAGCATCCTCAGATCTCGACTGTACCTTCGGATCACCGTGGCTGGTGGCGCGTCTTCAATGATCCGGTTCTGGAGAACTTGGTCCAAAATGCCTATCGACAGAATATTACACTGCGTGAAGCCGGGTTCCGTGTAACGGAAGCACGCGCGCTGCGAGGCGTCGCGGCTGGAAACCTGTTCCCGCAGACGCAGCAGCTTCTGGGTGAATACACACGAACAACCCGTAGTACAGAGACTGCAACCTTCCCCAACCTGGGAGGTGGTGGTGGAGGGTTTGGCAATCTGGCGTTGACCGAGTTCAGCAACTGGCGTGTTGGTAGCACGTTGAGCTGGGAACTCGACTTCTGGGGTCGGTATCGTCGCGCGATTGAAAGTGCAGATGCACGTCTGGATGCCTCGATTGAAGACTTCGATGATGCTCTGGTGATCCTGATCGGGGAAGTCTCGGCGACGTATATCGAACTTCGTACCGTTGAGCAGCGCCTTGCTGTCGCTCGCCAGAACGCCGAACTTCAGACCGAGAGTACACGTGTTGCGCAGGCTCGACTGGATGCCAGAGCGGCAGAAAGCGAACTCGATACGCCACAAGCTCGCGCGAATCTTGGCAATACGCTCGCTGCAGTCGAATCATTCGAGATCGCGAGACGACAAGCGACAAACCGATTGTCGGTCCTGATGGGGATGCCGCCTCATGATCTGGAATACATGCTGCATGGCGATGCGATGATTCCAGCCGCTCCTGAGATTTTGTCTGTTGGTATTCCGGCCGAACTGGTCTGGCGTCGTCCTGATGTACGACGTGCAGAGCGACTGGTGGCTGCTCAAAGTGCAGAAATCGGCGTCGCGACTGCTGAGCTCTATCCACACGTTTCGGTCAACGGCACGATGGCCTGGGAAGCAGGTCAGTTTGCCGACATGTTCAAGAGCTCCGCGTTCGGCGGGACCGTCGGTCCTGGTCTTCGCTGGAACATTTTGAACTACGGCCGCCTGCTCAACAACATTGAAGCCGTCGATGCCCGGTTCCAACAGGCTGTCGCGGCTTATCAGCAGGCAATTCTGCAGGCGAACGAAGAAGCAGAGAACGCGATCGTCGCCTACATTCACTACAGCGATCAGATCAAGGTTCTGGAAGAGAGTGCATCTCAAGCAGCCGAAGCGGAACGTGTTGCCCAGGTAAAATACCGCGAAGGGGAAATCGACTTCAACCGTCTATTCACTGTGCAGCAACTGCTGCTCAGCCAACAGGAAGCGCTGGCGATTGCCCGCGGGAATTCTGCTCAGGCTGTCGTCGATCTGTACCGTGCGCTGGGCGGTGGATGGGAGATTCGACTGGATGCACCTCCGACGATCGCAGTCAACACCATGGTCCTACCACCAGTTCCGGTTGACACGCCGGTTCCCCCAACTGGTGATATTGTTCCTCCTGCTCCCCCTGAAGCTCGGACCGAAGAACAAGTGACGCCTCCCGCACAAGGAGTTGTTCAATGATGAGTACTCGACGGTTATTCCAAACGATGCTGCTGGTCATGGCTACGGTTGCCTCACTGGTGACCTCTGCCTCGGCTGGGGAAACAGGATGTGGCTCGGGGAATCCGTGCTGCGTACTGGGCGCGTTTTCGCTGTGCTGCCCTGACGACTATCGCTGCAAGCCAGAGCCCTGCGTCTGTCCTGTGCCGACCTGTTGTCCTGATACCTATTGCTCGAAGCCGATCCCTGTTCCACCGTGTCGCAAGCAGTGCTGGTATCCTGATACCTACTGCAGCAAGCCGATGCCGGGAACGTGTTACGGGACAGGCAATCCCTGGTACAAGTGCATTCTCTCGCCGCGATGTATTGTCGGTAATTAGTTGGCATCAAAATTGAAAAGACCGGAGCATGCCTGATGGTATCTTCGGTCTTTTTTTGTTGACGACATCGGTGAATAAAAAAC
The DNA here is from genome assembly GCA_005778225.1 of Planctomyces sp. Taxonomy (GTDB): domain Bacteria; phylum Planctomycetota; class Planctomycetia; order Planctomycetales; family Planctomycetaceae; genus SXPC01. The sequence continues at coordinate 8,994 of SXPC01000163.1, read as the reverse complement.
GGCATCAAGTCGCCGTCAACATCCAATCGGTCTGTCGTAAGAAGGCGCAAAAAAACACCCGCCGGAATTTATTCCTGCGGGTGTTTAAAGCCAGTTCAATCAGCCGACTTCCTGTCGGTTCCCAAGTTGACTGCTCGAGCCTGCGGGCAATCCTTGCAGCAGGCTCAGCAATCGTGACAGGACTAGTGGATATAAGCGTGCATCCCGTGCTCGGAGATATCCAGACCTTGTTCTTCTTCTTCTGGAGTGACGCGGAGAATTCCGACGACCTTCAGAATCATGAACAGAATAAACATCGTGACGAAAGCCCAGACAGCGAGGACTGCCAAACCAGTCAATTGAGCGGGCCATGTCCCAAAGATGACGTCTTTGGTCGTGCCATCAGCCAGGGTCACTTCAGCGGAACCGTAGTCACAGAAGATCGGAATTGCGATCAGGGCCCACATACCGCAGACGCCGTGGACAGGGAAGGCGCCGACGGGATCGTCGATCTTCATCTTGTCCAGAGCGATCGTCGCGATGACGACGAGCAGACCAGCAACAGCACCGATGATGATGGCTTCCATGTTGTCAACGCCGTCAGCGTTGGCAGTGATACCAACCAGGCCAGCCAGAACGCCGTTCAATGCCATTGCGAAGTCAGGTTTGCCGAAGATCACCCAGGCGAGCAACATGCCCCCGAGCCCGCCTGCACATGCAGCCAAGGTTGTGTTGACGGCGACCATACTGACGAGATCGATCTTTGCAGTTCCTTGGAAAGCCAGAACCGAACCAGGATTAAAGCCGTACCAGCCGAACCACAGGATGAAGACCCCCAAGGCAGCCAGAGACATGTTGTGAGCTGGCATCGCCTGCGATTTACCCGTTGAGCTGAATCGTCCCAACCTAGGTCCCAGGCAGATGGCTCCAGCCAGACCAGCAAATCCACCAACCATGTGCACAACACCCGAACCGGCGAAGTCATAAAAGCCCATATCGTGAAGGAAGCCGTAGCCCCATTTCCAGTAGCCGCTGATTGGGTAAACAACGGCTGAGATGAAGATCGTGTAGATCAGGTAAGCTTTGAAAGTCATACGACCAGCAACAGCACCAGAAACGATCGTCGCAGCAGTCGCAGCAAACGCACACTGGAACAAGAAGTCTGCCTGTGCTGCAAAGGTACGGGTTGCACCTTGCTCGTAAATTCCAAAACCGCCGAAACCGAAGTAATCAGTTGGCTTTACGACAGGCTCTGAATAGCTGCCGTTGTACATGATCCCGAAGCCGATTGCGTAGAACAGCAGACCACCCACGCAGAAGTCCATCAGGTTCTTTGCGAGAATGTTGACGGTGTTCTTCGAAGAGTTGAAACCTGCTTCAACCATCGCGAAACCGCACTGCATGAACAGAACAAGGAATGCAAACATCAGCAGCATTCCGTTGTCAAAGGCATACCCAACGCCAAGATCCGCGGCAGGCGTGTCAGCAGGTGCATCGGCAGGGGGTTCAGCAGGAGTCGCTGGAGTTGCCGTAGCGGTTGCGGGCTCTTCTTGAGCATAAACGGCCGAGGCTGACATCATTCCTGTGCTGGCAGCAGGCATCATACCGGCCAGCATGAGGAAGAGGCAGCTCATCGACACGAGCGCGATCTGTTTACTCATGGGGTTCCTTTTTCTAAGCAAATGTGAAAAACAGAAAATGTTTACTGACCGTACCGACATCCATGTTCCAAGGACGATCCGTCTATTCGTTACTGAACACTTTTTCAAGATTGATGGCGAGTGATGTCACTCGAACAATGTGCTATCAAAAGATCCTGCAGAGAGGTGCATGCTGCCTCTCTAGGCAATTCGCATGTGGCAAACATCGTGCCTCAGCGATTGAAAGAATTGCAAATAAACGCAACATCCGTTTATTACACCGCTTAGAACGACCCTTTGGTATGCGACTCAGCATCAAAGTCGCAGCGAAAACGAGGGCCTGCTGACATATTGCGCATGAAAGCGCATAACTTGTGCACGGGTAAACACCGTACTAACCTTTCAGCCTTGCTTTCCTACTTCCCGCAAACTCTGCCTGACTTACGTCCCTTGACAGAGTTTTCCCCAACGTCTTATGACAAGACGACTTGAATCTATGGAGAAACCCGTCATTCCCCCGATCTGAGTCATGAATTCGCGGTTCCATGGTCGAAAATAGAAAATGATGGCGCGACGATGCGCCCCGTCTATCTCGCGACACCCGCAGGAAGCAGGTTCGGTATGGCACAGAATCTTCCACCCCAGGAACACGCCCCCGGTCAGCCGGCGGCGTCCTCCTATCTGACAATCGTCAGCGGGAAGAGCAATTTTAAACAACGTCCGATTAACGTCGCCCGTTTCCTGATCGGCGCTGGCAATACCTGCCACCTGCAACTTGGTGGCGCTGGCATTCCGATGGTTCACAGCATCATCGAACAATCCGCTGCAGGCCTTCGAATCAGCTCTCTGGTCTCAGTACCAGCGCTCCTCGTCAACCAGCAAACTGTCCGCAGCAGCCAGCTCACTGATGGGGACGTCCTCACGATTGGCTCTTACCGCTTCCAGTTTCATCAGGATTCTGAAGCCGTTACTGCGACGCTTCCTTTCACAAAAAACGTCGAACCAAAGACATCAGTCGTCGCGACCACTATCCCGCTCGAACTTGACCTCGACGACGAAGAGATGGATCTCGAACAACTCTCTGCCACAGAACTCGTCGACCTGATCGAACAGGAGATGACGATGCTTCAGGAACAGGAAGACGCAGAGCGCAAAGCCGCCCGCAGTCTCTACGACGCCATCGTCCAACGAACTCATCAACAGGAAACCGAGGAAGACGACGAACTTTTCGCCGAAGAAGAACTCCAGATCCTCGACACGCTAGCCGAGCTGTCTGAAAACCTCGAAGACTGCCAGACTCAACTCAACGCGACCCCTGGCCAGGACGAGTCGCGCATCCAGTCATTGCTGAGCACTCAGGAGAAGCTCCTGTCCCGCTTAGAAGACGCTATTTCCTGGCTCCGCGAAGCCGACGACGACCAACAAAAACAATCCGCTTAGTTTTCAGACTCGGGTAGTCGGGGTTGTCCCAACCCCGACGGCGAAGCCGCCGGAACCACAGCATCCGCGCCGTCGACGTTCTCTCTTCATCGCCATCACGTACGCTTCACAGAACGCATATCCGTTCCGTGTCATTCACCTTATACTGAATGGAAAAAGCGAGCCCGATGTCGAAAACCTACGCTTGGGTATTGTGCGCCACACTCCCCATCCTTCTCATCATTTCCGCCACCATGATTAAGTCGGGACGTACTCCGACGCCGAGCACTCTGAGCGGGAGCAAAGCCGTCGAATCGTCGGTCCATGACTTCATGGAAGGCATCAACAAGCCAGCTTACCAGCGTTTAGTTGCCTGCCTCTCACAAGACATCCTTGACGAAGACACATGGAAAGCCGTTCTGGCGGATTCTCTTCTCCTGGCAGAATCGGGCAACCTTCTGCTCCTGCGACCCATCAAAGACCCTCAGGCATGGGCCGTCAATGCCACCAATGTTCGTGAATCAGGCACAAAACTTTATGAGTCCGCCAAACTCAAAGAGATCACTCCGGTCCGTCTCAACTTCGACGCGATGCTCCATGACTGCGACGCCTGTCATCAGCAATTCAGTAATGGCATGCCTGCTCTGCCGCGAGTCATTCTGACCAAGTGAGCGTTTAACTACCATTCAGATGACGATCGCTCTGCGGTTCATGCGCTCATGCTGGACCACGGCATGGCATTTGTGCTCATCTGCGGCCACCAATTGACCGAAAATGACGCATCTCGCAAGTCTTTTGCGGCATACCCTTTGCGGCTACCACTTTTCAATGACAACGTGTTTGACGGAAACATTTCACCATTCAACACAGCCCATTGAGAGGACTCACATCATGGCTCGCAAGAAAGTCGTCACAGACAATCATCCTATGGTTGATCGTAACGAAGACCCGCTGAGCGGCGAAACCGGCGCCCATCCAGTCTCGGTCGGAACAGGCACAGCTCTCGGGGCAATTGCCGCCGGTGCAGCAGCAGGCTCTCTGGCTGGTCCAGCCGGCACAGTTACAGGAGCCATCCTGGGCGGGATCGCAGGTGGACTCGCGGGTAAAGCCGTGGGTGAACAACTCGATCCCACTGTTGAAGAAGCCTACTGGCAGGACGAATTCGCTAACCGCGATTACTACGACCCAGACGCTGATTACAACACCACATACGGCCCTGCTTACCGACACGGTTGGGAATCACGCGGTCGCTACAACGACCAATCTTTTGAACAAGCCGAACCGGCCCTCAGGAAAGATTGGGAGGCGAGCGCCCATCGCGACAAGCTCGAGTGGGAGCAGGCTCGACTTGCCTCCATGGACGCCTGGAGCCGCGTTGACGAACGCTACCCGGTCGAGCCGGGCGACGAAGTCACCTACATGGAAGACACCTATATCGTCGAAGACGAAGAAGTCAAAAAACGAGAAATCCGCCCTAAAGGCTAATCCTCCGATGAGGGTAGCGATTGAGGGGGAGTTGGACGGTTTTGACCGACCATAGCTCTTTCACCGGATCTCAAAATGACTCCTTGCGAAGGCTGCCGCCCCCGGTAGCCTTCGCTTTTTTGTTGCCCTGATGGAAAATTCCCGCGAACCTCAAGTGTTGAGAAGTGTCGTCTCTCCGCTGCCTTTCATGGTTTTTTCACGCAGGAGACACTGCGATGCGTCCACAATAGCTATAATCGCGGACTCAATCTTTCATCAAAACACCACCGCGAGCGTCCAAAGAGAATGAACTGGTTCAGCCCCCTGTGAGTGCGATTCTACTGGCTAGCCCGGAAGCGCGACTCGATATCGAGGACCAATCCTGAATCATTTTCTCTTCCTGTCGACTCTCGCGATTCCCGTCGCAGCGGCTGTGATCATTCGCGACGAGGACTTTTTCACCTGACGGATCAGACATGGACTCTCCCAGCGTTCCCGTTCGCTCACGCTATACCCCCGGTTCATTTGCCGAACTCCTCTCCGTTGCTATCCCGCTGATTATCAGTTCGGGATCGGTTTCGCTGATGCATTCGATCGACCGAGTCTTCCTCAGCTGGTATTCCCAGGAAGCCCTCGCCGCCTCCATGCCTGCGGGCCTGTTCAACTGGCTGATGATGAGCCTGGCCTATGGCACAGTCCTTTACGTCAACACCTTCGTCGCCCAGTATCACGGCGCCGGACGAAGGGACCGGGTCGCTGCCTCTCTCTGGCAAGGGATCTATCTTGCGACCGTTTTCGGACTGTTCCTGGCGGCGATCGCACCCTTCCTTTCGTTGCTCTTTGCACGCTTCGGCCATGATCCCAAAGTCCAGGAACTGGAAGTCACTCTCTTCTGCTTTTACTCCTTCGGCTCACCCATCATCCTGATCAACACGGCTCTCACGTCGTTCTACTCCGGACGAGGCGCGGTGACCGTTGTCATGTGGTCCAACATCTGCGCCCTGTTCGTCAACGCGATTCTCGACTACCTCCTGATCTTCGGCATCGAAGGCGTGATTCCCGCCTACGGCGTCACGGGAGCAGCCGTTGCGACGATTGCGGGTTACGTTGCCTCCTGTGCCTTCATGGTTTTGCTGATCAATCTCGCCAAGGGTTACAACGCCTATCCCTTCCGTCAGACCTTCGGCTTCGACCGCGAACTTGCTGGTCGGATGCTCCGTCACGGCTTCCCGACCGGCATGCAGATGTTTGTCGATATCGTTGGCATTATGGCCTTCCTTCTCGTTGTCGGTAATATGGGGACGATCCCGCTGGTCGCCAGTAACCTCGCCTTCAGCTTGAACTCGCTCACCTTCATTCCTCTCATGGGACTGGGGATCACTGTCACGACGCTCGTCGGTCAGCGCATCGGCGAAAAGCGACCCGATCTGGCTGAGAAAACGGCCTGGATGACCTTCGGTCTGGCGTTCCTTTACATGTCTGTCTGGATCACGGCCTACCTCGCGATTCCCGAAACACTCATGTATCCCTACCTGCTGCATGCCACGAAAGACGTCCCTGAAATCCAGGCGATGACGACCATCCTCCTGCATTACGTCTGTATCTACACTTTCTTCGATGGCTGCGCCACCATCTTCGGCGGTGCCATTCGCGGAGCCGGTGACACGCACTTCCCTGCCGTCCTGACGGTCATCACCTCCATCTGCCTTCTGCTGATCCCGATGCTCATCCTCGGTTATTACGGCACCACACTGCACATTGCCTGGTGGGTTATCTCAATCTACATCATCGTCCTCGGCGTCAGCCTGCTCCTCCGCTTCCTCACGGGCAAGTGGAAACACATGACCGTCATGGAGCATTCCATCATCGTCGCTCCCGCCTATGACATGGAGTCTCCAGCCGAACACGTTGCTGAACTGACGATGCCTCTCCATGCCGAAGACTTATCCGACGAAAAGCAAATTGCTAAGATGCATTAATGCACACTTTCTCGTTCGATGTAGGGTGCTGGTGAGTCTTCGAACCGCACCAGCACCCAGCTACGGATCGCGGCCCAATCCCCTTTCGAAACCCCATCTCATGAACCCCCACAACGCCCGCGTCATCGCCGCCTCTGTCACCTTCGAACCGGTCTCTTTCCGCGCCCCGCTCAAGTTCGGCGGTCGCGTCGTCACCCAGACCGACCTCATGAATACCGAGGTCACCCTTGAAACCCCGGACGGACGTCGGGCGAATGGCTACGGCTCCATGCCGCTGGGCAACGTCTGGGGCTGGCCGACGAAAACGCTCACTGAACCACAAACCGCGCAGGCGATGCGAGACTTTGGTCAGAACGTCGCGGCTCTTGCCATCTCCGTATCCACACTCGGCCACCCCATCGATATCGTTCTCGAACTCCACCATCACTATGACTCCCTCGCGAGCGAAATCCTCACTCAGGCCTCTCTCCACGAGACGATGCCCAAACTCGCCCAACTCGTCGCCGCCAGTTCCCTTGATGCCGCTATTCACGACGCCTACGGCCGACTTCACCACAAGAACTCGTTCGAGACCCTGTCTGGCGAGTACATGAACCACGACCTCGCGTATTACCTCGGAGATGACTTCCGCGGCGAATACCTACATCAATACGTCAACATCACCCCCACCCCGACCATGCCCCTGTACCACCTCGTCGGCGGCCTCGATCCTCTCGAAGACAAAGACCTCACAAAATGCCTGAATGACGGCCTTCCGGAAACCCTCGTCGACTGGATCCTCACTCAGCGTATCACGCACTTCAAAATCAAGCTCTCCGGAACCGATCCTCACGCTGACATTGCCCGCACGCTGCGTATTGATGAAGTCGTCACAAGCACCTGGAACGGCATCGCTCGCGCCCCATCCCGCCCGATTGCTTACTCCCTCGACTTCAACGAAGGCTGCCCCAACGTCCAGACGGTGCTCGATGTTCTCAATGCTGTAAAGTCGACCAGCACCCGTGCTTTTGACCGCATTCAATACGTCGAACAGCCAATGGCGCGGGATCTCCAGGACACCCCCGAGTTCGACATTTCCCCCGCTTCGAAAATCAAACCGGTTGTCATCGACGAATCACTCACCGACATCGCGAGCTTCCAACTTGCCCGAAAACTTGGCTACTCCGGAGTCGCCTTGAAAGCCTGTAAAGGCCAGACCGAATCACTCCTCATGGCTGCCCTCGCCATCAAGCAGAACCTCTTTCTCTGCGTCCAGGACCTCACCTGCCCCGGCGCCAGCTTCCTCCACTCGAGCGCCCTTGCCGCCCGTATCCCCACGGTCCAGGCGATCGAAGGCAATGGCCGCCAATACTGTCCTTCAGCCAACACCCGCTACGAACCCGTCTACCCCGCTCTCTTCGACATTAATGACGGCGAAGTCACCACCAGCGTCCTGACAGAAAACGGCCTGGGCTTCATTCCCGTCTTGTCCCTTCTCCCCCGGGGAGAAGGTGGCTGAGTCTTCGAAGCCGGATGAGGGACCTCTGCGAAGCTCACTCACCTCTCATCCCTGCCTTCTTCCCAACGCCCAGCGCCGCCTCACCCCACAAACCGAGTCCACGCCTTCGCCAGATAGAACGGCAAATCACTCGCCAACATCCCCGGCTGCGACAACTCCTGCGCCGCCAGATCTCCCGCCAGCCCGTGTAGGTAAACCCCCAGGCACGCTGCATCAAACGCTTTGAATCCCGGCTGCGCCACGAGCCCTGTAATGAATCCCATCAACACGTCTCCGGTCCCACCCGTCGCGAGCCCCGGGTTGCCAGTCTTGTTGACGTAATACCTGGCACCATCGGTCACCACGGTCCCCTCGCCTTTGAGCACCACGACGACCTGATACTTCATCGCATAATCGACCGCGAGCTCGACCCGCTTCTCCTGCACATCATGCGTGCTGACATCCAACAGCCGGGCGAACTCCCCGGGATGCGGCGTCAGAATCGTCTCCTCGTGTCGCTGCTCCAAATACGGCTGATGCGAAACAAGAGCATTGATCGCATCCGCATCGATTACCAACGGCAGCGGCAGATCACGCACCAACCCGCAAACCGTATGATCCAAATCAGACGATCTGCCAAGCCCAGGCCCGATTCCGACCGACGTACAACTCTCTGCTGTCTTTAATAAACTATGATGCTCAACCAGGCTGATCCGTCGATCCCCATCCTCCGGCAATGACAGCGTCATATACGAAGGCTCCCCGGCAGCGATCGTCGGCACACACGCATCCGCCGTCGCAACGGAAACGAGCCCGACCCCACTCCGCAGCGCCCCCTTGCCAGCAAGGACCGCCGCCCCCGTCATCCCCCAACTCCCGGCGATCAACAGCGCCTTCCCAAAACTCCCCTTATGTGACCCCACCAACCGCGGCTCATACTTCGGTAACGACGTAATCTCAACAGCCATACAAATTCACTTTCAACAACAATGTCCGTTCTCCCTCAAAGGGAGAAGGTGCCCGAAGGGCGGATGAG
>SXPC01000162.1 GCA_005778225.1 Planctomyces sp. | reverse complement strand
GCTGGTAAGACGATCATGGCGGGCCTCTACATTCGAGAACTCGTGATGCGTGCCGATGCGCATCGAATCTTGATCGTGGCGCCCGGCAGTCTGGTCGAACAGTGGCGGGACGAGTTGTACGAAAAATTCGGCTTGGAGTTCCGCGTTTTCTCTTCAGAGCTCGAGCAAACCTCCCCGAATGGGAATCCATTTGAAGAGCATCATCGACTGATCGTTCGTCTGGACCAGTTATCAAGAGCTGAAGAACAAACGCCCACAGGCCGAGCACCGGGAGATTTGCAGATCAAGCTGCTGGAAGCGGGCTGGGACCTCGTCGTCTTCGACGAAGCCCACAAGTTGTCGGCACACTACTTCGGATCAAAACTGGAGAAGACGGCTCGTTTTCGATTGGCTGAGAGAATTGGCGAAAAAACTCGCCATCTGCTTTTGATGACAGCTACTCCGCACAACGGCAAAGAGGAAGACTTTCAACTGTTTTTGTCTCTCCTGGATTCCGACAGGTTCTATGGAAAATTCCGAGGTGATGCGGCACACCAGGTCGATGTGTCGGATCTGATGCGGCGTATGGTCAAGGAAGAACTCGTTAAGTTCGACAACACGCCTCTGTTCCCAGAACGCAAAGCCTACACCGTCAACTACAAACTTTCCGATGATGAAGCTGCACTGTACGAGTCCGTAACCGACTACGTGAAAACGGAAATGGGCAAGGCCGATCAACTGGCAGGCTCACGTAAGGGATCGGTTGGCTTCGCGCTCACCGCTCTTCAGCGGCGACTCGCCTCCAGCCCAGAGGCCATCTACCAATCGCTACGTCGCCGCAAGGAGCGTCTCGAAAGCCGTCTGCGCGAAGAGAAGGTCGGCATCCGTGGTCGAAAAATGCTCGCCGACACTCTGGCGGACGTTCCCGATGACGATGACGACCTCAATGCCCAGGAACAGGAGAATTTAGAAGAGACTCTCGTCGATGATGCCACTGCGGCTCGCACCATGAATGAGCTGGAGGCGGAGATCCTTATTCTCAAAGGACTCGAAGCCAAAGCCAAAACCGTGGTGGCATCAGGCCAGGACCGCAAATGGGATGAGCTCTCGAAGATCCTGCAGAACGAACCGGAAATGCGCGATGCCTCTAGCCGCCAACGCAAATTGATCATTTTTTCCGAGCACCGCGACACGCTCAATTACCTCCATGAAAAGATTGCGGGCGTCATCGGCAATCATGACGCAGTGGTGACCATCCATGGGGGTACCCATCGCGACGAACGACGCAAGATTCAGGCGTTGTTCCGTTCCGATCCCGATGTCCGTGTGCTGGTCGCCACCGATGCCGCGGGCGAAGGTGTGAACCTGCAATGCGCGAACCTCATGGTCAATTACGATCTCCCGTGGAACCCCAATCGGCTGGAACAACGCTTCGGGCGTATTCACCGTATCGGACAAGTCGAGGTTTGCCATCTTTGGAACCTTGTGGCAAAAGAGACACGTGAAGGCGACGTTTACTTTAGGCTGCTGGAGAAGTTAAGAGTTGAAAGCGACGCCTTGAAAGGTCGTGTCTTCGACATCCTGGGTGAAGTCTTCGAAGAAACCAGCTTGAAGGATCTGCTGATTCAAGCCATTCGCTACGGCGATCAACCCGAAGTCCGCTCACGTCTCTCGCGCAAGATCGATCAAGCTCTCGATCACGACCATCTGAAATCCCTGCTCAACCGGAACTCACTCGCGCAGGAAACCATGAGTGCCGATCGGCTATATGCGGTGAAGGAGGAGATGGAGAAAGCCGAAGCGCGTCGGCTCCAACCTTACTTCGTCCGCTCTTTCTTCATGAAGGCATTCGAGCAGCTTGGTGGCTCGATCTATCTTCGTGAGCCTGGAAGGTTCGAAATCACCCATGTCCCCACCTCCATTCGTGAGCGTGATCGACGGATCACCGGTCGTAATCGTCGGGACCAGGAGCCCGTGCTGAAACGCTACGATCGCATCTGCTTTGAAAAAGATGCCTTGCAACCGTCTGACAAACCGGGCATCTCCCGCGCCGTCCTGATGCATCCCGGCCATCCATTGATGCTCGCCGTCAGCGACTTGCTCCTGGAGCAGCATGCGAACCTCCTCCGTCAAGGAGCCGTGCTGGTTGATCCTACCGGTGATGGCGTCGAGCCCTGGCTCATGTTCCTTGTCACGCACGAAGTGAAATCTGGCGATGGACAAGTTCTCTCCAAGCGATTGCAATTTGTTCGCGTCAATCCTGATGGCTCGACTTCGTTCGCAGGCTGGGCACCGCATCTCGACTTGGAGCCGCTGGCCGATTCCGATCGACCGCTCATCAAAGATGTTCTCGATGCGTCATGGATTCGGGCCGATCAGGAACAACGTGCTGTGGCGTTAGCTGCAACATCGATCGTTCCAGAACACTTCCGCGAAGTAAACGACCGTCGCGTGGCCCATGTCGACAAGACGTTGGCAGCAGTGCATGAGCGATTGAGTCGCGAGATTGAATTCTGGTCGGATCGCTGGCTCAAACTGAAAGAAGACCTGGAAGCAGGCAAAGATGTGCGTTTGAACGTGGAGAACGCCCGCCGCACCGTCACCGATCTCGAAGGCCGCTTGGAGAATCGCAGGAAGGAACTCCAGTCGATGCGTCACGTCGTCAACGGCACGCCAATTGTCCTCGGGGGTGCGCTGGTTATCCCTACTGGCTTGATGCATCGGGTGCGTGGCGACGAAGAAACCGCGTCCAGTTTCTCAGCCGATCCGATCGCCCGCAGTCGGATTGAACGCATTGCCATGAATGCTGTACGTCACTTTGAAGAATCCCTGGGCTGTCAAGTGGTCGATGTTTCAGCGGACAAGTGCGGCTGGGATCTGTCATCGCATCCGCCAGCCGTCGATCACAAGCAACCGGACCCGCGACACATTGAGGTTAAGGGCCGCATCAAAGGGGCGTCCACGATCACCGTCACTCGCAACGAAATGCTCTACGCTTTCAATCAGGGCGACAAGTTCGTCCTGGCCGTCGTGCTGGTCAATGAAGACGATAGCCACGAAGGCCCGTACTACATTCGACGTCCATTTGATCGCGAGCCGGGCTGGGGCGTTTCCTCGATCAATTACAACCTGAGCGATTTGCTTCAGAAAGCGGAGTCACGCTTAACATGAATTATCCCGTCATTTCACCGAAGAAGCTGATTGAAGTGGCTTTGCCACTCGACGCGATAAACGCAGCCGCGGAGAGGGAGAAGTCGATTCGGCATGGCCATCCCAGCACTTTACATCTATGGTGGGCGAGGCGACCGCTGGCGGCTGCAAGAGCCGTGATCTTCTCGCAAATGGTCAACGATCCTGAAGATGTCTGGCGATGCCAGAACCCCGGCCAAGAGCCGAACCAGCAGGTCAAGGGCCATTGGACCAAGGCTAGAGCGAGGCTGTTCAAGATCATTGAAGACTTAGTTGTTTGGGAAAATACAACGAACGAGAATGTTCAGGAGAGGGCTCGTCAAGAGATTCGACAAAGTTGGCATGAGGTCTGTGAACTAAACAAAAATCATCCGCAGGCTTCAGAGTTGTTCGATCCTCAAAAGCTCCCTGGATTCCACGATCCTTTTGCGGGAGGTGGAGCAATTCCTCTTGAATCGCAACGCCTTGGAATGGAGTCATTCGCAAGCGATTTGAACCCGGTCGCGGTGCTAATTAACAAAGCGATGATTGAGATTCCGCCCAAGTTTGCCGGAATGCCGCCCATCAATCCCGAGTCTCGTCAGAAATACGCGATGGGAACCAAGCAATGGCACGGAGCAGAGGGATTGGCAGAAGACGTTCGTTACTATGGCAAATGGATGCGCGATGAAGCACTTAAACGGATTGGTCATTTGTATCCCAACGTAGAAATCACCGCCGAGATGGTTACGGATCGACCCGACCTAAAGCCCTACATAGGAAGAACACTAACTGTTATTGCATGGCTTTGGGCGAGAACGGTGAAGAGTCCGAATCCAGCATTTTCGCACGCTGAAGTCCCACTTGCTGCAAGCTTTTTACTGGCAACGAAGCCAGGCAAAGAGGCTTTCGTTGAACCAATCGTTATTGGAGATCATTATCGGTTTGTAGTCCGAACTATGAGGGCGATTTCCGTTGAGGCCAAAACGGGTACTAAGAGTGGGGGTGCTGGTGCAAACTTCCGCTGCCTACTTTCCGGGACGCCGATAGACGGGAAGTACATAATGCGTCAGGGCAAAGAGGGACAAATTGGGGCTCGTCTCATGGCGATCGTCGCTGAAGGCGATCGTGGTCGAGTATATCTTTCGCCGTCCGCAGAGCACGAAGCAATTGCTTCCCAATGTCTACCGGCCTGGAAGCCAGACGTTGAGTTTTTTCAGCAAGCACTTGGGTTTCGTGTCGGTAACTATGGAATGACAAAATGGTCAGACTTGTTCACGCAACGACAACTAACTGCACTAAGTACATTTTCTGAGTTAATCAATATTGTGCGAAGTGAAGCTGGCAAGCAAACGAATAATGAAGCGTATTTAAACGCAATTGCACTGTATCTCGCGTTTGTCCAAGATCGGTTGATGCAGCAGTTTTCAACACTCGCGGTATGGAGTAGCAACCCAGCGCATGAACTCGTTGTAAACATGTTTTCGCGGCAGACACTTTCGATGTCTTGGGATTTTGGTGAGATCAACCCTTTCAGCGATGCGGCGAGTTGGGAGAAATGTCTTGATTTCCTTGCAAAAAATTTTCAAACATTTGCAAATCAACTCGGACGAATTCCCGGCACTGCTGTTCAGTCCGACGCGATGAGGCAAACGATTTCATCAGGAAAAGTTGTCTCGACTGACCCTCCTTACTACGACAACATTGGATATGCGGATTTGTCCGACTATTTCTATGTATGGCTGCGTCAATCATTAAAGCAAGCATACCCGGAAGTGTTTTCCACATTAACGTCCCCAAAAGACGACGAACTCGTTGCAACCCCTCATCGTCATGGCGGAAAACAAGAGGCTGAGGATTTCTTTGTCCATGGAATGTCCATGGCGATGCATCAGATCGCAAGTCTAGCTCACCCCTGCTTCCCAGTCACAGTTTACTATGCGTTCAAGCAATCCGAAACAACGGACTTAGCAACAGGTTCTACAGGGTGGGAGACTTTTCTAACGGCATTAAACCAAACCGGTTTTGCGATAACTGGAACTTGGCCAATGCGTACCGAGCGAAAAGGAAGGATGCGTGATCAAGGGTCGAATGCACTAGCATCCAGCGTGGTTCTCGTTTGCAGATTGCGGCCTATAACCGCTGGCTTAGCATCACGGCGCGAATTCGTTCGAGAACTCAACGCCACCTTGCCACTCGCGCTCGACGCAATGACGCGTGAAAGTGAAGGGTTGCATTCTCCTGTAGCTCCAGTGGACTTGTCGCAAGCGATCATCGGACCCGGAATGGCGGTCTTCTCCCAGTACGCGGCGGTTCTCGAAGCGGACGGTTCACCAATGACGGTCCGCACCGCGCTACAACTGATCAATCGCTTCCTCGCCGAAGACGACTTCGACGCCGACACCCAGTTCTGCCTGCATTGGTTCGAGCAACACGAATGGGAAACCGGCAGGTTTGGCGACGCTGATGTGCTTGCTCGATCCAAGGGAACCAGCGTCGATGGCATCAAACAGGCGGGCGTGCTCCATGCAGCTGGCGGCAACGTGCGACTGCTGAAATGGGCCGAGTACCCAGGTGACTGGAACCCGCGATCCGACCAGCGTCTGCCGATCTGGGAAGTATTGCACCAACTAATCCGCGTCTTCAACACCGACGGCGAAACGGGAGCGGCGGCGGTCTTTGCGGCTGTCCAGTCCAAAGCGGAAGCCGCCCGGCAACTCGCCTACCGTCTCTACACACTCTGCGAGCGCAAGAACTGGGCCGAAGACGCCCGCGCCTACAACGAAGTCGTCACCTCCTGGTCCAGCATCGAATCCGCCGCCGCCAAAGAACCCACCGCCACCCAACGCAAGCTGTTTGAGTAGAAGGGAGAACCGCTGTGATCAAAAACTGCAGTCTCATTGGTCGTAATGATATCCAGTCTTGTATTAGTCACGAAGTTCGACCTGAAGGCAAGAGGCAAGCACCATGACCAATCGTGGTACATCTCCGATCGAGGTAAGCGACCAACAAGCCGCCACTCAACTTTTTCACCGAGTCAATAGCGTCATTCCGGACGCTCAGAATTTGATTTCGGTTCCACCAGAAATGCCTGTCTCTGAAGCTCTGTCATTGCTTGAGAAGCATGGATTTTCGCAGGTGCCTGTTGTCGTCGGGCGTGAGGTGCTAGGACTGTTTTCGCATCGATCCTTCTCAAGTGCTGTCATTGTTCACAGCAAGGTTGCTACCAAGAATCAAAAGTTCGACCCGCTGGAACTCATCGTAGAAGAGTGCATGAATCCCAGACCGCCCTTTGCCCGCGTCACCGATGAATTCGCTGAATGGTTCGATGCCATCGATCGAAATGATTCTGTACTGGTTGGAGAGCCTAATCGCTTGCAGGGAATTGTGACAGCAATGGATATCCTCCGATATCTCTATCGTGTCGCTAGCCCATTTGTGCTGATCGGCGAAGTCGAACTCGCACTCCGAGCGCTGATGCAGATGGCGGTGAACGATGAAACGCTCAGCGAGTGTGCAATGGAATGTCTCAAAGACAAGTACGGCTCAGACAAGATTCCAACCTTATTGCATGACATGACGTTCAGCGATTACATACAAATCATCAGCCACGGACGTCGCTGGCCCCACTTTGAGCCGATCTTCGGAGGGAACCGCGTGCGAACGCGGGCGAAGCTCGAACAACTTCGCGATATGCGTAACGTGATCTTTCATTTTCGGAGAGAGATAACCGTCGATGAATATCAGACTTTGGCTTCCAACAGGAATTGGATGCTGCTAAAGGTTCGCACCGCTGAGGCACGACTGGAGAAGGATAAGACATGATCGACGATGATCTAACAGAAGTGTTTGAAAAGGTTGGGTGCTTCCCGCACCAAGCAAGTTTCGCGGCGAAATTCTTCAAAGATAACTCGCCGAAGACGCATGTCCTGATCGGCCCACCGGGCGCTGGTAAAGGCTTCGTGGCGGCAGCAATCTGTGCACACGCTTGGTTCAATGATCAGGCAAAACAAATTCTGATTCTTTCGCCAGCCAGGTTGGTGAAATATTGGTTGGATACGATTCGTAGCAGACAACCAACGCTTCCTGTCGTGGTGATTAATCGGCGGCGGTTTCGTGAGCTGGAGGCGAGTGCAAAAGAGGGCGAACTGCCCTGGCCTCGAAATGGCATTGTTATCGTGTCGTTCGATTTCGCAAAACAGCAGAATGTCGCGAAAAGCCTCGCAGATGCGACTTGGGATATTCTTGTGATTGATGAAGCTCATCAACTGGCAGGCAAAAGTCGGCGACGCGAACTCGCGGTCAATCTTATTGAGGGACATCTTGATGCCAGGGCGCTCTTACTGTGTGCCGAAGGGCTCTCATCTGAGCATTTTCGGAGTAGCCAAGATGATCGACTTTTGGTGGGCGCGGATGTCACAGTCTGGTCGCGGGAATCCGTCCGAGACAAAGACGGGAATCCCTTATTGCCGGATGTGCATATTCATTGGGTAACTTACTATCGGACATCAGACGAGGTCGCTCTTCTCTCAAAAGTACAGGACTTAATTCGGGCATTACGGCTGAATCGTCCGTCTGATCGCATGTTGGCAACCGTCTTACTGAAGTCGTCGTCATCCAGTATGTTTGCGTTGGAACAGCGACTCAACAGGATTCTACAGCGCCACAATCAGAAGTTCGACGAGCGAATCCTGGACGACGTGCCCTCTATTGAGCCAGATGATTTGAC
Organism: Planctomyces sp.; assembly: GCA_005778225.1. Taxonomy (GTDB): domain Bacteria; phylum Planctomycetota; class Planctomycetia; order Planctomycetales; family Planctomycetaceae; genus SXPC01. The sequence goes on along the minus strand of SXPC01000162.1, from coordinate 9,257 downwards.
AAACGACGACTCAGCGATACAGCAGCCCGAATTCACAGAACTGGTAAATCAACTGTTGGAAGAAATCGAGAACGTTGAGCGTGATTCAAAGTGTGAAGCACTGCTTCAAGTCCTCGATTCTATTGGTACTCAGGCAGTTCAGGATCACAGAGTTTGCATTTTCACTCGATTTGTTGACACATCAACATTCTTGCTAAGCGCACTCGTAGAGAGCTTTCCCTGCGTATTTAGGTTAACCGGCAGTCATTCGAGTGAGGAGCGACAACGAATTATTCAACAGTTCGAAAGTAATGGTGGGATCATGATTGCAACCGAGACGGTGTCGACAATGTTTCCAGAAGTTACGGCTGTAATCTTTTATGACGTGCCCTGGGACCCAGCGATTGTTGATGCGCATGTCGGACACTTCGTGCGTTATGGGCGGAAGGGACCAGTTCGCGTGATTGCATTTAACGATGATACAGATACGCTTGCGATCGAGCGGGTGCAAAGGAAGGTTGCTGAAATCAAGGAAGCGGTCGGAGAAAGCGATCTTCACAACTTACTTTTTTCGGACGTTATTGATGTCACCGATTATCTGAGCAACGGCAACGAATAATTCGATTCGTGGAAGTGAGTTCTCACGGTCACTCGAAGTTTGGTAGGAAGTATCTTCATGAAACCTTGGCGAGAAATTGCAATCCCCCACCGCGATGTCCTGGAAGGAACCTTTCAGCAATCGGAGTTCGCGGCCGATATCACGGCAGTGCATTCGGGCAAGGCATCGAAGGAATACCAGGACGCCTCGGCGTTCTATGATCGCACCTTCATCACCGAAGGCATGCGATTGCTGCTGACCCAAGTGGCCCAGAGGCTCGTCGGTAATGGTGGCGAGCCGGTCATCCAGCTTCAAACTGCCTTCGGTGGAGGCAAGACGCACACCATGCTGGCTGTGTACCACCTCGCCACCCGAAAATGTGCTCTGTCGGAACTGGCGGGAATTCCCTCGTTGGTCGAGCAAGCTGGAATGATGGATGTTCCCCAAGCGCGCGTTGCAGTGTTGGACGGGACGGCTCACGCACCCGGTCAAGCCTGGAAACACGGTAAGCAAACGGTCAAGACACTGTGGGGCGAACTGGCTTGGCAGCTTGGTGGGAGCGAAGGATTCGCGACGGTGAAGGAAGCCGACGCCACGGGAACGTCGCCGGGCAAAGACTTGCTCCGCGATTTGCTGGCCCAGTATGCGCCTTGCATCATTCTGATCGACGAACTCGTCGCCTACGTCCGGCAGTTTTCAGAAGGCCAGACACTGAGCGGCGGAAGCTATGACACCAACCTGTCGTTCGTCCAGGCGCTTACGGAAGCGGTGAAGCTCGTTCCCAATGCCATCGTTCTGGCATCTTTGCCCGAATCCGAAGTCGAAGCTGGCAGCCAGCGTGGCATTGCAGCACTCCGAGCGTTGGAGAAAACGTTTGGCCGTATCCAGGCGTTATGGAAACCTGTTGCCACCGAAGAAGCCTTTGAGATCGTAAGGCGACGACTGTTCGAGCCGGTGAGTGACGGAAAGTCCCGCGACGCAGTCTGCCGAGCCTTTGCCGATGCCTACGTGGCCGAAGGCTCTAAGCTTCCTGCCGAGACCCAGGAAGGCCGCTATTACGACCGACTCGTGCAAGCCTACCCGATCCATCCGGAGGTGTTCGACCGACTCTACGAAGACTGGACCACCATCGACGGCTTCCAGCGTACACGCGGGGTGCTGAAGTTGATGGCCAAGGTCATCTACCGGCTCTGGAAGGACGACAATAAAGACCTGATGCTTCTGCCCGGCAGCATCCCTCTGCACGATGGCAGTTCGCGTAACGAACTGACGTACTACCTTCCCGCCGGCTGGGACGCAGTCGTTGAAAAAGACATCGACGGAGACCGTGCCGAGACGACCGAACTTGAAAGCAAGGAACCTCGCTTCGGCCAGGTGAACGCCGCCCGACGCGTCGCCCGCACGCTATTTCTCGGAAGTGCTCCTTCGTCGGTTGCCGGTAAGGCCGGAATCCGCGGCCTCGATCGTGCGCGAGTTCTGCTCGGTTGTTTGCAACCAGGTCAGACCTCTGCCACCTACATCGACGCATTGAATCGGTTGGCTGATCGACTTCATTACCTGAATAGCTCGGGCGACAAGGCCCAGGACGCCACTCGCTTCTGGTTTGATACCCGCGCCAATTTGCGTCGCGAAATGGAAGACCGCAAGCGACGGTTCGAGCGAACCCCAGACGAGCGTGGCAAGATCGCCGAAGCAGTCAAGAAGATGGTTGGGAGCGCGACGTTCTTCGATGGCGTGCACATCTTCACGCCGCATGGCGACGTGCCCGACGACAGCGCACTCCGGCTGGTTGTCCTCGCGCCGGAGAACTGCCACTCTCGCGATCTCAAACAGCCAGCGGAAGGCGCAGTCCTTGATTACGTGCGTAACAACGGCAGCAAGCCACGATATCGCGGCAATCGGCTTGTCTTTCTCGCGCCTGACATGGCCGTTCTCGCCAGACTAAAAGACACTGCCCGCGTGGCTCTGGCCTGGAACTCGATTGTCGAAGACGTTAAGGATGGGCGATTGAACATCGACCTTCTCCAGAAGAGTCAGGCCGAGAAGGAACTTAAAAGTGCGGAGGAGGTGGTGCCGCGTGCAGCACGGGAATGTTACAAGTGGCTTCTGTGCCCGGTCCAGAACACACCCACCGAACCGAAGCAGACTGTCGAAGCGTTCCCACTCACGACCACCGGTGGCTCGGCGGGTAACGAGATCGAACGCGTCTGTATCGACAACGAATTGGTCATTAACACATGGTCTCCGATCCACCTTCGCACAAAGCTCAAGGAACTGTACTGGAAGGACGGCAAAGCTGCGGCAGGGGCAATGGCCTTCTGGGAAGATACACTGCGATATCTGTACTTGCCACGGCTCAAGAATCGCGATTCGTTGACACAGGCAATTCGCGCTGGAGCAACATCGCGCGACTTCTTCGGAACTGCCTACGGACACGACGGTGACACTTTCACCGGATTCCAAATCGGCGAAGGCAACGTCCAGGTTGACGACACGCTTTTGTTGATCGAGCCCAAAGCCGCAATCGAATATCAGTTAAACCTGGAAAAAGCGGCAATGGCCAAGGCGAACTCTACGGAGACCGCTGGCGGTCTGTCGACAGGAGGTGTTACTACCGGAGGCTCGACCGGCAATGGTTCAACAACTGATGGCCAGACTGGGGCTAAAGCCAACGGCGGAACGGGCACTTCTGGCGGGATCACAAACGCCACTAGCCAGCCCAAGTCGTTTCACGGGTCTATTCAGATCAAACCCTCTGCCGCCAAGATGCACCTCGTCCAAGTCGCTGAGGAAATCGTCAGTCTCCTGGCTGGCGACCCGAACGCTACTCTCACCATCATGCTAGAGATCAACGCCGACTTTCCAGCCGGAGCTTCGGACCAGATAAAGCGGGCGGTAACAGAGAACGCAACGGCCCTTGGGTTCAAGACAAGGCTGTGGGAGTAGTTAGGTTCACCCAATGCGATCGCTGCTTTCCGCGTGGTCCAAATTAAGTAACTGCAGTCAAGTCATGACTGTATCTGGAGTTGTATCTGTTTCCATGTTTTAAAATGCAAATCTCAGACGGCCTTTCCGTACGAAGCTGAGATGGCCAACGTGATTATGCTACATTTCGGGAGATAAGCAGCTCCGAAAGAACGAGGAGAATCCGCATGGATATCCAGAACGCAGAACATGCTCTCCGAGCTCACGCCACCTTCCGCTCAAACGACCTCACCAGCCCACCGACGTACGATCTGACAACGATCTCATCACGATCTACCGTCATAACTTCTTCAGGCACGGTCGCCAGCGGTGGCAAATGTTCCCGTTCCGTGTGAGATCGATGCGTGTTGTAATATGCCGTGAATTCTGTCATCAGATGATCCAGGTGACGTTTTCCGAAGATGATGAACTTCTTCAAACACTCATGTTTCAATGTGAAGATGACACGCTCACAGCGTCCATTGAGATTTGGCGAAGCTTTGGGTAACGCGTTGTGCTGCACGCCCTTCTGCTTGAGTTTGTTGATGAACTCCTGAGTGAACTTCGTATCCCGATCATGCATGATGATGGCTGGTTTCTCATCGCGGGAGATTGTCTGTTCCAGAAATGCGTCTGTTTGCTGAGTCACCCAGGCTGCATTCGGGTGAGCCGTGCAGGGCGAGACGATTAATTCTCTGGTGGTCATGCACAACCACACCATGACATAAAGCTCCTGAAGCCCCTTCTTCGTCACGGTTTTCACACTGAAGAAGTCGACGGCCCACAGTGTTTTCGCATGCCGGTCGATAAAGCTCTGCCACGAGTCAGAGGTTCGATTAGGGCCGGGTTGGATGCCTTCTTCCTTCAGGATATTTCGAACTGTCTGGCGACTGATCTTTTTGATACCGAGCTTGCGAAGCTCGCCAAGGATGCGGGTATAGCCGAACGACGTCGATTTCGCGATTTGAATCACCAACTCTCGGACCTCGCGTGGCTTTCGTCGCCCGCTACTGACAGGTGATTTTCTTTTACTCCCCTGCCCTGCGTCCCGCAGCCAGCGATAAAAAGTCGACGGACTGACGATGGTTAACAATTCTTCAATGGCGCGACCGAGCGGTTTGCCAAGCTTCAGCAGCCGCTCACGTTCATGAGGCTTCGTGTGGATCTGGCCATGGACACGGCTCCGTAGAATTTTGTTCTCTTCCTTCAAAAACTCGACATATCGCGCGAGTTGACGGTCAGTGACAGAGGCAATGAGCGCGAGCAATGGGTGGAAAATCAGGGACATTTGGGTATCGTCTTAAATCTGTAATCTGGAGCGGGATTGCACTTTGTTTGTACCGCGCCATGCACTCGAAAACGGCGCAGTTTGGTTGCCGATTTCGACAGTTTCTCGAAGCCGTTTTCGGGCGCCGTTACAGCCGGAATCGAGCTTTATTCAGAAGCGATTTTTAACGACTTACGTCTACCGTTTTACTACCGGATAATGGGCGTAATACCGCGAAAAATGCGACGATTTGCAACGTAATGCGACAGTTTGCAACAGATTGCGAAAGTGGTAAAATGAGATAAGTTCTTTTCAATTCTGCCGTTGCAGCTTTTTGGGTGCGCCGCCTTCGGAACCGAGGGGAAGAACTCGCTCAGCGATCGAAACCAGTAACAAGATAATCGTCTCCTCCCTCGTTGACTTCCCACCGTTTTCGCCCACATTTCTCTGTCTCCCTCCAAGGCTTTTCAATGACACTGCCTGCAACAATTGATTCTCCTGTAGGATTCTCACAGAAACAACTCGATCGACCGTTCAGAACCTCAACCAGCCCCGTTTACATCGTCGGCGCTGGCGTTGTTGGAGCTGCTTGTGCTCACTACCTTGCGGAAGCTGGCTGCGAAGTTGTCCTGATCGATCAGGGAGAATTTGGACGTGGTTGTTCACATGGCAATTGTGGCTATGTTTCGCCCAGCCATATTTTGCCGCTGTGCCGCCCCGGCGCTATCACTTCTTCTTTGAAAACTCTGTTTCAAAGCAATTCTCCCTTCAAGATTCGCGCCCGCCTCGATTTTCAGATGTGGTCATGGTTTCTGAGATTTGCCCTCAAATGCAATCACAAGGATATGCTCGCCGCAGGCCATGCCCGGCATTCAATGCTGACATCCTCGCGCCAGCTGTATCAACAGATGATGGAAGCAGGACTTCTTTCCGATTGTGACTGGGAGACGCAAGGTCTCATGTTCGTTCACCAGGATCCTCATCACTTTGAGAAATTCGAGAAAACGAACCGCTTGCTGACGGAGGAATTTGGAGTTTCGGCAGAGCGTCTCGATTCCGTGGAACTGCTTAAACGCGAACCTGCTCTCAAACCCGTCGTCGCCGGTGCCTGGCTCTATCAGTGCGATGCACATCTTCGTCCCCAGATGCTCATGAAGTCGCTTCGGCGATTATTGGAAAAGCAGGGTGTAGAAATCAGAGAACATTGTCAGTTCATGGATATTGAATCCGTTGGTGGAAAAGTCACACAGATTCGAACATCTCGAGGTGATTTCCAGCCAGATCATGTGATCTTTGCGACCGGTGCCTGGTCTCGAATGATCCAGAAGAAATTGGGAATTCATATCCCGATCGAACCAGGTAAAGGCTATTCCATTACCATGCCACGACCGAAGATTTGTCCTACGCATCCGATGATCTTTGAAGACCACCGAGTCGCTATCACTCCGACACAGTCCGAGTACCGCATCGGTTCGACGATGGAGTTTGCGGGATTCGATTCATCGCTACGGCAAGACAGACTGCGGCTACTGACTGACACAGCCCGGTTCTATCTCCATGACACTGTCGCAGAACCTGTCGTTGAGAAGTGGTACGGCTGGCGTCCGATGAGCTGTGATGGTGTTCCAATCGTTGGGCGAATTCCCAAGCTAAATAATGCGTGGCTGGCTGCAGGACACAGCATGCTGGGGCTTTCGATGGCGACTGCAACAGGCAAGCTCATCGCAGAGATGCTGACTGACAATACGCCTCACATTGATCCACATCCTTATCGAATCAATCGTTTCTAGACCGGATACAGTATCTGCCAACATTGCGTATTTGAAGGTCGCCGCATGTACCGTCAGATGTTAATTGCAATCGCGATCTGCCTGATGCACTCTGCTTCGGTGTTCGGCAAAGACGATCTCGTCTTTCAAAACATCACGATTTATGACGGAACTGGAGATCCTGCGTTCGACGGCTATGTCTCTATCAAAGACAAGAAAATCTCATCCGTCGGTAAAGGGGAGGCTCCGGAAGCGACATGGGTCATTGATGGAACAGGGCTTGTCATCTCCCCCGGCTTTATTGACTTACATACCCACAGTGATTCTGGCGTTATCTCACCGACTCGGCGTGGATGTGTGAATTACCTCATGCAGGGCTGCACAACGTCTGTGACAGGCAACTGTGGATCGGGACCGATCGACGTAGCCGACTTCTACAAGAAGGTAAACGCTGTCGGCGCAGGGACGAATGTCGCTCATCTATTGCCGCAGGGTTCCTTGCGACTGAAGGTCGTCGGCAATACAAGTCGTGCCGCCACTGGTGAAGAAATGGACCAGATGCGGACAATCGCAAAGAAGGCAATGGACGATGGTGCCTGGGGCATGTCCACCGGGCTCATCTACAATCCGGGCACGTTTACCAGTACAGAAGAGCTGATCGAGATTGCAAAAGTTGTCGCCGATGGAAATGGGTTCTATGCCAGCCACATTCGCAATGAGGCATCGTCTCTGCTGGCTTCTGTTCTCGAAGCCATCCAAATCGGAGAACAGGCGGGCTGTCCCTCACATATCTCACACATCAAGGCCGCTGATACTGCCAACTGGGGAACTGTTCGTCTCGCTATCGATGCGATCGAGAAAGCACAACAGCGTGGTTTGAAAGTGACTGCCGACCAGTATCCTTATGTCGCGTTCAGCACTTCTCTCGAAGCAACCATCTTCCCAAGCTGGTCTCGCGCCGGCGGAAATAAACAACTCATCGAGCGGCTCGATGATTCAGAACTCGCACCTAAGATCCGTGAGGATGTCGCCAGATCGATCAAGGAGTCTGACAACGGACGTCAGATAGTCATTGCCAGTTGCAGTAAGATCCCCGCCTATGTCGGGAAGAACTTATATGAACTAGGACAGTCCGAGAAATTGACGGCGTTGGAGATTGGTGAAAAAATCATTCGCAACGGCGGTGCATCGATCGTGAAATTCGCCATGAGCGAAGATGATGTCCGCGCGACGATGACTTACCCTTGGGTTGCAACAGCCTCCGATGCGAGCACACAGCTTCCGACGGCCAATCGCCCTCACCCGCGGGGCTTTGGAACATTTCCCAGAAAAATCGGGCATTATGCCATTCGAGAAGGAGTCATCAGCCTCGAGCAAGCCATCCGTAGCGCGACGGGTCTTCCCGCCGATATTCTCGGAATGACTGACCGAGGCTATCTGAAACCTGGATTGGCCGCTGACATTGTCGTTTTTGATCCCCAGGTATTTATCGATAAATCCACGTACGACAACCCTTTCCAATATGCTGAAGGCGTCAAGTATGTCTTGGTCAACGGTTCGATGGCGGTCTTCAACGGAACGCCAACCGGTGCACTTGCCGGCAAGGCACTGTCAAAAAAAGCGACGCCCGATCAGAAGAGCGACGGAGTTGAGTCAGCGAAAGATCAGCAGTGAGCCCCCAAACGATGATGAACAAGTTGACTTTGTCTATTTGGCCTCTGCTCCTCGTGACAGTAGTAATCAGCAATGCCACAATTTCCGCCAAAGATCTGGCACAGCTGGAGATGGTTCCGGGAATGCATATTCCCTACTACCATTCTCACGATTGGCGATCTCCCGGTCAGAATGTTCGTGTCGCGGTTCTGTTCATCCACGGAACGAAACGTGATTCCGAGAATTACTTTGACCGGGTGCTGCACGCGGCTGAAGTCGCAGGTGCTGCTGAAAAGACTGTGATACTCGTCCCACAATTCTCGATCGAAGAAGAGGCCACCGCTAATCAACTCTTCTGGAGCCAAGCTGGCTGGAAACAAGGGGACCTCGCTCAGAATGCTCGCAAGGAATTCAAGATCTCATCATTCGATGTCGTTGATGAGTTACTTAGCAAACTGACTTCCTCCAATGTCTTCCCCAACCTGGAACGCATTTCAGTGATTGGTCATTCTGCAGGTGGACAGTTCGTCAATCGATATGTCTGCGCTGCAGACCTCGCCAAAGCCCATGGCATTCAAGTGCAGTTCGTCATCATGAATCCATCCACATACCTTTACCTGGATAGTCAGCGATTTTGTGACGGACAACTTCTCAACGAGTCAGATCTGAAAGCCGCTGCTCCCAAGTACAATAACTATCGTTACGGTCTCGAAGAGTTGAACACGAAGATGAACCAGATTGGCAAGGACACCATTGCAGAACGAATGGTAACGCGACGCTGCTATTACTTTGGTGGCACGGCAGACACCCTGGAGGCTTATCTCGACGTGACTCTGCCTGCGATGCAACAGGGAGTCAACCGTTACGAGCGCTTTAAGAATTATCGGACCTATATTGAGAGCTTCCACGATAAACGCTGGAAACAGAACAGCATTTTTCGAGAGATCCCCGAAGTAGGCCACAGCAGCGCAGACATGATGGCTTCGCCGGTGATCAGCGAAGTTTTGTTTCGATAGAGGTGTTACTG
>SXPC01000161.1 GCA_005778225.1 Planctomyces sp. | reverse complement strand
TGGCCTCATCCAGTTCGACGACCACCACTTCGACCTGTTCGACGCCGCGAGACTTGAGGACTTCCAGTCGCTGATGCCCACCCACCAGTCTCCCCGTTAATGCGTTCCAGACCAGCGGCTGCACCAGTCCGAATTCCTCGAGTGACTTCGCCAGCGCGTTGAACCGCTTTTCCCCACGCTTCAATTTCTTTCGTGGATTGTACGACGCGGACATTAACTCGCTGACTTGTTTCGTTTCAATCTTCATTTTGATTCCTCAACTTGTCATTCATCGACTGTGAGTCGGGAGGGCGAACCTCCGTGTGAGCCGCTTCTTTGCGTTGCGAAACTTAAACTGTGCGCTGGACTTCGATGGCCTCGATCTCCTGTGGGCAATGGCACACTGCAAAAAGCACACCATCTGGCATCGATCAACTGGTCAGCCGGTGCAACGCGGGACAGCGGCTCGGACGGAGCCTCGCCCTCCCGTTGATGCGGCATGGAGTCTTTCACACAACCTCCTCATCTCCCGCAGCGTCGGCCGGTCCAGAAATCTTCGGGTAGTTCGAACATCTCCTGGAGTTCGCGTCGCAGGCTGGAGAGTGACCTGACGATATGCGCCCGGTCATTCCCGAACGCATCCGCGAGCATCTCGAACGACCAGCCTGCGACTTCGCGTAGAGACAACATAGCGATGAGCCGGGCCCGCCGGGGCTTGCCCTGGATATAGTGCTCCCGGATGACGTCCCACATCTGATCGATGCCGTGTCGTTCTAAGACTGTTTTCAGTCCGTCCTGCCCTATGGTTGACATGCTGAGATCCCCGCTGATGATCGTGAAATGGTGTGATGTTTTTCGTCGTTGCGAGCATTCAATCGGTCTCGATCAGCGACGTCTGCACCATCATTCCTGTCTGAAAATTCGAAGCCAAGAGGAAAGTGACACCAAACTCTCAAATGGCGCGTCTATTAATTCCGCAGCTGTCGTCGCGGGATGTTCGACGTTGAGCAGGCTGACAGCATCGCCTATGCTGACGGTGTGAAAATGATTGATCCCCATGATGTTGCAGCGGGAAGAGTGCCGTGAAACGTGTCTGCTCTGGCTTGATGATTTTGATCCTCGCGGTCCTGCTGACCGGTTGCCCCTCTGCGACGCATTCGTCGTCGAGCGCCTTGCCGGCGTTGACTTCGGTCGAGGGTCGCTGGCTGATGAATGTCTGCCAGGAGGATGGCGAACTGACGGCTGGGATTGTCGTTATCACCAAGTCGGGGGAGAAGCTGTCTGCCTCTGTGCAGCCTTCAGCCGCAGCGACGGATTGGAAACTGGTCCAGCAATCTGTGGATGCCAAGCACGTCTCGTTGACGTTTGATGAAGCGGGGACGTCGTATGTTTTTGATGGCAATCTGGCGCATCGCAGTGTCTTGGGAGCTTTCCAGATCAACGACGGTCCCATCGTCCCGGCTCGAATGACGCTGACAACATTGAGCGCCGTCAGCGAAAGTGATGTCGAGAAAAGCTACCCTCGCGCCGAGCAGTTGAAATCTATCTTGTCGACCAGTCAGCCGATCGGCTCGCTGCTGACGTTTCTCAAGGCAGAGCTTCATGACCCTCTCGATCTGTATGCCATCGAGAAGATGCTGCAGATGCTCCCCAGTCAATCGATCAGCGAGCAGGAGGTGAAGGCATTTCTCGATCAGTCGATCGAAATTCATCAGGCCTGGGGACCTGCGCTGCTGGAAAAGTTTTATCGACAGGCCGCGATGACCGTCGCGATGGCGGGGCTCGATCAGCGTCTTCTCAACGATCTGATTCGAAAAGCTCGCGAGCAGTTTCCGGAAGGGAAGTCTCCTGAACTGGATGAAGTCTTCCTGCTGACTCAGGGTGTGACATTCATTGTTGCCAACGAGAAAGCCGAGAAAGAGAAGGGAGCCACCATGCTCGAAGCTTATCAGGCCAAACATCCTTATGACCCGACCTCGCGACTGGCGCTGGCTGAGTATGCGCTGGCCAATGAACAGCTGGAACTGGCGATGAACCGGTTTGCGGAACTGGCCCTCTTACCTCAGATGGAACAGACAGTACGGGAGATGCGCAGCAAAGCCGATGGCGAGGTGCAGTCTCTGGGGAACGAGGTGGTCGAGTTGTGGAAAGAGATCAAGGGGACGAGCGAAGGTTTGGCTCCCTATCTTCGCGAGCGATATCAGGCTGCAACGAAATCCCTGGTCCCCTTGTTTCCTGCGAAGCCACTCAAGGAGGAACCGCGTCGACGAGCCGTCGTCTGTGAGCTGTTTACCGGAGGCGGATGCATTCCGTGTCTGTCGGTGGATCTGGCGCTGACGAACCTCGAAACGATCTATCCGGCGCCGGCCCTGATCACGTTGCGCTATCACGAACACACAGCTGGTCTCGATCCCCTCGTCAATGAGTACAGTGAAGAGCGATTTGAGTATTACGCGACCAGGCGTTCCAACCCGCAAGAGCAGGTCGGAACGCCGACGGTTGTTCTGAACGGTCGCGTGACTCCGCCGCTGGGTGGACGTGTTGGCGATACGCAAGCGAGGCTGGGCGTCTTGAAGTCCATCGTCGACGACCTGCTCATGCTGACGACGGATGTCACGTTGAAGCTGGAGCCAGTCACCTTCGAGAACACAAAGTTTGCCGTCAAAGCAACAGGTCTCCCGGAGGCACAGCTGGCTGACCTGCGGGCTCACGTCATCCTGGCCGAGACGCTGCTGTGGGCTCCTTCCCGCAATGGAATTCAGGAGCACGAGATGCTGGTTCGAGGAGCCGCGACGCCGATCGAGGGGTTGCCAGTAGATAACATCAATTGGGCGGGCGAAGTCACGATCGATCGAGCCTCTCTGGAAGCGTCTTTGGCGAGTTATGTGTCGGGAATCGAAAAGAAGCACGGGTTGTCGTTCCCGGAGAAATCGACGACGCCAGGGCCGATGAAAGTCATTGCGCTGATTCAGAATGCGAGGACTGGCGAGATCCTGCAGGCTGCGATCGCGAACGGGCCGTAAGGGGTGACTGCCAAAATCGGTCAACGAAGCGCTGCCCCCTTCTCCCATGAGCGAGAAGGGGCTTATCGCATAATCAGTCAAAGGAGAGACTAATTTAGGCCGTGTAGGTCGGGAAGCTCGTATAACCTTCGGCTTCGGAGGAATACCAGAGCTTCATCGAAGCGACTGGGGCGAGGGGCCAGTTGTTCTGGAAGCGGGCGACCAGATCCGGGTTGCTGATGAAGGGGCGACCGTAGGCAACGAGGTCGGCGTGGCCTTCTGCGATCGCTTTCTCACCAGCTTCTTTTGTGTAGCCACAGTTGGCCATCAAAGGGCCTGAGAAGACCTTGCGGAAGTCTTCGAGAGTCATCGGGCTGCCGCTTTTGTGGAATCCAAAGGCGAGGCCATCCATGACGTGCAGGTAAGCGAGGTTGCGTTTGTTGAGTTCGCTCGCGGCATAGGTGAATTGCTCGTGGAAGTCGGGAGAGCCCATGTCGCCGTAGACGCCGTTGGGCGAGAGACGAACGCCGACGCGGGTGGAATCCCAGACGCTGGTGACCGCGTCGGTCACTTCGAGCAGGAAGCGGGCACGTTTCTCGATCGACCCGCCGTAGTCATCGGTGCGGTGATTCGATTTCGACTGCATGAACTGGTCGATCAAATAGCCGTTGGCGCCGTGAATTTCAACACCATCGAAGCCCGCGTCTTTGGCGTGTTGAGCGGCTGTCTTGTAATCATTGACGACGCCAGGGATCTCATGGGTTTCGAGTGCGCGAGGGACTTCTCGCGGCTTCTTGCCTTCCAGTGTATGGGCGCCATCATCGTTGACAGCGATTGCAGAGGCGGAAACTGGCAGATCGCCATTGTGGAAAGACGAGTGACTTTGACGTCCCATATGCCACAGTTGCAGGAAAATGTGACCGCCGGCGTCATGGACCGATCTGGTGACCTGCTTCCAGCCTTCGACCATCTCCGGGGTATAAACCCCAGGCGCGTTTGGCCAGCCATAGCCTTGAGGCGAAATGGCAGTGGCTTCCGAGATGATCAGACCTGCAGAAGCTCGCTGTGTGTAATACTCGGCCATCAGATTGTTGGGAATACGGGTGATACCGGCACGACCTCGGGTGAGTGGAGCCATCACGACGCGGTTAGGAAGCTTGAGGCCATGAAGGTCATAAGAAGTCATGAGAGCAGACATCGGCGTTTCTCCAGATGCAAATGAATTCGCGAGAACAGGGACACAGTGGTGTCGCGGCAGAGGGGAAAGTCTTACAGGCGAATTCCCCACATCGGAATTCTATCGCAGGTGGCAAGCCGTGATCGAAAGAGTCACATCACCGTTCGCTGATGACTGCCACGAAACCACCGTCGTTGTGGGATGTCGGCTCGGTTTGTTCGCGGTGTTCGAGATGATAGTTTGATGACGAGGAAAGAAGCGACGAGATGAGCTGGTCGTTTTCGTCACGTTCGAGGCTGCAGGTGGAGTAAATCAATTTCCCGCCGGGCTTCAGATGAGACAGCATCCGGTGCAAGAGGTCGGCCTGGAGATCGGAGAGTTCGCGGATGTCTTCGGGGGTCAGCCGTCCGCGGACTTCGGGGCGTTTGTGAAGGACGCCGGTGTTGGAGCAGGGGGCATCGATGAGAATGCGGTCGAACTTGCGGCCGGCGAGCTGGCTGGAAGTGCGGTCGATGAGCTGGGTCTGGATCGACTTGAAGCCCTGACGCGTGGCGTTTTCTCGTACGCGGACCAGACGCGCGGGCTTGATGTCACAGGCGACGATGACGCCGGTGTCTTTCATGAGTTCTGCGATGTGCGTCGTCTTGCTGCCGGGGGCGGCACACAGATCGAGGACGTGCATGTGAGGCTTGGGATCGCAGAGTCGAGCGACCTTCTGAGCGGTCTCGTCCTGGACGGAGAAGACGCCGTCTTTGTAGCCTGGGAGGTCAGCCAGCGAGACGTTCTTGATCAAGCGAATCGCCTGGGGTTCGTCGCCTGCGATCGCTTCGATGGTGGCTTGCTGCAGGGTGGTGAGGTAGTCGTCACGCGTTGACTTGAGAGGATTGACGCGGAGGGTAAGGCGCGGGTCGTCAAGAAAGACGAGGCCACGTCGGCGGGCTCGCGCGAAGCTGTCGAGCGGGTCGATGGAGGGTTCCGTCATCCAGTCTTTGACCAGCCAGTCGGGGAGACTGAGGGTCTCTGCGAGGTAAGTCGCCATGGTCGAGACGCGCGAGGCAGCCAGATCGGGACGCGGGAAAAGATCCTGATTGAGCAGCCAGGCTTGTGTCTCGTTGACTGGCAAGAGACGCATTGGCTCCAGTGTCGTCTCGGGTTGCTCAGGGTTCACGAGCGCGAAACCAGCTGTGTTGCTGATGTTGGCCTGATAACTGATCCGCCCGGCTTGCATCCGCTGGAGATTTCGCAGGACGCCATTGATGAGCTTTGTGATATGAGGCTTGTCGATGAAGCGGGCGAGTTCGACGGTCTCGTGGATGGCTGCGTGTTCGGGAATGTTCTCCATGAAGAACAGCTGCGTGACGCCAAGGCGCAGGATCTGCCAGAGGGCGGGGTGGGTTTCAGACTGCTTGCGCGTCATGACTTGTCGCAGCAGGCGATCGACCGTGTAAACGCGACGCAGCGTCGTCTCGGCCATGTCGACGGCGAGACGTTTTTCTTGTGGTGGAATACCGCTGTATTCTGGAGCAGTAATCAGCTGAGACAAGAATTCGCCGGAGCGGTCGTGCTCCTGCAGCAGTCGAAACGCGATCTGACGGGCGGTGATGGCGGGTTGTTCGCGTTTCATGAAGTAGCCACAGAGGTCACAGGGAGCACCGAGGGGAGAATTACGGAGGGTAATGGATGGAGAAGCGGGCGCGAAGCATGGGGGAGTGGCTAGTTCTTTTTACTCATTGAAATACCCCCAGACCCGGCCATCGCCCATGGGGATCAGCGTGACGGATTCTCGCAGCGGGGTGTCGTCGTAGTTTTGGGCGGGGAGGAAGTAGAGGGTGTCCCAGTCCATAAAACCAAGGGGAATATTCACTTCAACAATCCATTCTGATTTGGGATACCAGCTTGGAATTCCGTTCTCGTGAATCAAGGAATAGTCAGGATAACAGCCAACGCTGGTTGATGGGATCGCGGTTAGATAGGTTGGCACAAGGTGTTCAAGGGTAAGCGGTACTTTCCCATCATGGTCAAGTCGGTAAGCTTCAATTGCGTCGACGAGCGGTTTGCCGTTCTTCGCGATGACGTGCATCGCCTTATCACGTTCTCGAAGATGGATCGGAATTGTGATTCCGAATGATAAAAACGTCGCCACGATAAACAGCAGACTGGTCGGCAGCCAGAGCATGGCGAGACGCTCCAGCGATGGCTTAAAGATCGTGACGATTGCGAAAGGAATCCAGAGGAAGAATGAGAAGCAGCCGAAGAGCAGGATAGCGGGGATTATTCCCACGACGCTTCGTTCGCCGTAGGCATAGGTTGCGTAAAGGAACGAGAGCGGGAGCGGAGAGAGCCCGAGCAGCAGAACGATGGCCAATGCTAAGAGATGACTAAAGGACTTGCCGGCTGGTTCAACGTTCGTGCTGGCTTCATTCATTGAAATACACCCAATTCCTGCCGTCGGACATTGGGATCGAATCAAGTGAATGCCTACTCTGAGCTTCTGCGTAATTCTGATCCGGCAGGTAATACATGGAATCCCACGCTCCAAATTCGATCGTTGAGACCCTTAGGAGCCATCGAGAGACCGGTCCGGGGGCCGATTGAGGATCGGAATCCACGGCATAGCGATAGTCGTTATATCGTGCGACTCCTGTCGACGGAATTGCGTCGAGATAGGTTGGCATTAGCTCTTCAAGTGTCGAGGGAGGTTCACCTTTGTGGTCGATTTCAAACCGCTCGATCGCGTGAATGAGAGGCAAGCTGCTATTCGCGATCCTGGTGATAGCGATGTCACGCTCGCCGAAAGGTCCTAGACGCATTGTTCGAAACATCAGCAACGAACAGATGAGGAACAAAAAGCAGGCAATGTTGCCCAATATGACCATGCGATGTCCTTGATTGCCGATCGCAGCACTCAAGGTGATGATCTGAAAAAACATCGGAGATAAGCAGCCAAGTAGAATAATCGTTGAGAGAAAAGTTGCTCGTTGTGAGACTGCTGGAATCGGTGAATAACTCCAAATGCCAATTAGCGGACCGAGAACCAGCGGAGAGCAACCGAGGAGTAGTGCAAAAATCAACGAGATGCTGATGGCGCGACGGCGCTTGGGGAAATTTTCGTTGTCGCGGGGACTTTCTGTCGTCATCGATGGTCGTCCATAGCATCTCGTTAGAAGACAGGGGGTTCACACCCCCCGCTCGCCTAAGAGAGTATACGGGCGAAGCTTGTTGATTGCTGGCGCGAAATGGTTACGCGGCTTGGCCTTGGCGGATCGCGACGCCGTTGAGGCGGTCTTGGAAGCCGTTGTCGCGTTGTTGGCGGAGGAGTTCCAGGCCTTCACTGAGCATGGGCATCGGGCGACCCAGGGCGGCTTTGATCTTTTTGGTTTGCAGGGAGGTTTCGCCGTAGCCGTAGCGGAGATGGTGTTCTTCGCTGGCGATTTCGTTCGCGAGTGTGATGGGGACGCGGGCGCGCGGGCCTTCCAGATAAAGCATCATCTGGTGCATGAACTGCCAGGGATTGACACGTTCTGCGCCTGCGATGTGATACAGGCCCGAGAGGTCGTGTTCGAAGCTAGCGAGGAGAATATCAGCCAGCTGGACGGCGTGGATCGGGGTTGCGTGTCGCAGGCAGTCGAGGTCCATGCGGGCAGCTGAGTCGAAGTGTCGAGCCAGTCGTGACACGCCTTGTGCGGCGATCCCTTCCGGGGACCAGCCGAAGGTGTTCGAGCGGACGACGTGGGCATTCGGATTCCAGCCGAGGACTTCTGACTCGAGCTGGCGGTACAGTTCTGCCGTGTTGGTCTGGCAGTAATGGATGCCTTCTTCTTCGTGAAACATCCAGGGGCCGGTGAAGATCGCATCGCAGGACAGCCAGGTCAGCGAGATCTCGCGATCGGCCGTGAGGCGTCCGAGGGCACGGGCGGCATCAAGCTGGCGAGCCGGAGTGATCTGATGTTGGCCCGGTTCGAGCCAGCAGTACGACCCAACGGGCTCGGCACAGATGATCCACTCGGGGTGGACATCATCGACGATTTTGGACAGGGACGCGAAGTCGCGTTGAGCGGAGAGGATGGTTTCGACGCCTGACGGCTCGACCTTGGTCTGACTGGCAAGTCCGACGACGTGATACTCTTCGGCGAAGCGGGTCGCGATATTGGCGCCCAGCGTTGAATCGATTCCCATGATGAGAATGGTGCTCATGTCGGCCTCCTGCCTGGAACAAACGCTCGAGATCGAAACGTGCCGACTGGCTCCTACCAGTCGACGCGGGTCGCCCGACAACTCGTCGGAACGTGGCATCTTAGCAATCGGACGAAAATTGGGTAAAGGGCAGTTTTGGAGTCATGAGGTGTGAGTCGTGAGTCATGAGGGGAAGAGGAGAATGGAAGCAGATTTGCGTCGGCAGTTCTGCGAGAGTAAGCTGAGAATAAACACGAGAGATAACTGTCGAAAAGGGTTCATGATGCCGTTGCCAGATCATTTTCATCCGCCGATCTCTCGAACTTTCGGATGGGAAGGATTTCATGGGAGCTGGCCGGCGATGCTGGTGGGGCGAGTTCGTCACCTGCTACCGCCAGGCTACATTGCCGAACCGCGGGCTCGGATGGGACAGTACTTTGAACTGGATATTGGCACTTTTGAGCATGAAACAACGTCGTCTGATAGTACCGGGGGAGAGTCAGCCGCCACGATGTCTCAGATGATTGCTGAGCCGACTATCTCAGCCGACATCGATATCGGCGATCAGCATGAGTACGAAGTGTTGATTTACAATGTGGAGCGTGAGAAAACGCTGGTGGCGGCTGTGGAATTTGTCAGTCCTGGAAATAAAGACCGAGCCGAGCACAGGCAGGCATTCGTCGCAAAATGCTCTGCGCTCCTGCAGCAGAGCGTCAGTGTCGCGATTGTGGATATTGTCACGGGTCGCAGTGGCAATCTGTACGCGGAGTTACTGGCAGAACTGGGTGTCACTGATCCAACGCTCGGCGTTGACGTTCAATCGTTGTATGCCGCCAGTTGTCGGACACGGACTAACAATCACCGCAGCCGCTTTGATGCCTGGGCTTATCCGGTGGCTTTGGGGCAACCGCTGCCTGCGCTTCCCCTCTGGTATGCTCCTGATCGGGCGGTGACGCTTGATCTCGAAGGGAGTTATGAAGATACATGCCAGCTGCTGGGTATCGGGTAAGGTCTGATGCCCGGATAAAAACGCAAAACGGGCTTGTGGCGGGTGGGGGAGTTGTGTCACTATTCTCCTCTTAATGGAAGCAGTTCGATTTTGTTGCTCAAGGATGAGTGATGAATGCGCTGCGATGCTGGTAGTTTCGGCGATGATGCACGAGGCAGACAATCCGATCCGGTGGTCGACCGCTCCGTCGTTTGGCGCGACGTGTGACGAGGTCGCGCGGCGTCTGGCTGAATGGACGCGAAACGGCGAACCGACGAATGCAGACATCTCGATCGTCAAGCAGGGACCGCATCGACGTGTCTTACGCATGGTGCTCGATGGGCAAGTCGTTTTTTTGAAACAACAGCCCGCAGCCTCGATCATCAAACGTCTTCAACTGCTCGTACGACGATCGAGTTGTGAGCGCGAGTTTATTGCCTATCAGCGATTGCGAATGCTGGGCATTCCGACGCCGCTGCCGATGGCGTGGGGGGAGCAGCGATCGTCGAAGCGTGTCACGTCGTACCTGCTGACGTCGGAATTATGTGATGCGATTCCGCTGGATGTGCTCACGACGGACGCTGACCATCCGTTGACGAAAGCGATTGGCGAATCGTCACTACTGCGAAGCGTCCTGATTGCGAAACTGGCGACCTTAACGGCTCGTCTGCATCATGCGGGGCTGTTGCACACGGACTATCACGCGGGGAATCTGCTGGCGGTCTGGAACGAAGCGTCGGTTGAGGACGTTGAACTCTTCCTGATCGATCTGGCTCCGATCAAATCGATCAGCCAATTGACGACGAAGCAGCGGTTGCAGAATATCGCTGTGTTGTTTCATACGTTCTCGCAACTCGTCCGCCCGGTTGATGCGGCGCGGTTCTGGCGTGACTATCAAGCTGCTCTCTCCGATCTGGGGGAAGCCACCGCTTCGAGCGTTGAGCTACGTGGTCTGGTCCGTGACGCGAACGGTGTCGTCATTCGACACCAGGAGGTCGCGTATCAAAAAGCCGATCGCAAGTGGGAACGTGGCAATCGTCGCCTGGTCATTCGACGACAGGGAGCCTTCAATGCGCGAGGGCTGGCTGCGCTTAAGTCACAGGGGCTCGTCGAATTGTTGAAAGAGCCCAATCGACTCCTGACGAAAGTGACCGATGCCGATTATCGCAAGCGATCGACTTCGCGATTCGTGGTGAAGACGACCTGGCCATCGCGCGACTCAAGCCCCATCTTTGTCAAACGGATCCAAAGTCCACGCCTGCGTCATTGGGGCTGCATCCTCTCGGGGATCTTTACCAAAACACGACGGACATGGGAATTCGGGCACGCGATGCTGCGTCGCGGGATCTCGACGCCGAAGCCGCTGATGTTTGTGGAGCGTCCGGTCTCGAAGTCGTTGTTTTCGCCTGTCGAAGAAACGCTCGTCACGCAGGAGGCGACAGGGCTAGTGCCACTGGCACCGTTTGTGAAACATGTGCTGTCCGCGCAATCGCCCGAGGTTCAGCGTGACTGGCGCCGGCGTTATGCGAAACTTCTGGGACGTGAGTTGGCGAAGTTTCATCACGCCCGCTTTGATCATCGCGATTTGAAGGCGATGAACATTCTCGTCGCGGACAATGTTCATCAAACCTCCTACACCATCCTCGATCTTGATGCTGTGCGTCGGTGGAATGTGTTGCCGACGGTCTTGCGGAATAAGAATCTTGCGAGGATCGTTTCCAGTCTGATGGAAGTTTCGACCGTGTCGCCAAGCGATGCGTTGCGTGGGCTGGTTGCGTACCGACGCATGACACGTCGACTTGCCCTTGCTGAAATCGAGAGCGGGCGAGACGATACTGGTTGGAAATCACAGTGGCGTGAGACGGCCAAACTCGTGGATGACTATCAGTCTCGCAAGTTCAAAGCACCACGACTCACAACAGAATCGCCATCAGTCGTTACAATGCCCACCCATAGAAAAGCCGCGTGAGCAGTAGACCTTCCATTACGCAGAGTTCCATCAGCATCAGTATTCGACTGAGATGCTGCATGAAAACGGCTGCGCGAATTTATGGGAGGGCGAGGCTCCGTCCGAGCCGATTTTTCTCGTTGCACAGGTCGAACAGTGAATCGAGCTCGAAGGGTGTGCAGGGTTCTGGGAATCGTCGTGATCATCGTCACTCTGCGCAAAGCTGTGATTTCGCAATGCACCCCGTTGCAATGCATGCGACGGAACGCATGACTGGCGGCTCGGACGGGGCCTCGCCCTCCCGGCTATTGCTGAGATCGGCGATGCTCTTCGCAATGTTGTTGACTTGCACGGGCTGCATGTGGGCCCGCGGCAACAAAGCCGCTAAGCTGCCTGATAACTACACGGTTCGTGCCGAGCAACTTCGGGTGCACAGCGATAAGAAGCTGTCCGCCAATCATGAGCTGATGCTCGAGCTCAAGAAGCTTCGTCGGCAGGTCAGCGAAGAGATCGAGATTCCTCTTCAGGATCGCGAAGTCGTCGTGTATCTGTTTACGGACGAAGCGGAGTATCAAGAGTATTTACAGTCGGCGTATCCAGGCCTGCCGAATCGTCGGGCTTATTTCATTGGGACATCATCTGAACTGGCGGTCTATACCTTCTGGGGCGATCGCATTCAGGAAGACATGCGTCACGAATTCACTCATGGTTTGTTGCACGCGGCGATGAAAGATGTCCCGCTGTGGCTGGATGAAGCGCTCGCGGAATACTTCGAAGTACAAGGACCTGTGCCGGGAGGCGTGAATCGTGACTCGGTGCAGTCACTGCTGACGGCTCTTGAGAATGACTGGAGTCCGAACCTGGGGCGACTTGAAACCCTGACGCAGGTCCATCAGATGCAGCAGCTCGATTACCAGGAAAGCTGGGCCTGGATTCACATGCTCATGCACGAATCGACGGTCTCAAAAGCCATCCTGCTGGAATACCTGCACGACCTCCAGCGCGGCAAGAACCCTGGCTCCTTCGAGGCCCACCTTGCCTCACGCATGCCCGATTATCGCCTGCGCCTGATCGCGCACCTGGCCAAATCGCTGAACCAGCCGATGATGACGATGAACTCGCGATAGTTGTTATGCGATCGCGTTGAGACTGAGGCGAGAGCTTCTCAGGTTGTTCTGCTACAAACGCTGACGCTCATCGGTTACTATCGTTTGGTAAAGACCTGCCTCCCTTCCCGCCGCTAATGAACAGGAACGCGCCCTATGCAGCGACTGTCCTTTTTGATGAGTCTTCTAATGATGCCCGCTGTTGTCGTTGCTCAGACATTGACGCCGCCAGAAAATCTGGTCACGGAGGGGATCCCGCCGATTCCCATGACACTGCCGGATTCGGTCAATCGGTATACCGAAGCACGTGCGGCGTCGTTTGTTGACTGGCATCCGACAGAAAAGCAGATGCTCGTTTCGACACGCTTCGGTAATACGAATCAGATTCACATTGTCAAACAGCCTCTGGGTGCCCGCACGCAGCTGACGTTCTTTAATGAACCCGTCGGCAGCGCGAGCTTCGAGCCGAACACGGGAGACTACTTCATCTTCTCCAAGGACCTTGGCGGAAATGAATTTGGTCAGCTGTTTCGTTTTGACCTGCAGTCGCGCGATGTCACGCTGCTGACCGATGGGGGGCGTACGCAGAATGGCGGGTTGTTGTGGAATAAGGCCAAGACGCAGGCCGTGTATTCGTCGACACGACGCAATGGTGCGGATCGCGATTTGTGGATCATGGACCCGAAGGACCCGTCCAAGCAGGAGTTGGTGATTGAACTGCCCGGTGGCGGCTGGGGGGCTTCGTCCTGGTCGGGTGATGATTCGAAGATCGTTCTGTCCGAGTACAAGTCGATCACGTCGAGCAAGCTGTGGATGCTCGATGTGAAAAAGAAAACCAGAACGCTGATCACGACCGACGGCGAAGACATTGCCTGGGGAGAAGCGAAATTTCATCCCAAGGACCCGACGAAGCTGTACGTCACGACCGACAAAGGGAGTGAATTTCAGCGGCTCGGGATTCTCGAACTCGAAGGGGAAAAGCTGACCGTTCTTACGGACATTATTCCCTGGGACGTCGAGTCCTTCACGATCACCGAAGATGGCTCCAAGCTGGCCTTCGTGACCAACGAAGCAGGGATGTCGACGCTGTACATCATGAATACGGCTGACAGTTCCTTCTACAAGGCAGAAGGTCTGCCCCCTGGAGTGATTGGCGGATTATCATGGCATAACAATAACGTCGATCTGGGGCTGACTTACACCTCGGCGAAATCGTCTTCGGATGTCTACTCGTACGATACCAACTCGCTGCAGTTCACTCGCTGGACGGAGAGTGAATTGGGCGGGATGAATCCTGACAGTCTTCAGAACGCGGAGCTGATCAAGTGGAAGTCATTCGATGGACTGGAGATCTCGGGGTTCCTGAATCGTCCTGCTCCCAAGTTTACGGGGAAGCGGCCCGTCATGATCCTGATCCACGGCGGCCCAGAGTCACAGGCTCGTCCGGGGTTTATGGGGCGTTATAACTACTACCTCAACGAGTTGGGGATCGCGATCATCCAGCCGAATGTTCGTGGGTCTGCAGGTTACGGGAAGTCGTTTGTCAAACTTGATAATGTTCTGTTGAGAGAAGACTCGGTCAAGGATATCGGGGCTTTGTTTGACTGGATCGCTGAGCAGCCAGATCTGGATTCCCAGCGGATCATGGTGATGGGTGGCTCTTATGGTGGCTACATGACGCTGGCTGTCTCGACGAACTATCCGGAGAAGTTTCGATGTTCGGTCGATATCGTCGGGATCTCGCATTTCGGGACCTTCCTCAAGAACACGGAAGACTATCGACGCGACCTGAGACGCGTGGAATACGGCGACGAGCGCGACCCGGAAGTGGCAGAGTTCTTTGAGAAGATTTCGCCCCTTAACAATGCCGCGAAGATTAAGAATCCGCTCTTTATCATTCAGGGTCAGAACGATCCTCGCGTCCCACTGTCCGAAGCCGAACAGATGCGAGACAAGGTGAAGACGCAGGGCACGCCGGTCTGGTATCTGATGGCAAAAGACGAGGGCCACGGCTTCCGCAAAAAGCCCAATGCGGACTTCCAGTTTTATGCGACGATCATGTTCATGCAGGCCTACCTGTTGAACGAGAAATAGTCAAGGGGCGTCTCCCCAGGCGAGCGGGGGGTGTGAACCCCCTGTCTGAACCGCATACTGTTTATCAACGCATCGAATACGCCAAAAGCACCTCACCTCTCCGTCCCTTCAGGCCTCAGACGAAGAGGGCCGTGTTCGGCGTCGATTCGTTGATGCAGCGTTGCGACGCGGGACAGCGGCTCGGGCGGAGCCTCGCCCTCCCGGGGGTTCTGATGGCACTTACAACGGGCAGACGCCTGCGAGTGACTTGATCATGTCTTTCGTTGCGGCTTCGACGGCGGCTTGCCAATTGGATTGGCCGAACTGGGATTTATAGGGCTCTTTCTCGTAAGCGAAGTTGATGCCGCGGGAGTTGTTGATGAGGGCACCGAAGCCATCGGCGTCGAATGCGGATTTCACATCGTCGGCGGTTCCACCCTGGGAGCCGAAGCCCGGGATCAGCAGGGGGGTGTGGGGCATGCGTTTGCGGAGTTGGGCGAGCTCTTCCGGGTAAGTCGCGCCGACGACGGCGCCGATGCTGCCGTAGGTCTCGCCTGCTTCCATCGTCTGCACGTTGAGCGCTTCGACCGCGTCTGCGACGGCTTCGAAGAGCTTCACGCCGTCTTGCGTGCGATCCTGAAACGTCGCGGCTCCGGGGTTGCTGGTGCGGACGAGGACATACAAGCCTGCTTCACGTTTGACAGCCAGATCAACAAACGGCTGCAGGGTGTCGGTCCCGAGATACGGATTGATGGTGAGCGCATCAGCGGCCCAGGGAGCGGCTTTGGCATCTTCGCCGGCGAGGTAGGCCGAGGCGTACGCCTGGGCCGTCGTCCCGATATCGCCACGCTTGGCATCGCAGATCACGAGCAACCCTTTCTTGCGGGCATACCTCATCACGCGAGCCAGCGCCAGGCAGCCTTCCGGTCCCAGCTCTTCGAAGAACGCTGCCTGCGGCTTGACGGCGGGGACGAGGTCGGTGACGACGTCGATCACTTCACAGCAGAACCGCTCGAAGGCATACGCGTACATCTCAAGGCGATCGCCGCCACGATCCTTGGCGGCTTCTTTGATTTCCTCGGGCAGGTTCTCATAACGGGGGTCCAGCCCCACAAGAGCGGCTGTCTTTTGTGTTTTCATAGCCTGATGCAGGCGGGCGATGTACGTCATGGGAGTCCTCGGTTGAATCTCGTGTTCGGGGAGAGTTTAGCACAAACAGGAGCCAGCAGTCATGAGTCTTGAGGCA
Organism: Planctomyces sp.; assembly: GCA_005778225.1. Classification (GTDB taxonomy): domain Bacteria; phylum Planctomycetota; class Planctomycetia; order Planctomycetales; family Planctomycetaceae; genus SXPC01. Next base: position 79 of record SXPC01000161.1, on the reverse strand, counting down.
TGAGTCATGAGGGAAGGCAGGAATTCGAGGCCTCATGACCCACGACTCATAACTCATGACTAACAGCCTGTGACAATAT
>SXPC01000160.1 GCA_005778225.1 Planctomyces sp. | reverse complement strand
AACTGCCATCGGGCTGTTGATCTTTGAAGACGAAGTCGAGACCTCGCTGGATCGAGACGTGATTGCGGTCGACGCCGAGGCGTCCCATCATTTCGAGGACACGTGCGGTGATGTCGGCGGTTGCGGGGTCGATCATCGCGTTGTGGTCTGCGAAGGGGACGTGGGTCAGGAGGTCGCGGGTATTATCGACATCGAAGGCTGCCCAGCCGCCATCTTTGCATTGCATGCCGAGGACCCACTGAAGACCACGTCGCATGGCGGCGAGCATGGTTTCGGAGTCGTTGAAGTCTTGGAGTACGCGAATGGAGTTGCTGCCGCGCCCGGTGATGATCGTCTGAGATGGCGAAACATCTCGACGTCCTGGATTTTTCACGCGAGCGTTGTTGAGCATTTCGATGGTCCAGTCGCTGCCCGGTTCGCCTGGCATCGAGCTGGCGAGGGCCATCAGGACCATGATGGTATCATCGATATCGGGATAGAAAGCGTTGTTGTACTCGAAGAACCAGCCGCCGGGCTCGATTCCCGGGCGTTTGGTGGACCAGTCGCCTTTTTGTCGTACTTCTTTGCCGAGGAGCCATCGGACGGCCTTGCGGATCGGCTGGCTGCTGGCTGCGACGCCGGCTTCGCGCAAAGCGATCGTGACGATGGCGGTATCCCAGACGGGGGATTTGCAGGGCTGCAGGCGAATCGTTTCGCCGTCGTCGATGATGAGGTCATCGAGTTGCTTCATGGCTTCCTGAATTTCCGGGCTGTTCATGGAAAAGCCGAGACACTTCAGGCCGATGATGCTCCAGACGATCGGCGGGAAGATAGCGCCTAAGCCGTCGCTGTTTGCGAAGCGGTCGAGAATCCACTGCTGGCATTTCTTGTTGGCCCAGTGGCGAAGTGGCTTGAGTTTGAGTCGCTCGAAGAATTTGATCCCGCGATCGATGCTCCGGAAGATGGCTTTCCACGGGACCCAGGTATCGCCGTTGTGTGTCTGGACGATGTCCATGGATTTGGACTTCAAAGACAGCTCGGCCGGGTCGTTGAGGAACAGTTCTTCGATGGAGCAGTTGTCTGGCAGGACGGTCTTGGGCTGGAAGGACCACAACAGGCTCAGCGGCACGACGATGGTGCGTGACCATGCGGACATTTCGTAGATGTTGATGGGAGACCATTTGGGCAGCAGGATCAGCTCGGGTGGAACAGCTGGGCATTTGCTGTAAGGGATCAATCCGAGAAGAGCGAGGTAATAGCGAGTGAAGCTGTTAACGGCTTCGACGCCGCCGGCGGCTCGGGCGGCCAGTAGCGCTTTCTGCATTGGCTCGGAATCGGGGGCATGTCCGGTAATCTTGAGGGCGAGATAGCCTTTGACGGTGGCGCTGACTTCGGTATTCCCGCCGGGGAACATGGACCAGCCGCCGTCTTCGTTCTGGATCTTGAGGAGGTAGCGGGCGGCTTTCATGGCCTTTTCGCTGCGACCTTCGCCAAGGTAGGCCAGAAGGAGGATGTATTCTGATTCGAGGATCGAATCACCCTGGAGTTCTGCGCACCAGTGGCCGTCTTCGGCCTGTTGATCAATCAGGAACTGAGCGGCGCTGCCGATGGTTTCGTCGAGGAGGGTCGAGTCGAAATCGAAGTCGGACAGGGTGAAGTGATTGTTTGACAGCGATGTCTGAGCGATGTGCGTTTTGGCCAAGTCCTGGCGCTGGAAGCTTTCGCCGTGTCGTCCTGACATGAACGTGCTTTCGATTGAATGAAGTTCGGAAATTCTCGTCGTGAGTGCCCGTATTGTGGTTGGTCCTTGAAAAATTGACAATGCCGATTCGGGAGTGAAAACATTTCAATCAGTAAAACTCGCCGCGAATTGTGAAAACAGACGGGCGAGTTAAACTGAGGAAACATGCTGTCCCCCTGCGGAGCTATGCTTGAAGATTCTGTTCCTTACGTCCGGCGAGAATGTTCCCTCAACGAGGTATCGGATCCTGCCGTATGTTTCCAAGCTGAGAGAGCACGGGATTGACTGCGTCGTGTCACACAGCAGGCCGGCGAAGTATCAGCGCTGGCCTATCCTTGGGTGGCGCTTGAGTCATGCGATTCGAAAGGCCATTCGCTGGGGTGACGTCCGGAAAGCGGCGCAAAGTCGTTATGATGTAATCGTGATTGAGCGTGAAATCTTCGACGACCCGACCTGGAATCTCGAAGCCGCGTTTCGAAAGACGACGCCGCGACTTGTATTGGACCTGGATGACGGGATCTTTCTACGTTATCCCGAGAAGTTCGCGCAGGTTGCCGGGATGTGTGACCATGTTATTGCGGGGAATGAGTTCCTCGCGGAAGAAAGTCGGAAGTACTGCCAGAGCGTCAGTATTGTGCCGACGTCGGTAGGGTTGGCTGAGTATCCCTGGCGAACAAGAGCAACTCGCAATGAGACCCCGATTGTGGGGTGGATCGGGACGTCGGCGAATCTGAAGTATCTGGATGAGATTCGGCCTGCGCTTGAAGAACTCATTACGCGAATGCCGTTTACGTTGCGGATCGTGACTGACCTGGGTGAGCAGACGAGCCAATGGAGCAGGGCTGGGTTTCCGGTCGAATTTCAGGCGTGGGCGGCAGAGACGGCTGTCGAGCAGATTCATGCGTTTGATGTGGGGGTGATGCCGCTGCCCGACGAGATCTGGGAGCGGTATAAATGCGGGTTCAAACTACTGCAGTATATGGCGGCAGGCGTGCCTGCGGTGGCGAGTCCGGTGGGAGTGAATCGGACGATTGTTGAGACTGGGGTCAACGGGTTTCTGGCGGGCTCGACGAGTGAGTGGGTTGATTCGATTGAGGCGTGTCTACGGGATCCTGCTGTTACCCAGCGGATCCGCGATGCCGCGAGGAACACCATCGAAGCTGGGTATTCTGTCGAGGGACAATTCGCCCAGTTTCTATCTGCCCTCAGAGGCGAATAGTCAGTGCGCTCCCTGGAAGCAAGTCGGAAAGACAGGGGGTTTACACCCCCCGCTCGCCTGGGTTGTCAGGAGAGTTTCCAGCCGGACTGGATGATGCTGGACTTGGGGAGCACGGCGATGCCGTCTCGGATGAGGATCGGGTCCGCGCTGCGGTCCGGGGCGCCTTCGCCTGGGCCGGTGATGACGACGTTGTCAGCGATGCGGCAGTTCTTGTCGATGATGGCTTCGGTGATGCGGGTGTTGTCACCAATGCCGAGGGGGATTGGTGAGCTCATTTTGTCTTCATCTTCGTTGGGGTAATAGTCGTTCCCCATGAGGATGGCGTTTTTGATGACGCAGTTCTTGCCGATGCGGCAACGCAGGCCGATGACCGAGTTTTCGATGACCGTGCCTTCGTCGATGTAGCAGCCATCGGCGATCATGCTGCGTTTGATGGTGGCTCCTTCCATTGAAGTCGGAGGGAGGAAGCGGGCCTGTGTGTAGATCGGCTCGTTGTTGGAGATGAATTGGAATGGCGGGTTCGGGCCAGCCAAGGCGAGGTTAGCTTCGAAGAAGGCACGGATGGTTCCGATGTCTTCCCAGTACCCATCAAAGAGGTGGACGTTGACGTGGCGGGTGCGGATCGCCATCGGGAAGACTTCTTTGCCGAAGTCCTGATAATCGCTGCCTTCGAGGAGTTCGACGAGGGTATCTCTATTGAAGAGGTAAATTCCCATGCTGGCGAGCATGTCGCGGCCGTTGGACTTCAAGCCGTGAGCATCGATCCATGACGGATCGGTTTTGACCATGTCCATCTCTTTGTCGGTCTGCGGTTTTTCCAGGAAGCCCAGGACTTTGCCGGAATCATCGAGTCGCATGATGCCGAAGTCTTTGGCGAGCGTGCGGTCGACCGGAAGAGCGGCGATGGAGACGTCGGCTTGAGATTTCTTGTGAGAGGCGAGCATTTCTGCGTAGTCCATGCGGTAAAGCTGGTCACCGGAGAGGATCAGGACATGCTCAATGCCGCGCTGATTGACATAGCGGAGATTCTTACGGACGGCGTCTGCAGTGCCCTGATACCAGTCAGTGAAGTCGGGCGTTTGCTGCGCGGCGAGAATTTCAACGAAACCGCCGTGGAAGCCATCGAAATTGTAGGTCTGTCTGATATGGCTGTGCAGTGAGACGGAATTGAACTGAGTGAGCAGGTAGATGCGGTAAATATCGCTGTTGATGCAGTTGGAGATCGGGATATCGATGAGGCGGTATTTAGCGCCGAGCGGGACGGCTGGTTTACTGCGTTTTTCGGTGAGAGGGTGAAGTCGGGTTCCTTTTCCGCCGCCGAGGATAAGACCAATGACGTTATTCATGAGATGTGACCTTCGGATGTCAAAGTCGTGGTGAGTCGGATCGTCGTGATATGAATTCAGTGAGGCATTGTGTTCAGATGGGAACGACGTTAGTCGCGTCTTGCGCAGCCCCGGGGAATGAACGTCATCGAAGATATCATCTTCGGTGGATGCTGCCAACACGCAAACGGCAGTGAACAAAGTCGTTTGAAAGCAGGTTGAGGAGAAACTCCATTGCCTCGAGCCGATTCATGGAAGTCGGTCATGGAAGATTTTTGCTGTTTGTCGGGGAATGAGTTCGCAGCCTGACTGACAATCGACGTAAAGAGGGATATACTTTGGGACTTACGTCATCTTCCCATCTTGTTGTTTTGGAAATAGACCGTGATGAATCTCAGTCAGAACCTGCGGGTTTCGTTGTGTTGTGCGTTGGCGAGTTTGGCCGTTGGGTGTAGCGGACCAAGTAGTCCGGCTTTGAAGATTGGCGTTGTCAATCTTGAAACCGTGATCAAGGAATCGGGGGAAGTTGACAAGTTTCAGCAGCAGGCGAGTGCGGTTGGTCAAGGTCTTCAGAACGAGATCAACCAGTTCCAGAGTTCGCTGGCTCAACAGTATGAGAAGAAGGTCGCGGAGTTCGGAGCCTCTGCTACTGACGAGCAGAAAAAGCAGCTCGAATCGATGAAAGCTGCCCAGGAAAACCAGCTGATGCAGGTTTCTCAACGAGCTCGCATGTATATGGAAAACATGGAGCAGACCATGGTTGCGAGCTTCCGCCAGAAGATTCGTCCGGTCGTGGAGAAGATGTCTGAAGAAGAGAAGTTCGACCTGATCGTGGAAGATACGGGCTTTGTCATTGCCTATGACAAGGCATTGGACGTTTCGTCTAAAGTTGCAACCCGACTGAAAATGGAAGCGATGAACGGACCTGCTGAACAGGCACCTGATCCGTCTCAAATGACTCCGGCTGGTGGCAAAGGTCCTGCTGCCCAACCATCGGCGGGCTCGCTGGCAGATGATCCCCTGACGAAGATGCTCAACAGCCCTTCACTGCCAGTTCCGACGACACCTGCAGGTTCTGCTTCGGTACCGACGACACCGAAGGAAGTTGCCCCGAAGGCTGAGGCTCCTATAGTTCCTGCGGAAACGCCGAAGCCAGACGCCCCTGCCGAACCTGCTGCTGGTGGAAACTAAGTTTTCTATTTCGTGAACAGGGTTGGGCTGCGCTGAATGGGGCGTGTGGCACGGCTGTGTCTACTCTGATAATCGACATTCCATGCGCGATCGCACTGCTGAGACAGCCGTGGCACACAGAGGATTGTCGTGGATAGTTCATTGCCCAGGGTGAGTGCATCCGGGGCGACATTGTTTGATAAGAGAGAAGAGGATGGCTGAACCGAACCGCAATACGATTGAAGTCTTTGAAAACCCTTATCCTGGTCGTGATTACGAGATCGAGACGATCTGTCCGGAGTTTACATCGGTTTGTCCAAAAACCGGGCACCCGGATTACGGGACGATCACGATCACTTATGTTCCTCTGGAACACTGCTTCGAGCTGAAGTCGTTGAAATTGTACCTGCAGGAGTACCGCAATCACGGTGCGTTTTATGAGCGGGTCACGAATACGATTCTGGATGACCTTGTTGCGGTGACCAAGCCGAAGTGGATGACGATTAAATCGGAGTTCACCCCGCGGGGCGGTATTCGGACGAATGTGAAGGTGGAATATCGCGCGAAGTAAGGAAGATCGCAAACTCGCCTTTTCATTTACTGTCGAAGTGTTTACAACGAACGCATCTGGCTGGAAGGCTGGATGCGTTTTCTGATTTGAGACTTGATGACTGATGTTCGCAGCAGACACAAATGGCTGCGACTCAAGGGAGTGAACTGGAATGGATTTCCTGTTGCGGGCTGTGTTGCGTCCAGCGGCTGGTGTATTGGCTATGGGATTGATGAGCGCAACGATCGTCGTTGCGGCGGAACCTCCGACTGCACAACAAGCGCTCTTACTCAAGCCGATTCAGAATGTAGTTATCGATCAGCCCACGGCTTCCGAGATTGCCGAGTGCAAAATCGAAGCAGAACGGGTTGGAAAAGGATCTGCCTGGGCCGTGTACGGTCCTCAGGGGCAACCTCTACGAAAATTCATTGATTACAATGGCGATGGAAAACTTGATACCTGGAGTTACTTCCATCAGGGATTCGAGGTTTATCGGGATATTGATACCGATGCCAATGATCGCGCCAATGAATCACGCTGGCTGAATACGGGCGGGAGTCGCTGGGGGATCGATAAGAATGAAGATGGCAAGATCGATGCCTGGAAGATCATCTCGGCTGAAGAAGTTTCCAAGGTCGTGATTGAAGCTCTCATTGCGAATGATATGGATCTGTTGCAGACGGTTTTTCTGACGCCTGCGGATTGCCAAAAGCTGACGATTTCCAAGACATACTCCGATAAGATCGCTGCCAAGATTGGCAATCCTGCTGCGAAGGCGAAGCAGCTTCTCGCGACCTCCAAGACGATCACCCCCGGTTCGAAGTGGGTTCGATTCGATACGTCGATGCCGATGCCGAGTCTGATTCCCGCGGAAGAGGGAAAATCGGGGCAGGATCTGTTGGCCTATGAATACGTGATGGCAATCGTCGAAACCGGCGGTCAGACGAAGTTCGTACAACTGGGTGAGTTCGTCAAAGTGGGCGATGCCTGGAAGATGACTCAGTTTCCGATGCCGATGGAAGGGGACACGCTGGAGATGACCGAAGGGGGGATCCTGCTTCAGCCTGCGGTCATGGCAGCGGGGGTGCCTGCTCCTGCAACGATGGATCCCGCGATTCAGAAACTTGTCGATGAACTGCAGGCTTTAGATAAGTCGTCGCAGGCTGCGGGTGGACCGAATGCGGAGTCGACTCGCAAGCGGATCGCGCTATTGACTCGACTTTCTCGGGAAACGACCGGCGAGAGTAAAAATCAGTGGCAGCAGCAGCTGATCGACGAGATCACTGCGGGCATTCAGACGAGTTCACTCCCAGGTGGGATGGCTCAACTGGTGGCTCTTGAGACTGAGATCAAGACGAGCGATGCCAACTCGGAGCTTGTTCCGTACATTTTGTATCGTCGCATTTCTGCTGAGTACAACGAGAAACTTCGCGATACGAGCATGACCAACGAACAGCGTCAGGAACTCCAGGAATGGTGGCTGAAGCAGCTGACCGATTTTGCGACCAACTATGGGAAAGTTCCTGATGCGGCTGATGCGATGTATCAGCTGGCGATGACACAGGAATTCATTGGTAAACAGAAGGAAGCCCAGGTCTGGTACCAGAAGATTCTCATTGACCATAAAGGGACTCCACCGGCTCAGCGCGCGATTGGTTCTCTGCGACGTCTGACGGCAGTGGGTAAGCCGATGAACCTGCCTTATAAGACGCTCAATGGGCAGAATTTTGACATGCGGGCCTATCAGGGACGCGTTGTGCTGGTGATCTTCTGGTCGACCTGGTGTGTGCCCTGTGCGGAAGATCTGCCGCAGTTGAAGGCGATGTATGCGGAATCCAAGGCGGCGGGCTTTGAGATTGTTGGGATTGATCTGGATACGGATCGATCGCTGGTTGAGCCTTATCTGCGCAAGGAGCAGATTCCCTGGGCACAGCTGTATGACGAAGGGGGACTCGATAGCAAGCCAGCGATTGATTATGGCGTGATCTCGTTGCCAACGATGTTCCTGATCGGGAAGGACGGGAATGTGATCTCGAATGCGACTTCTGTCGAGGATCTGAAGGAAAGACTTCCGGCGTTGTTGAAGTAATAAAGACAGGGGGTTGACACCCCCCGCTCGCCTTTCATGAGTATTATTTCTTCGTGGAGTTGTCATGCCAGGATGGCTGCGTCGGTTCGAGAAGCGTGTTGTTCGTCGGATTAAGACGGCGGTGATTCGTCATCATCAGCGCAGCGGGAAGGTGTTGTTTTCAGATACCACCATGCGTGATGGCGAACAGATGCCCGGCGCGACGTTGGATCCGGACGACAAGCTGGCGATCGCCCTGCAACTGGAGAAGCTCGGGATTCACTCTCTTGATGCGGGGTTTCCTGCCAGTTCGCCAGCAGACTGCGAAGCGATTCGCAAGATGATTGGCGTGGTCAAGAAGCCGGTGATCACGGGATTGTGTCGGACGGTGGCTGCGGATGTGGATGTGGCTGCGGAGACGCTGGCGGGATTGCCGCCACATAAGCGTGGGGTGGGGATGTTCTGCGGGATCAGTCCGCAGCATCGCACGCATAAGTTGGGGAAGTCGAAGAGTGAAGTCCTCTCGATCATCGAGAAGGGGATTGGCTACGCGAGCGAGAAGTTTCACATCGTGGCTTTTGGTGGCGAAGATGGGTCACGCTGTGAACTTGATTTTATGGTCGAAGCGTTTCGTACCGCGATCAATGCGGGTGCGACGACAGTTGCCTACACCGACACGGTTGGGATTCTGACTCCGACGAAAGTTCAGGAGACGATTCTCGAACTGAAGTCACGTCTGCCAGAGCTGGAGAAGGCATTGCTGGCGGTGCACTTCCACAACGATCTGGGGCTGGCTGTTGCGAACACGCTGGCTGCGATTGAAGTGGGAGCCAACGTCGTTCAGGGGACGATCAACGGGATCGGCGAACGGGCCGGCAATGCGTCGCTGGAAGAGATCGCGCTGGCGATGGCTTTGAATCCGGATCAATACGGAATGCCGGAGACTATCGAGATGAAGTATCTGCTGGAGACTTGCCAGTTGGTCGCGAAGTTGACGGGTGTTGCGCTTCCGCAAATGAAGCCGATTGCTGGTGATAACATCTTCAAGACAGAAGCTGGCATTCACCAGGACGGGATCTTGAAGAATCCAGACACGTACCTGCCGTTTGAGCCGAGCCTTGTCGGGGCGACGGGAGTCACGTTTGTCATTGGGCGGCATAGCGGTCGGAAAGCGGTTGCTCACCAGTTGCAGGTGATGGGGCAGTTGCCGAGCGAGAGCGAAGTGGTTGCGGTGTTGGATGCGATCAAAGCGTTGCCGAAGGAAATCAAGCTGGATGATGCGATGCTGGTGGATCTGTATCAGAGTGTCTGTCAGCGGCGGAAGTCTGCGTAGGGGCCTATGGTACAACATCCGCGAGAAGTATCCGAAGCGTTGCAACGACTGCAAAGAAGTGGCTTTCGATCAGATTTTGAAACATCTGAATCCTTAGCGGGTCATCTCGCGTTCGTCCTCGAATCGGACGGTGAGTTCTCAGAATCTTATTGGAGCCTTGAACACGCTCTCGTGACGCCGATTTATCTTGAAGACGCTAAGCCGTTCGTCGTAGCAGGCATCATCGCTGCAGTGAAAAGCGGTCGATATTCGGATGGAGCTTATATCCGCATCTTAGATTTACTGTTTCTACTTCTTCACCAACAAGGTCATGAGGTTGAAGCAGAAGGAACGAGGGCAGACTATAACACGATCGATGCCGAGTGTCGTGAAATGGCGAGAAGTGAGATCGATTTTCTCTATGACTTGTCTAAAGAGAATCCTAGACTCAGCTTCGTAATACGCGATGTTCTCGAGACGGTTGAGGTGGACTATGCAAGGCTCGTTGCTGCATTCGGTCCTTACCAGAAGCCTGTCATCAGAACTCAAGAGTTATTACCTGCTCAAGTTCAATCGGTCCGAGCAGAGATTGATGAAAGCGAACTCACATTATTTAACTTTATCAAATCGTTGGTAACGGTTCTGTTCTATCATCGGTAGCTAAGAGCGGGCTCATAAAAGGTCGGCACGGCTGGCACAGCCGTGGCACACAGAGTGGGTATTTACCGCGGGATGGCGAGTGTGTTGAAGATGCAGCGGTCGATGGGGTGAGGGCGGCCGGTGGGGTCGGTGAGGGGGTCGAAGAGGTCGTAGTTGTAGAACGTTAGTAATCGGGTGGCTTCGTCGAGGTTTTCGTTGGCGACTTCGATGTAGATCGTGGGGCGGACTTCCGAGAGGAGTTTTGGGGAGCCTTGGAGTGCGAGGATCTCAGCGCCTTCGACGTCGATCTTGATGAAGTTCGGGGCAGGGTGGTGTTCGAGGAGCCAGTCGAGCGTGACAGTGATAACGGACTTGCGTTCGACCGTCTCGCCTGCATCGTTGCCTGCGACTTCGGCGAGGTGATTGCGGGCGTGACCGCGGGATGAAATCGCGAGCGTGGCGATGCCAGACTGATGAGAGACAGCACAGCTGAGGATGTCAACGGGAGCGGATGTCTTGGGCAGACGCTTACGAGACTTCAGCAGCAATTCGACGTGACGAGCATCGGGTTCGATGGAAAGAACTCGTCCTTTGGAGCCTGCTTTCGCGGCCGCCGAGAAGCTGAAGAGTCCCAGGTTGGCGCCGATATCCCAGACAGTGTCTCCTTCGCGAACAAAGTGTCGGGCAACCGTAAACAAATCTCCGGCGGCGGGTGTCAGATTCCAGTACAGGAGCCGAATATCGGTGCGGGGCGATACGTAAACCTGTGTGGAACCAAGGTCGCGCGGAAGGCGACGCAGGAAGGCCCGGTCACCGGAGAGTGTTCGCAGAAGTGAGCCACAATGTTGTTGAAGCATGGGGGACATAATTCGTAATGCGTAATTCGGAATTTGCCGGAAGCCGAAACGTCGGATTCCTGTTAGCCGTAGAGGATTTCTCCTGTTGGCTGGTCGGCATCTTTGAGGTTCGGGCGCCAGACGTGCAGGTACTGAGCTGCGAACAGGGAGGCGTACAGCGGGTTGAGATACAGGTAGCGGCGCCAGAGACGTTTCGGTTCCTGCACTAAGCGGAACAGCCATTCGAAGCCGTAGTCCTGCATGAGTGGCGGAGCCTGTGGAAGCAGGCCGGCATGGAAGTTAAACGCGGCTCCGACTGCCAGGACGGGCATGGAGAGTCGTTTACGAAATTCGAAGGCCCAGACTTCCTGTCGAGGACAGCCGATTCCGCACAAAGTGATCGCGGCTCCGGTGGCCTTGATCTCTTCGACGAGTTCATCGCGTTCCTGTTCGTTGAGACGACGGAACTTTGATGCCTTCATGCCAGCGATCAGAATGCCGGGAAACTTCTCTTCCAGACGAGTCTTCAGCAGGTTCAGGAGATCCTGAGTTCCGCCGAACAGGAAGATCGGGAGACCTTCCTTGGCGGCACGTTCACAGACTTTGAGGGTCAGTGTCGGGCCGTAGACGCGGTCTGGGAGTTTGGCGCCATGAAGAAGGTTGAGCGCCCAGCGGACTGGTTGTCCGTCGGGCACGACCATCTCGAGGTCATTGAGTCGATAGCGGTGAACTCGATCGAGAACGCCGGTCATGACGCCGTGGACTGCCAATGCCGAGATGGCAAACGGTTGTTTGTTTTTCGCCGCGCTGGTGACGGCTTCGACGGCGCCTTCGTAGTCGACGGCGTCGATCTGAATACCGAGAATGTTTTTACGACCGTTGTTGATCATTGAGCAATCTCCGTCCAGCGTTCGACGCTGGCAGCATGAATTTCTTCGAGGATTTTGCGGACGTCGTAGCGGAGATCCCACTCTGGGTAATGCGACTTGAACTTGCTCACGTCGCTGACCCACCAGATGTGATCGCCGATACGGTTGGTTTCTTTGTAAGTCCAGTCGAGCTTGTTGCCGGAGATGCTTTCGCAGATCTCGATGGCTTCGAGCATGGAGCAGTTTGAGAAACGGCTGCCGCCGATGTTGTAGACTTCGCCGCAGCGTGGTTTGCGGAAGAAGGCGTCGAAGGCGGCGATGAGGTCTGCTGAGTGAATGTTGTCGCGGACCTGCTTGCCTTTGTAGCCGAAGATGCTGTACGGGATGCCGGTGACGGTGCACTTCATCAGATAGGCGAGGAAGCCGTGGAGCTGGGTACCGGAGTGATTTGGGCCAGTCAGGCAGCCACCGCGGAAGCAGGCGGTCTTCATATCGAAGTATCGGCCGTATTCCTGAACCATAACGTCGGCTGCAACCTTCGACGCTCCGAACAGGGAGTGCTTCGTCTGGTCGATCGACATTGACTCGTCGATACCGATTTCGAACTGGTGGCCGGGAGCGATTTCCCAGCGGTTCTCAAGTTCGATCAGTGGGAGGCGGTTTGGTGTATCGCCGTAGACCTTGTTGGTCGAAGTGAAGATGAAGACCGCTTCGGGGCAGTATTGGCGGGTGGCTTCGAGGAGGTTGAGGGTGCCGACGGCGTTGACGCTGAAGTCGGTGTGTGGCTCGCGGGCGGCCCAGTCGTGAGAGGGTTGGGCGGCAGTGTGAATGATCAGAGAGACCTGATCGCCGTATTTCTGGAAGAGTTCTTCGACGGCGTGTTGATTGCGAATATCGACGTCATAGTGGCGATAGTGGCGGCTGTAAGTTTCCAGCAGCTCTTGTTGCATCCACTTCGTCGAGGCTTCCTGTCCGAAGAAGCGGGCACGCATGTCATTATCGACGCCGATGACATCCATGCCCTGGCTGATAAAGTGTCGGACGGCTTCCGAGCCGATGAGGCCAGCAGAGCCCGTGATGATCGCAATGCTCATGAGTGTCTTTCGAGATACAAAGGCAAGTGGTTGGGAGGAAACCAGCCGGCTGTCAGACCCAGCGGTGTGAGGAAGAAAATGTTTCTTAAACTTAGCTCGCTGATGGGAGTCGGGCGGGGAACAAGTGGAGACTTTTCAACGGTTGCATTTGGCAAACGTCGGGTCGGGTGTGTTGTTTGGCGTGGTGGGGTTGGTGGTGAAACGGCAACGTGAACGGGGTGAGGGGGCTGTTGTTGTTACGTGGTTTTGCGCAGCGTTCATTGACGCGTATTGCGTATTCGGAGAGATGCTGGCGGCAGGAGCGCAAGGGACAGGGGACTTACGTCCCCCGCTCGCCTTAAGACTGGAGTGTGACGAGGTCGTTTTCGTTGACTTCCGCTGGTTTGGCGGGGAGGCCGACGAGGGTGCGGGCTTGTTCGTAGTAGCTGAAGAGGCGGTCGGTGAAGACGGTCTCGGAGTATTCGCGGATGGCTTTGATGCGGCCTTTCTGTCCCATGCGGTTGCAGAGAGCGGGGCCGTTCCAGAGTTGTCGCAGACGGTGAGCGAGTTCGCCTGAGTTGCCGCGTTCGAAGAGGAAGCCAGTTTCGCCGTCATCGACAAGTTCTCCCAGGCCACCGGTTTGAGAGGCGATGACAGGCAGGCCCATGGCCATGGCTTCCAAGATGACGAGTGGACACATTTCGAAACAGATGCTGGGGAGGACGAGTGCTCTGGCGTTTCGATAGAAGGCGAGCATCTGTTGGCGGTCGAGGCGTCCGCGGAAGACAATGTTGGGCGGGGCGATCGCTTTAAGTTGCTCTTCGATCGGGCCGTTACCAGCCAGATGGATTTGAGCCTCTGGAACGGACTTGGCAGCAGCAAGAAGAGTTTCGATACCCTTCTCGGTGCTCAGACGACCGGCGAAGGCAATGTAATCGCCTTGAGATGGATCGCAGGATGATTCCGGGATGTCGACCATGTTTGGCAGGACAACGATTCGATCGTCCGGGTAGCCTGCTTTGGCGAGGCGTTTCTGGGCGAAGTTGGTCATCGCGAGGAACAGGGTGACGTTGTTGCGGAACCAGCCTTGTTGATAAGCGAGGCTGCTGCGGGCCGCGTAGCCGATGCTTTCGATGATATTCTCGCGGCAGTTGCGCAGAACGCAGTTGTATTCTTTGCCGCCGAAGCAGCGTTCACAGACTTTGCCTTTATACAAGTGATCCGACTTGGGGCAGGTCAGGTTCTGGTTGTGGAGACTCATGACGACGGGAATGTTTCGCTTTTTCGCGGCGACGAGGATCGACGGCGAGAAGAGCGGGTAGACGTTGTGAACGTGAAGGACATCCGGCTGGTGGATGTCAATCATCTTGAGCATTTCGTCATGGCTGGCCTGATCGTAGATGCCCGAGAAGAAGGCTTTCATCTTCCCTGTCAAGCTGTTCTCGATGTCCTGACTGCTGCGTGTCCACAGGTAGGTCTCGTGACCATGCTTGCGGAGCAGGGCATCAATCTGCTTGACGACAGCCTCTTCACCATTGAACCGGCTGCGATACTCGTTGAAGACCTGGAGAATAAACATGGGGCTTGGGGCCTAGGGCTTGGGGCTTAGGAATTGAATGAAGAGAAAAGTATTACGTTCCACCCTGGGCGATTTTTCGGCCGGTGCGGAAGTCGAGGTATTCGTGGAAGCGGGGCTGGGCGAAGAGTCCGGGCATGACGATGGCTGCCGATTTGCGGAGGTAGCCTTCCCAGCGCCAGACCATGGCTCGGTAACCGAGGGACTCGCCGGGTTGATTTGTGATCTTGTAGTACAGGCACATCGGGATGTTGACCAGGAGAGCCTGGCCTGTGCGTGCAATGCCCATCGCAGCCAGACGCGTCAGTCCGCCGCGTTTGTAATCGGTTGCCGCTAGGTGAGCAGCACCGCTGGAGATCCCTTCCCAACGCATGTATTCTCGAGTGAGTCGGTGTTTTTCGACACGGTGACGAATCTCGGCTTTGGGATTGTACCAGAGCTGGAAACCGGCATCGCGGGCACGGTTGACGAAATCGAAGTCGGAGCCGCCGGTGATCATGGTTTCGCTGAAGTGGCCGATCTTCTCGAAGACCTGACGGGTGACGATCATGTTGCAGGTGCCAGGGAGTTCGCTGCCGGAATAGGGCTGCAGCTTCTTGTAATAATCCTGTTCACGGAGAATGCCACGGCAGATGCGTCCCAGTCTGGCTCGCTCTTCATCGGGAATCGCAAGGAAGACCGGGCCGCCGACGATATCGGCTTTTGACTGGAGGTGCCCCTGATAAAGTTCGTACAGCCAGTGAGAGGGTGCGAACTGGTCGTCGTCGAAGAAGGCGTAGAAGTGGGAGTCGGAGTTTCGTAGACCTGTGTTGCGAGTTGGGCCGTCGCCTTTGATCGGGTTAAACAGGTATCGCAGCGTGACGGGAGAGGTCTCGATCGCCGCTTCGACGACCTGACGAGTGTGGTCTGGCGAGTTGTTGTCGATCACGACGACTTCGTAGGTGAACGCGCCATGTGTCTCGAGATTGACGAGGGTCTCGATGGCTTCTTTGAGTTGATCGGCCCGGTTGTACGATGGCACGATCACGCTGATCCTGGGAATCGATGACGCAGGTGCGGTCACTTGGGAACTCATTAGACTTCTACCTCGTGGGCTTGCTGAACACAGTGAGAGACGTGTTTGAGCTTCCGCTCATCCAGCCAGTTGAGAACTAGATCGATACGCTCGTCGTTCTCGAATTGACTGAGGTGCTGCTGGCATAGCGGGCTGGTGTTGGGAATTCCCATGAAGTTTTCCGAGCGATTGCGGATGTTCTTCAGATAGGGGAGCCACTCATACCAGCCCTGGACGCGAGCACGGATCGTGCGGGCATTGTCCCATGGGAAAACATGGAAACGTCCCCAGCCGAACGGACTGGAATCGGAGTGGATCACGCGAGGTGACGTTGTGAGGGCGCAGGTGATGCCGAAGTCCTTGACGATGTCGATCATCTCCCAGGTCACAAACCCGAGTTCGGGAATGCCATACGGGAAGGCAAACGTCGGATTCTCAATCCCAAAGCGATTTTTCATCTCTCGCAGGTTGAGGATCATGTCTTTCTGGAACGCGCTGTTTCGATTGCGGAAGTCACGGTGCGTATGCGTGTGAGCTCCGATTTCGAACAACGGGTCTTCAATCAACTGTCGTACTTGACGATCAGACATCGGCTGATACCAGTGAGACGGTACTTTGTCGATGTTCTTCATACCGTAATGATCAAACGGCATCGCCATGTCCTGGCCGATGAATGCCGTGTTGACAAAAATCGTGGCGGGGATGCCGAGCTTTCGCATGATCGGCACGCCGTAGGTGTAAACGCATTCGAAGGCATCGTCGAAAGTGATGACCAGTGTCTTATCAGGAATGGAATCGTAACGACGACGGTGTTCGATCGCTTTTGTCAGCGGCCAGAAGTGAAATCCTGCCTTGAGCAGTCCTTCAAGTTGTGTTTGAAACTGGGCTGGTGTGACGTTGATCGATGGTGAGGTTGCTCCTCGATTGTCGGGAGCCAGCCTGTGATACATCAAGATGCTGAAGGTGTCATCCTGCAGGCTTCCGAACATGCTGGCTGCCGTACCTAAGGCATTCATCAATGAGAACTGAAGATTGTCTTTGAGTTTGTCTTTGGTCGTGGGCTCGCTCTGGACAGCGACGGCGGTTAGCCATTCGGTCATCAATTCGCGAATCTGCTTTGGAGCTTGACTCATCATCGTGGTTTGCTTTCGTGGACAACGAAGGCTGCTCACCACGGTCCCGCGTGAGCATTTCCTTAACTTTAGAACGAAGAACGATACCGGTATTTGAATTCTGGTATTGTTCGTTGAGTTTGGCAGTGGCGATTCGACAACGAATTGGTTGAAACCGTTTCCATCGACAGAATCGTGATATCCTTCACAAGCCGTCGCGCAATGTCTGTACGATCGCCCGGGGGGGATTTTCATATCTACTACACGTTTCGGGGACAGGCGGGGACGCATTGCTGGCTGCCCAAGGAAACGTGCTAACCGGTCGGTGTTGTCAGGGATTTAATCCGACGAACGAGTTTCTGAGCGGTTGGACCGATGGACGACTGACGAACAACTTCCTTCCCCAAGGTCCAGGACTGCTTGACCAAACGGTTGAACGTGCGTCGATCGACGGTTCCTGTGTAAAGTGGTTGGGCGTTACTGGCCAGTGAAAGCTTGAATTCTTCGCGTCCCAGCCCCAGTTCGAATCGTTGAATCCCCAGCTTTGCGTTCTGCTCGGCGACCATGCCAAACAAGATGATGCCAGGCGAGTACTTCGAGTAGTCCGGGGCATAGACCGGGATGAGCGAATGGGCGGTTTTACCTGAATGAATCCCGAGGTGAATCGCGACCAGTTGACCATTGACCAGCATCTTCGAGAGGAGCCCTTCAAAGCCATTGGTGTTTCGACGCGTGAGTGTGCTTAGGAATGCCATCGTCCAGGAATTCTCGAAGTAGTCGAAGACCTTCATGAACTTCAGTTGGCTGGACTTCATCGTCGCAAGCCAGTCAATGTCTTCCTGTTTGACGGTCTTCGTGATGAGTTCGATCTGGCCGCAGTTCTTTTCGAGCTTGCGTTGATTCTGGCGGATCTGGGTGAAGATCTTTGTTCCAGCTGCGTTGCGAGCGGCGACGTAATTGTCATAACCGCCGGTCAGGTCAAGGTAGTGGCTTGGTGCATGCGAGAGGGCATAAGGAGACGTTTTGGTATCGACGTTGTGAAGATGGTCGAAGTTCCAGGCGGAAAGCCGGGCGGCTTTGATGACCTGCATGGGGTCGATAGACACGCCGTCTTCGAGAATCATGCCTTGATAGTCAGTGAAGTTGAGACCGACCGGCTGAGCGACGTTCGCATTCGATCGGACATAAGGAAAATAGCCAACATTGCGACCTTCACTGCGAATGATCGTGACTTCCACATTGGCCAGGATCTCGGACATCATCCGTGTGAATTCCGGATGAAAGAACGGACTGCGATACGCCTCGACCGTCTGATGCAATCCCAGCCAGTGGGCATAGGTATCATCAGACAGCTTGCCAGCGGGCGTGGTGAGAAAATCAAACGACGTCGGCTTCATGCAGTGATCGCCTCGGGTTGAGTCGTGGAGCGAGAGTCAGCAGAATTTGAGAACGTAAAGACCAACGACCACAGCAAGGTGATCAAGACGAGTGCAGGCAGTGTGGGGGCAGCGAACGCCGTATCCGTGAGTGAAAAGACCAGGCTGTAAATAAAGACTCCCAATCCAAACAGATCCCCGAGTTGCCCACGGGCGAGACTCAGGTACAACGACAACGCCACCGCCGTGAACATGGTCCCGAGCAGCATCAACAGTCCGAAGTAGCCCAGGTTGAGCAGAGTCTCGACATAGCCCGAGTGAGCATGGGGAATCTGCCAACCCTGATTCAAAGAGATTCGCAGTGTTCGTTCCGGTGTCCAGAAGGAACCATAGCCGTGGCCGAGGACTGGTCGCTGGTTGATGTCTTTGAAGAGTTCTTCCCAGAGGGGAATTCGACCGGTCAAAGTCGAGGTTTCGTCCGAGCGACCGAGAGTGAAGATCTCGAAGACGTCGTCGGCGATATCCATCCCGGCCAGGGCGACGAAACAGAGAAAGCCGGTCAGCGCGGTCGCTGCCAGAAAGCCCGATCCGAAGATTACTTGCCACGGCGTTCGCAAGGCCATCAGGACGGCCATCGCGATCAGACAACCGAAGAGCACGGTTCGCGATTTCGTCAGGATCATGATGCCAAACGTGAAAACGGCGATCAGGATCAGCCAGTAGTTGACCTTGGGATCGGTCATGACGCGTGACAGACAGGCCAGAATCAGGATGCCGTTCATGACGGCCTGATTGTTCGGGTGAGTCGTGCCTGAGAAGCGGTATTCTGACATCCACGGGCGGAACATGCCGACGCTGATCTCTGCGAAGATCCCGAACAGGATGTAGGACAGAATGACAACGATCAGGATGTCGGTCAGTTGTCGAATCGAATGCCCACGTGCCAGCCCGAGCCCCGCCATCGTCCCGAACATGACGACCATGACTCGCTTCATAGCAAAGCCTGCGACATCGGCCCACAGGACGCTTGCCGCCGCCAAGCCGATCAATCCCAGCATGAAATACAGGACGGGATTGAGGAGCACAGTATCCCATCGCGTCAGCGGCTTGACTGGGGTTGCCAGTAAGATCACTCCCCATAAGCCGAGGATCGGGAACGCGATCTTCCGCAGCAGGCTTCCTTCCGAGACTGTTTCGTCGAGTTCCGTATCCTCGAAGTCCGCGGCCCCCAGAGACTGAATGGTAATCGAAACAGCGAACTCGTGCTCAGCAATGTAGAAGACGGAGAAGAGCAGGATCGCGGTGATCGCGCTCTTCCAGGTAAACGCGGTCGACGTTGCCTGCGAACGTCCTCGTTCGACTGGCAAGGTGAGAGAATCGGGCGAGGAGATCGCGAGACTCATGTCGCCACCTCGCGTTGGTAAACACGGTAGGCTGTGATCGTTCGCAGCAGCACGCCTGACGTTGTGCCAGCGAGATAGGCGTAGGCGGCTCCGACGATTCCCAGGCTTGGAATCAACGCCAGCGAGACGGCGACTGTCGAAAGCATTGTCGCGATGTCTGCAGGAACATTGGCCTTCGGACGACGCATGGCGCACAGGCCGTTGCCGACGACGATGCTCACGCTCGAGATTAAGACGTTTAATGCGATAATGAAGCTGACCTGGCCGTAGCCTGCGAACTCATCACCGAAGACCGTCCGCATCAGCCAATCACTGTAAAAGAAGACGACCACACAAAACGGGATCAGAAACGCCAGGTACATTCCCAATGTCATCATCAATACACGCAGCAGTGCAGGAAGACCGCCATGTGTGAAGGCATGCGAGGCCTTGGCCTTGAGCATGTTTGCGATGCCGATGACGAACATGTATGACAGCCCCATGAGCGTCGAGCAGGCCGAGTAAATCCCGATCATGTGTTCCGACACATAGGCCACCAAGACCCAGGGCATCAGAAACGGCGTTGTGTTCCCAAGCAGGTACGTGACAACCGACCAGCGGGAATACGAGAAGTTCTCGGTCAGATGATCGCGGTATCCGGTCAGGTCGAACGTCAGCATGTCGCGGTGCAGCACCAGCCAGACCGTCATCGCGGTGGTGGCGGCGGCGGCGATCACAATGAGTGTACGCGTCAGGTCCAATTGGCCGGAGAAGAACAGGTATGCAAGAGCAGCCAGTTGAATGCCGCAGATCAGAAGGTCGATGGCGACCGCGCGGTAGAGTTCCAGTCGAGCGAACGAGAACTGACGCAGAAACTCTTTCGTCATGATCATCGGCCCCGCCCAGAGCAGGATCAGCAGAATCCCTTGCAAGCGGGCCGTGTTGGGCTGCATCGAGAAGTAACCAAGCAACCCGGCGATGATGCAAGCTGCGATGGCAAGGATGAACCCTTGAAACAGCAGTGTCTGGCCTGCGTAGCGTTTGTAGGTGTCGCCTGTGTATTTATGGCAGAAGACCGCATAAGGGGTCGACACAAACTCCGATTGAATCCCGATCGCGATCTGAAACACCGACATGATCAGGGCATAGATTCCTAGATCGTCTGGCGAACAAGCTCGTCCGATCATCACGCCGGTCAGAAAGTTCGTTGCAGAGACTGCCGCCTGATCGAAGACCGATGTCAGTGCACGCACTGCGGACGAATCGCGCAGCTTCTCCAGCAAACGCGGCTGATCGTCTTGAGCATCGATCGGTATTGTGAGTTCCGCAGTCGTCATTGTGTTCTCTGTCCCTTCTCCCTCGGGGAGAAGGTGTCAGCGCTTCGCTGACGGATGAGGGATCTGTGCGAATTTCCTTAAGTCACTTCCTGAAGCTGCCTTGGCCAGTCGATCACTTCCTGGTCGTCAAAGAACGTATTCGTCTCTAACGCCCCCAGCACCTGCTCATAGACGCTTTTCCAACGCTGAGCCTGCACTTCGAAGTCGTAGTCTTTGGCGCGGACTTGAGCACCGCGGGAGAGTTTCAATCGCAGTGCGTCGTCCTCGTAGATCGTCTTCAACGCGACAGACAAATCATGTGCCACCTGCTTCGGCGATTTCACGGGGACTTTGATGCCACAGGTTTCATTGACGACGTCGGCTGCTCCCTGGTGATCGAGCGTGACAATCGGAAGTCCAGCTTGCAGGGCTTCGAGCATCACCGTGCCGGTCGTATCGCGCAGACTTGTAAAGGCGAAGACATCGGCCCAGCCGAGTTGCGCGACCGCTTTGTCGCGCGGCATCCAGCCGAGCCATTCGATGTGCTGATCAACACCGAGCTGCTTGGCTTGTTTCTCCCAGCGTTTGCGGAGTGAGCCGTCGCCGAGGACGCGGATTTTGTAGGGGACGGACGCGGGGAGTTGCCTGACGGCTTTGAACAGCAGCGGCAGCGACTTGCGTGTCATGAAAGTCGCGGACCAGAGGATGCGCAGGCCGTCTTCTTTCAAAGACTCGCGACTCGTCAATGACAGCGTCTTCGAGGGCAGGCTGATGTCTGAGATGACGCTGATCGGCTTGTCGGTCAGCGTTTGGAGGTCGCGCTTGTTGGCGCTGGCGGCGACAACCAGGTGAGCGGCTTTGCGGGCGGCGTGTTTGACTTTCGAGCTGTAGTGCAGCTGAATGCTATTAGTGACGCTGCGCATCCCTTCGATGAAACCACCAGCGATTCCCGCTTCTGAGAGAAAGCGATAAGGGAAATTCTGTGTTCCGCCGATTGGTCCCCAGATGAAGGGGATGCCGAGTTTGTGCATGTAACTGGGCTCGCGGAAGCCCATGATGTTGATCATGTGAGCGGCATCGAAATGAATCTTCGCATGGAGTTCTTCGATGACCTTATAGGCTCGCTGCTGCCACCAGTTGTAGGAGACGTATCCCAACCCGGGAGCCTGCCACATCGTGTGTGCCCAGAATTTTTCTGGCACGAAGACAAAGTTGAGTCCGGAAACAG
The DNA here is from genome assembly GCA_005778225.1 of Planctomyces sp. Taxonomy (GTDB): domain Bacteria; phylum Planctomycetota; class Planctomycetia; order Planctomycetales; family Planctomycetaceae; genus SXPC01. The sequence continues at coordinate 24,906 of SXPC01000160.1, read as the reverse complement.
GACCATTTTCAGCGATGTATTTTTCGATCGAGGCTTTGAACTTACGTTCTTCGACGATCACCCAGATATCCGCGTATTTGGCGATCTGTGTGACGAGATTCCAGCCGACGCCGGGCTCAGACCCTTCATACGGGCTGCAGCAGTAGGCAATCGCGATGATCTTTTTACGACGAGGAGTTGTCACGGGAGCAATCATGTTTTCAAACCCTAAGCTCTTAGCCACAGAGGTCACAGAGGGGAGGAGGCAATTGCAAAGGTGGTTTTCATGAATCCCCTCTGTGCACTCTGTGATCCCTGTGGCAAAACTTCTTTCTTACTTGGCACCGCGTCGCAGAAGGACTGCAGGGATCGTGGCGAAGATCAGTTTCAGGTCTTTCAGGAAGGCAGTCTTTTTGATGTAGCGGATATCCATGCGCATCCACTCGGCGAACGAGACGCGAGAGCGTCCTTCGACTTGCCAGATACAGGTCATGCCTGGGAGAACATCGAGACGTCGCTGTTGCCACAGGTCGCAGGCTTTGGCTTCGTCGACGGGCAGAGGGCGCGGTCCGACCAGCGACATGTCCCCTTTGAGGACGTTAATCAGCTGCGGCAGTTCATCGATGCTTGACTTGCGAAGGAAGCGACCAATCCAGGTGACGCGTGGATCGTTGGTCATCTTGAACGCGGCTCCGTCCTGCTCACTGAACTGTTTCAGATAAGCCTTTTGAGCTTCGGCGTTTGTTGTCATTGTTCGTAGTTTGAAAATTTTGAACGGTTTACCGCCAAGACCGGAACGGTTTTGAAGAAAGAAAATCGGCCCGCCGTCCTGCCACTTAATCGCAGCAGCGGCGACCAGCAGGAAGGGGGAAGCAATCAGCAATCCGATGCACGCACCGACGATATCGATAGCACGCTTTATCTTGCTAGGCTTGTCGTTGAACAGATCTTCCATGGGGACCATCTTGATCCGCAGTGATTCATCGACCGCTTTTTTCAGATCCCCTGGCTCGACAACGAAGGAGTTATCAACGATTGTCGACTTGGGTGATCCTGGAGTGGAATGACGGTCATCGTCATTCTTATTCTTCGAGGGGGTCTCGATGCGTGTCGGGTAGGCATACACCTTGACATCGATCGTCCGACGCAGGCTGTCAGAGTTCAAAACGCTCGTGACGAAGCGTTTCGAACCATCTTCATGAGCGTCCCACAACAGGACTCCATACTGCAAAGGCCCGACCATCCCCGAGTGATCGGTTGCACGCAGACGGGTCCGCAGTTGCTCGGAGAACTCGCGAATCGCCTTTGAACTGTCGACGCCGCCGGGCAGCGTGAAGACGACGAGCGAAATTGGGATCTGCATCCGGTCGGCACGCAGACGGTCAATTTCCAGAATGGTCTGAAAGTCATCCGTCATCCGCAGCATACGCGGCAGGATTTCAGAGGCAGAGTCTTTGGTAGCAGGCGTGCTCTTGGCGAAGAGTGTTTGGATCATTTTGATCATCGGCTCCGTAACGGAACGTCAGTGAATGGAAGGAGGAGTATCAGTGGATTCAAACGGCAGGCTGAGGCTTGAGAACGTAAGACTGAGCCACCTTGGCGTACTTCGGAATCAGGTCTTTGCCAATCGCGACGAGGATGGCGAATCCTCCCGCGAAGACCATCGCGAGCATCAGAATGACCTTGCGACTGGCTGAGACTGATTTATCGCTGTATGACGGCGGCTGGATCACATTGATGTTCGTAATACGTTCTGTTTCGAGGGCCATATCAATGCGGGCCTGCTCGCGTTTCTTCGAGTAGTCGAGAAGGCTTTCCTGGAGGACATCGTACTGCTGCTGAAGTTCAGTCAGTTCGCCATGACCTTCATTCAGGCGATTCAGTTTCGACTGCACATCCGACATCTGGGAATTGATCGCTGACAGCTTACTTTCCAGAGAGACAGCTTCTGCTTCCTGCTCGGCACGTCGTTGTGAAATCTGCTGATAGACAGGATTCATCCCACGCGTCGCCTGATAGCGGGCATCCCCGCCAGCGGCAAGCAACTGCTCGGCTTTCTGTTTTTCCTGCTTGAGCGAAATGATGATCGGGTTGTTTTCCGAGTACTTCGTTCTCATCTGCTGCAGTTGAAGTTCGACCGCGAACAGGCGGGTTTCGGTCGTTCCGAGTCCATCATTCGGAAAGCCAGTGACGGCTCCGGTCTCGATATCCTTGGGAATTGTATTCAGTTGTGAATCGAGCCCCTCGACACGTGCTTTGACTTCCGCCAGTGACGAATAAGTGTTGTGATACTGGAGTTCCAGTTCGCTGTGCAGCTTCTGCAAATTACGCTGACGCTCGTCGAGCGAGGCGACGCCGAGTTCCGACTTCTTCTTACTCAAACGACCAGCCATCGCGTTGAATTTCTTCTCGAGCAGCGTGTATTGCTCGTCAAAAAAGTCGAACGATCCCGTCGTACGGTTACTTGTGATATGTGCCTGGATGGCTTCATCAATAAAGGACTGCAAAAGCAGTTGGGCCAGTTCTGGAGATTTCGCCTTGCAAGAGGCATTGATGATGCTGGCGCGTTTGACTGCGTCCAGCGACAGATCTTCCTGAAGTTTGCGGACGGCTTCGCGGTGGCTGCTGTTGTGTGTAATCTCATCTGTCAAAACGATGCGTTTGGCGGGGATCGAGGCAACGGCGAGGTCTTCCTCAGGCAGTTGATCTTTAAGAATCGCATCTGCACCGACACGAGCCACGACGGCATCATAGATATTCTCGCTGCTGAGAATCTCGAGCACTGAGTTGATCTCGTTCTCACGACTCTCCGTAATCGACATCGTCTGTCCCATGGTCGCGGTCGGATCGAGGGTGACGCTTTCACGCCCGACCTTGATATAGAGCTTCGCGTAAGACAGGTAGGTCTTCGGCAAAAACATGAGCAGGACAACCACGCTCGCGACGATCACGACAAAGACGAACGCAGCCAGTGCAGCATTGCGGCGCAAAGCCTGAACACAATCCGTCAGCACGACCTGGGGCGTGAGGACGGGACTCGAAATGTTTGTGGAATCGTTCATGAGTTTTCAATCAGGCTGTGGAATCCAGGCAAGCGCGCGAATTTGCGCGTTCTGGTAACTCACCTGACTGAACCGTAGCATGCAGAATCTGGGTGTGAGGGAGCGATCATACCGGTGAGACCAGAAAAACCCGATTTTCCCAATCAGCGTGGGGATGCGGGCGTTATGTGGGTCTTCCCGCGTTGAGGTCCTGCATCGAAAAAGCGGAGCGTGTCGACACGTTGTTGCTTTGCAACGCGCAGACGGCTTCACAAAACGCGGCTCATCCCGGAATCATTCGCCAGCAATCGAATTTGACCGATTCACGATTTCGCTCCCACTGCAGAGCATAAAACAGAACACGATGTAACGATGAGGTCGGCTTTGTGTCCTGTTTTGGCAATATGCGTTGAAATGGATAAACTGGACGAGACGGTGATTTTTGGAAACATTGAATTCTTTGAAAAAGTTTCTTCAAGCCTTGAACGGTGTCTGGCGGGCTGCCAACATTAGGTCATGTTAAACATCGCGAAAGATACCCTACCACAGTCATTTCTGAGCTATTTCGCCTTCCGCGTCTCCTTCATGGACACGCTCGAGCGAATGGTGATGGCTCGTCAGTTCGGCCAATACCCGGAACGCAGCTTCGGTTTTTTGACGGAAGTGCCGTATCTGCGGAATGTATCGCCGCAAATCCAGCTCGAGCTTCTGCTCAAGACGTGGACGAAGCATGTCTCGTTGCGCCCTCTGCCAGCGACACTGATCGACGAAAGCGTCGTCTACGCAGTCTGTGAACACGCCGCCAATATGGTCGACGAAGAGAAAGTTCTCGTCCGACGTTATCTGCAAAAAGGGCCCATGCCGGTGTCGATCTCGCTCGATCAGAACCTTGCTGCTGAATTGCGCCAGCTGCACCTGTCGCTGTCCAACGAGGGGGACTTCCTCTTGATCAGCCAGTTCGAAGACCTTGCGCCAGAAGAGTCAATGCGTCTGAAAACGAAATTCGGAGTCGATGTCATGGGTGCCGACGAAATGCTCGAACCGCTTGGACGCTGGCATGTTTGCAATGACATCGAAAAATACTGCGAACTGCTGCTCAATGAACAGGAAATCAAACGCCTGCAACAAGCGCTGGAACCAGTTCCACGCGTTACATAAGGCAATCAGGTGAAGAGAGAGACTGGAACGCAGAGATATCAGAGTGAAGCAGAGGTCGCAGAGTTCTGCTCCAAGCTATTCTGATTGGCAACTGCAAATCACATCACATCGCGCCTTCGTGACTTTGCGTTGAATCAGCGATTTCCCCTGCGTGCTCTGGTTAACTCTGTTTCCTCTGTGTTCCAGTCTCTCTGAGAACGCAGCCAGATTAAGCATCCGTATCCATCACAATGACTTCTGATCGCTGCAGTTGCTCACGCTTGAGGACAGCTGCCTTGGTTTGCCACTCGCCATTCTGCAGGCGGGCATACTTCACGAACAAACTCTGAGCACCGTGATGCCGAGCCAGAACCGCTGAGACATCCTCAGGATTGGCGACCACTTCCCCAGCAATTTCCAGCAGGATATCGCAGGGGGCGAGCATGGACTGTGTGTTGGAAACATCGAGAACGACGCAGCCTCTGCCTGCGCCTGTCCAGCTCAATTGCTTGACCAGATCGCTATCCAGAGCATGCAACGAAAAGCTCGATGGCTCGACCGCTTTGCTGGGAGAAATGCGGTTCTGCTGACCTGGAAGCTGATAAGTCGGGGCTTCTGCACGCGACTCCAGCTCGGAACGATCCGCCAGGAGGACGGCGATATTAATGCGTCGACCGGCGCGGAAGACGGTCAGCTTGATTTCTGAACTCACCGGCGTCAGGCTGACGAGGTTGATCAGGTGATTCTCGTCTTTGATCTCGGTGTTGTTGAACGCGAGGACGACATCGTCGACTGCCAGATTGCTGCGGGAGGCAGGCGTATTGGCGTAAATCTCCATGACTCGGGCACCGCGTACGCGGTCGAGTCGCAGACGTCGGGCGGTCTCCATCGTGAAGTTTGGGTCAAGCTTCACGCCCAGATAAGCGCGATCAACTTTCCCATTTTCAATCAGTTGCCCGACGACGAACTGAGCCAGATTGGAAGGGATCGAGAACCCGATGCCTTCATTACCGCCGCTTGAAGATGCGATTGCGGTGTTGATCCCGACAACATTGCCAGCCAGATCAATCAGCGGACCACCGCTGTTTCCGGGGTTGATCGCGGCGTCGGTCTGGAGGAAGTCCTGGTTGATGACGGCGGAGGTCTGGCCCAGCTTCAGCGAGCGACGCCCTTTGGCACTGATGATCCCGAAGGTAACCGACTGGCTGAGACCAAACGGACTGCCCATCGCCAGGACCATGTGGCCGATGTTGACGGTATCGCTTTCGCCCCAGCTGGCTGGCGTGACGTCGTTAATTGGCAGACGCAGGACCGCCAGATCGCTTTTCTCATCGGTCAGGACAGAAACCGGGTTGATTGTGCGGCTGTCTGACAAAATGAGCTGAATTTTATTGAGTTCCGCCCCTTGGATGACGTGGCGATTGGTGACGACGAAATAACCAGCGGCTTTCGGATGGGACATGACGACGCCCGAGCCGGTTTCTTCGATCAGTCCGCCGCGTTGGCCTGGTCGCTCACATTGAATGTGGACCACGCTGGGCATCGATTTCTCAGCGATCCGGGAGAGAACGTCACTTCCCAGATGCAGGACCGAGTTGCCCGACTTCATCTGCTCGTCGATGGCGGTCAAATGAGAGGCCATCAGGCTCTGCTGGGCGCTGGCTGTATTCGGACCAAGCAGCGACGCTGCACCTGCCAAAGCAAGAGCCCACGTCTTCCAGGAAGCTGGCGCGTTGAAGAGACACGACATGGTTGCCATTTCCTGCGGCATCGGCCTGCGATTCTGACTGCCCATCGCTGTCCTTGTATGCGTTAGACCAGTATGACGTAAGACCGGTTGTAATTTCTGTGGTTCGTGAGGGCGCAGTGGCAGCCCAATATTCATCCTCCCTGATGATCTTCAAGCTCAGTCCGAGCCCGGCGACGAAGACTCTGTGGCGGGCGCTGCCACGAGTCGATACCGCTTCTCGCCGGTATGATGTCACATCCTAGACATCGTCATGGTCACAAGAAGTCGTGTAAGGTCAATGGCGCATCGAATTCATTCTATGTTGAATTTAAGGACCGCGTCACCAACTCTGTTACAACTGTCGCTGCCGCAAAGACCGTCAGGACTAAGCGCCAGAAGAACATTCACCAACAATCAGCACTGTCATCATGACAGGGAGATTCGTCAGAATCAATAACTCTTGAAGATTGAACCGTCGGGAAGTGGTCCGCGTTTCGGTCGGCGCGTAAAAAAACGCACGGGTGGAAACTCGTGCGCGGTGAAATATCTCAGTTGAGACCTCGTCCCAATTTTGATCAACCTTCAGCCAGAGGGGTCTTCTTCTCTGTAATGACACTGTGAGACGGTGCGTTCTCGGCATTGATCTGAATGTATTCTTTCCACTCGTCCGGCACGTTGTCTTCGTGGAAGATGGCTTCGACGGGGCATTCAGGAACGCAGGCTTCGCAGTCGATACACTCGTCCGGATGGATGTAGAGCATCTTGTCGCCTTCGTAGAAGCACTCGACAGGACAAACGACGACGCAGTCCGTGTATTTGCAGTTAAAACATGGTTGCGTTACGACGTGTGGCATCTGGTCTTCTCCTGGTAGATCTTTCGCGGACTTCCACGGAAACATCGTCCGTGTTCAAGCCGATTTTTTGTGTGTTGTCGATCTTGCTCGATCTGGGTTCGATAAGGTCTCACGATTCAAGTCGTCCTTACGTGACACATTATCGTCAAATCCGTTCGGCGTCTGTCCTGATTTTGCACCAACTGATGCGGACATTCACGACGGGTTGTGGAAATTTATAGCGATTTTACGGAAGTCAACAACTCACAGGATTTCAGATTCGGTCGATCCGGGGATTTTGCGAATCTACTCCTCAAGTCCGGGTTTGGAGATTTAATAGTCTTGTGACACGGAGGGTGCGCTGTCCCTGTGAGAACCTGACGCATCAGCCAAAAGTCATCTTGCCGGTGGACTCGCGCGGGTCTAAACTTTGAGGAAAGTGCAAATCTGTACGTTGTGTGGGCCGTCACCTCTGGTTGAACGATATCAAACGCCTCGCGGTTGCTCCAGGAGAAGCCAGCAACGCCCAGGGTCAGAGGCAATTCACATCCTTGATTGAGCGGAACGGAAGCCCACCCAGGAGCCTAAGATGGCCTTAACCAGTATTGACCGTGATCTTCTGCAACGCTGCCTGTCTCATGATCGACATGGCTGGAAAGATTTCGTTGACCGATTCATCGGACTGTTTATCCATGTGGTTCATCACACGGCCCAGTCCCGGAGTGTTGACCTTCATGCTGAGGATGTCGATGACTACTGCAGCGAAATTCTGATGGCGCTGCTGAAAGATGACGCTGCTGTCCTTCGCAAATTCCGTGGCGAATCGTCTCTGGCGACGTACCTGACTGTCATTTCGCGACGTGTTGTCGTTCACCAGATGGTTTCCCGACGTCAAGCTGCTGCGATGGGCCACGTTTCGTTGAACTCGAACTCGATTCCCGAAGAAATCACCGGCTTCCACGCGGACGACCTCGAAAAACTGGAAGACCGCGAACAGATCCAGCAACTGGTCGCCACTCTTCCGCCACAGGAAGGCAATATCCTGCGACTGTTCTACCTGGAAGGTAAATCCTATCAGCAGATCAGCAAGATCCTCGGCGTCCCGGTCAACTCAATTGGTCCCACGCTGACCAAAGCCCGCGCTCATCTAAAGCAAAATGCTCCCGCGGTTTAATTTCGGTATTTTCTCCCTGGCAAAAATGACTTGAACGCAGAGGTAATGGAGTTCCCGCATTCTCCGGCTTGAAATTTGGGATTCGCTGCTCTGCCGAATCCCCTTCTGCTTGTCACTCCCCACGTCCGGCGCGTATTCTTAGTCATCTCAAGCCGTCAGTTGGACAACGGAAGAGCTTTTCTCGACGTCCAATCGGCTGCCCTTCGACCCGAAGATGACCTCCCGACCTGGAAGCCTGATGAGCCTGTTCCCGCAATTCTTCTACCCGCCCGATATGTCCGATGCCGTCATGCGACGCTGGGCGGAATCGAATTGTCCGATGGACCTCCTCCCTGGCCCTTTTACGCTGTCCCATCTGCTGAACACGATGTACCAGGCCAGCCTGATGCATGAGGAAGGTGAGCCGGTTCGCTGTCGTCTTATCCTGGCCAAACCACAGGATTTTCCACGGGAGGGGGTCATCGGCATCGATCAGGTCGCCGTGATGACCTTTGAGAATACAACTGAACTGACACCTCATGAACTTCGTAAATTTTCGGTTGCAGCGGGTTATCATCGCGCCATGCTTGCTGTCGACATTGTCGAAGATGGCAGTGTTCATATCTGGGGCATGGTCCTGACGGGGACTCGGTGGGTGCACCGTATCGAAGGGGGGAGGCTTCATGGGATCCCGCTTCCTCCGAATCTCTGTCTGCAAATCATGGGACCTGGCAACCTGATCGTCGCGAGCGGGTACGAGCGTGTCGTTGAGCTTTCGAGCGGGGAATTCCTCTCGGATGGGTTCGACCCGTTCCACTCCGAATGGCTGCCCGAGCGGTTTGCGTCCTTCCGCTCTGCGATCAATCAGGAAGTCACCAGCCAGCATTCTGCTTCTTCAAAGACACGTATCTGCGATTCCTTCGTCAAGAGTGCTGCCCAGAGCGTTATTCGGCGTACTTTGAGTCTGGTTCGAACCCGTCGTCACGGTGGCATGCTTGTCTACCTTCCGGAAACAGCGACCGACCCTGCTATTCTCAGACAGTGGATCCGCTTTCGCGCGACCTTCGAGCGGTCCGCTGCCAACATGCACTACCGCCAATTGATTACTCACCTGCTGCGACGACTGTTGGTTGTCGGCGAGTCTCTTGGTCTGACGACGGTTCGCTGGGAAGACTATCAGCGGATCCAGGACTCGATCCTGGCGGATCTCGACGATGCGCTGATTGATTTTGCTCACCTGATGGCCGACATGATGACGACCGACGGCGCACTGGTTTTAGATCGTCGGTTTAATATCCTCGGGTTTGGGGGCGAAATCCTGGGGGACTCTCACGTCAGCCTGATCCACCGCGCCCTGGACCTCGAAGCGAACAATACCTGCCTCGAACCTGCCGATTCCTCCGGAACGCGACACCGTTCCGCCTATCGTCTCGTCACTGGCCTGCCCGATGTCATTACAGTCGTTGTGTCACAGGATGGCGGTGTTCGTTTTGTTGCACAGATGCATGGCAAGCTGATTTACTGGCCTTATCTGCCGTAAAAAACGACGCCTCGTCTTTCAGTTTTGACGCGAGGGATCGCAATTGCGAACTCAGCAGCGTAAACTGAAGCACGCACGAGATTGATTTCGCATCAACAAGAGGTTCTCCGTGGATTCAGTTGCCTTCCCAACACTTTCCGACAGCCAGATTGCCTGTATTGGCAAGATTGGCGAACGCATTCAAGCTCCGACCGGAACGAAGCTCATTGAATTCGGCGATGAGAAGTACCCGTTCTATGTCGTCGTCAAAGGCGAAGTCTCGATTGTCGAATCATCGAATGACTTCCCGAGAGAAATCGTTGTTCATCGCGCTGGCTCATTCACCGGTGATATCGATGTTCTCACTGGACGCCCTGCTTTGATTGATGCGATCGCGAAAACGGACTGCGAGGTCATCAAGATCACGCACTGTCGAATGCGGAAAGTTCTCAGCGAAGTCAGCGGACTGAGTGATCTGCTGCTCGAAGCATTTCAAAAGCGGCGCGAACTGTTAGAAAAATCTGGATTCTCTGGTATCCGCATCATCGGACGGGCTCGCTCGAAGAGCACCCTTGGCATCCGTGAGTTCTTCTACAAGAACCACGTCCACCACACGTTTTATGATGCTGACGATTCGGATGGCATACAACTGCTCGAAAAATTCGGCAAGACGAACGAAGACCTCCCCGTCGTTGCCTGCAATCATTACGTCAATTCCAATCCCGAGCTGAGTGAAATCGCTTCCTGTCTGGGAATCACGCGCGAAGTTGATGACAAGTTGTATGATCTCATCGTCGTTGGTGCTGGTCCTGCAGGACTCGCGGCGACTGTGTATGCGGCGTCGGAAGGTTTGCAGACAGTCATGATCGACAAGGTCGGCCCTGGCGGGCAGGCGGGCAGCAGTTCGAAGATCGAGAATTTTATCGGCTTCCCTTCTGGTATCAGCGGCGTTCAACTGGCTAACCGTGCCTATCTTCAAGCTCTCAAGTTTGGTGCTCAGTTCACTGCACCCGTCTCTGTCGAATCACTCAGCCTTGTCGGTGATCGTGAACATCATATCGAACTCTGCACCGGCCAGATCGTAAGAACTCGCTCGATTCTCATCTCGACAGGCGTCAGCTATCGTCAACTTGAAATCCCCGGCTGCGAACAATTCGAAGGGGCAGGGGTTTATTACGCGGCGACCTCTGTCGAAGCCCGTGTCTGCCAGAAATCACGAGCTGTCGTCATTGGTGGCGGGAACTCCGCAGGTCAGGCAGCGATGTACCTCGCAGAATCTGCCGACGAAGTCCTGATCGTCATTCGCGGCGATGATCTCACCAAGAGCATGTCGTCTTATCTGTGTTCACGCATTGCCAAAAATTCAAAGATTCGCGTGGTCACCTACACGGAACTTGATGGTGTCGAAGGTGATGACTGTGTCAAATGCATTCGCCTTCGCAATAACCGAACTGGCGAAGTCCAAACGATCGATTGCGCTGCACTCTTCATCTTCATCGGCGCCAGACCTCACACCGAATGGCTTCCCGAATCGATCCGCCTAGACCACAACGGCTTTGTGCTCACCGGATCCAACCTCCAGCACGATAACCTGTGGACACTCGAACGCCCTCCCTGCGACCTTGAAACCACGATGCCGGGAGTCATGGCCGCGGGCGACGTCCGCTCTGGAACTACCAAACGCTGTGGTTTTGCGGTCGGCGATGGATCACTCGCCGTGGCCTGCATTCACCGTTATCTGAGCGGCATTTAGGGCGTGTGGACGATGCGATCCAGCAACACAGACATTCCTGTCTGTCCGTTTCTCACTTCTGCTTGAAGAACTCAAGGAAGTAGTTTGTCGGGGAAGGTGCTTTCACGCTTGGATCGCCCGTGTAGGCGACGATGACGTCGTCTCGGTCCTTGAATTTCTCTTTCAGAATGAATCCCAGGCCGACGGAGTGGGTGGGATCGGTCTGCTTCGTTCTCTTCTCGTAGATGTCCTTCTGGCTGTAAAACAGATACAGCGGAGGATCATCGGAGCTGGCGTGATTGAGGGGGGAGTACTCGTTGATCTGGGCCAGATGCTTCTCACGCTCGTCATAGAACTGCTGAAACTTCTCTGCCTTGTCTTTATCTTGGGTGCTGCGACCATGCACGCCAAAGGCATGTCCGCCGTAGACGCTGTTGGGAATCCACTCGCGCAGAATCTGTGGATCGAGGGTGGTCTGGGCGCCTGACACATAGGCACAACTCAAACGCGTGCTCTGACGGGCGATTGGATCGTCCGACTTCGGGTCTGCCAGATCATCATGCATTGCCAGCCACAGCGATGTACACGCTCCTGCAGATCCGCCCGATGCTCCGATCTTCTCGGGATCGAGGTTCCATTCTTTTGCCTTGGAACGAACGGTCTGCAGCGCGCGAGCGGCATCGTACAGCGGCCACTTCACCGGAGGATAGACGTTCGCCTCAGCGGCTTGTCCCACGTAACGATAGTTGGTCGAGACGACGGAAATCCCTGCGTCATTCAGTTTGGGAATGTTCAACGACTTCACAGACGACTTATCCCCGGCCACCCACCCGCCACCGTGAATGAAGAACACCACTGGCGTCGGCTTGTCTGACTTCGCCAGATAGACATCAAACACCTGTCGCGGATGGTCCCCGTAGGCATAGTTTGCATAGGTCGGCTCGATCAGTTCCTGAGCAGATTTCTTCTGCTCTTTGGGCTACTCATCCTGGGCATGAACAACGCTGTTGATACTCAGTGCCGTCAACATTAGTAACAAGTGGATGGAGAACTTTCGGAACATCGTGTGTTTCCTTTTGTCTGTTCGTTGGCAGGAGAGAAGGGGTGGGCGATCTGGGAGGGTTGAAGTCAACAATGGTCAACGACGTAGGGTGTCAATTCCCTGCTGCAGTTCCCGCTGGCAGCGCGACCTGCTGAGGGTGCATCAGATAGGCGAACAAATCTCGGACTTGCTCGTCTGTCAGAGTCTTGATCAAACCGTCTGGCATTGGCGACTGTGTTGTTGTCGAGATCTCGGCGATCTCTTCCACCGGGAGGGTCATCTTGTCGGTCTGGGTCTGGATCGTCACGGTTTGTTCATTTTTGTTGGTGATCAATCCATTGATCACGCGCCCGTCTTCCATGGCGATGATCGAGGCGTAGTAGTTCTTGCTGACGACTGCTGAGGGATCAACAATGTTCTCCAGCAGGTAATCGATGTTGCTGCGGTTTGAACCTGTCAGATCAGGTCCAATCATCTGTCCTTGGCCGTACAGCTTGTGGCATTTGACACAGGATTGTTCGAACAGCGCCCGTCCTTTCGACATGTCTGCTTTGGCGAGCACTTCAGCGGTCAGCTTCGTTTTGATCTCTTCCATCTGTGCTTTCTTCTCAGCCGATGATTCCTGCACTTCGCCCCACATCTGACGGACCTGACCCGCGAGTTCTTCATCTCCCAGGGAAAGGATCTGTCGAATATCAAAAGCGGTCACATCGTCCGGCGCAATCTTCTTCTGACTGACCGCTTCGAGCAGCATTTTTGCATACTCTTTGCGGCTGGTCAGCATCGCGATCACCTGCGGACGGTTATACCCCTGAATCCTGTTGTAGTTCTTGACGATCGTCTCGCCGGCTTTGGGGTCGCCGGTCGAGGCGAGACCCTTCGCTGCGACGACGTTCAGATTTCGCACTCCCAGAATCGGGGTGCAGATCTCGATCAATCGTGGCGACTTGGCTTCGATCAGTGTCTCGATCGCATTGGCGCGCGTCGTATGGTCGACATCATTATTGAGCGCGATCTTCTCGACGACTTCGAGTGCTTCGCCATCGCCGAAGACAACGCTCAATTGTGTCACCAGTGTCTTGGATGGTTCATCGCCGACAGCAGCGACTTTTTCGACCAGCTTCGACCAGTTCACGGGCTGAGTCGTCTTTCGTCGACCTTTCAGCCCTTGAGAAAAGCCGTACAGCAGATCGCGCGTGAAGTCGATGGTGGGACTTGCGATCATTGCTGTCACGAGTTCGATGGTCACTTCTGGATGCTTCTCATTATCCTGAATCAAGCGACGTGCGATCAGTCGTCGGGTTGTTGGCCACTGACAATTCATCGCGACTGTGACGAGTTCCTGTGGATGCGAAACCGCGACGGGTATCAAACCATACCACGTCATCAGCGGGAGATTCTGATCCGCTGCATACTCAGCATGCGACACCAGAGGCCGAGCCAGTTGAGCCCGCAGATCAACTGGGAGCCGCTGCAGTGTCGATGCGAGTGTCAGCAGGACCAGCCCTGAAGTCTCTTTCTGGGCTCGTTCTAAGAGCAGCGGCATCACTTTCTCGGCGCGTGCATGAACGTCAGCCGTTTGTCGAATCGCAATCGGACCGCGACAATCATCCAGCGGCATGAAATCGGTCAGCAGACGAATTGCCCAGACGCGAATGTGCTCATTCTCATCGCGCGTCAAAGACGCCAGTTGTGAATCACTTAGAGAATTCATTCCATACAACGTCAGCATCGCGCGCAGGCGATGGACAGGATTCGGCGCCTGATCCAATAGCGTTGTCAGATGCTCTGTTCCGAGGATGCATTTCTCACCTTTGGCGATTCGATCAGACAGGACCAGCCTTGATTGTCGGACGAGCCATTCATTAGAAGACGTCTGCTGGACAGCCAGTTCCATGTCCGAGAGCATCTTCAAACTTCGATAATCAACTGGCGGAAACTTCTCTTTGAAGCCTTTCGGGCGCGGTGCGTCGTACGTCAGTTTATAAATTCGACCACTTTCGCGGTGGACGCCGGTGTTTTCGTGACACTCGCCAGTATCGGACCAGTCGAGAATCATGGCCTGACCATCGGGACTTGCGGAGATCTCGAGTCCTCGAAACCAGGCATCTCCGACAATGAACATATCCGGCAGATGCGAGGCGACGTATCCGCTGCCAACGCGTTTGAGCTGTTCCTGGTTGATGCGTCGTCCATGAAAGTTGAGCGTCAGGAGGCGGCCGTTGTAGTCAGCTGGCCAATGGCCTCCCTGGTAGATGTAACACCCGCTGTGAGCATGGCCACCGCCAAGTGAGTTGGCTTTTCCGTCGCGCGATGCCATCCAGCCCTGACCAGTATCGAAGTGCCAGTGATCGGCATGCATATCGATTGGCTCGAAGGCATAGGGATTGGGGTCGATTGTATGAGGGCGGACAAAGTGAGCACCGGGGATACCATGCCACAAGTGGCCGTTGACGGTATTAACATAAAACAGCTCGTAAAATTCATCCCAGTCATGGCCCCAGGGATTGGTCGTGCCCGCAGTCAGGACTTCAACAATCTTCTTTTCGGGATGATAACGGAAGATCCCGCCCTCCATCGCGACGCGATCTTTTTCAGGCGTTCCGGGAATACCAATCTTGCCCGGTGATGAGGCACCGCATCGACCGTACAGCCAGCCGTCTGGCCCCATTTTCAAGCCGTTGGCATAGTTGTGGTAGTTCTGTTCTGGGACTTCGAAGCCATCAATCACGTGTTCAGCGGGGCCATCGGGAATATCGTTGTGGTCGCGGTCGGGAATAAACAAGACATTCGGCGGGCACATCACATAGACGCCATCCGGGACGACCTCCAGACTGGTAAGCATCTGGATGTCATCCAGGAAGACCTTCCGAGAGTCTGCTTTGCCATCGTTGTTGTCATCACTGAAGATCAGAATGCGATCTTTCAGACTCAGGTCGAAACGCTGCTCGCGTTCTGCGTAAGTGAAGTTCTCAGCGACCCACATGCGGCCAAAGGCATCCCATGAGCAGGCGATTGGATTCTGCACTTGAGGCTCTGATGCGAACACTGTCACGCGAAATCCCTTCGGAACTTCGATCGACGCGAGCGCTTTCTCTGGCGTCATGAAGGGAGCTGTCGGGCTCTTTTCGGTATTTGGGAGGGCAGGAAACTCCTGAGCATGAACTTGCCCAGACTGCCAAAAGCTAATTGCGACGACGTTGAACACAGTGCATACCAGCAGCCGGAATTGCATGCAGTATTTCCTAAGCAATAGACCCAGTGAAGACATCAAGAACGGCTCATGTTAGAGTTGTTTGATGTTTTTTCAAAACCGAAACTGGCTCTCTCTGCAAAAGCACACAAATTTCTCAGTAATACCGGTTAACCAGCCTGCCAGACTTGTGTCTGTTTGACCCGGTGAGTTAATTGAAAACGTCACAATCACGCCATTGCATTCCTGACTCCTACAGCCGCATAATACCCACTCGGGCCAACAGATATCGCGGATATCATCACACCAACATTTGCACACCTCCCTCTACTGGCCGAGATCCGATATGACGATACCTGCGATCGATTCGGAAGCAGAAACAAATTTCCCCCTCGAGATGGATCTCCGAGATTCGGAGATCATGCGTCTGTCCGACATTGTTTACATGCGTCTTTTGCGCATGATCCTGTCCGGTGATCTCAAACCCGGACAGCAGGTGAGTGAACTCGAACTCACACGTCATCTGAAGGTCAGTCGTACGCCCGTGCATGAAGCCATGGGGCAGTTGATCAAGGATGGCCTGGTCATCCAGCGTCCCAACCGGCGCCCCGTCATCGCTGACTTTTCCAGCGATGATGTGTACGACATTTATGAGATGCGCTGCATCCTTGAAAGCGAAGCAGCCGCCAAAGCGGCTTCACGCATCGATCGCGTCACCATTGCTCGCCTGCATCAGATGGCGGATGAACTGAAGTCGATCCTCGATCTGCCGCATGCGTTTGATCAGTGGGTCCGTTTCGATGATGAATTCCATGCTGCGATCGCCAAAGCCAGTGGCAGCAAACGTCTCGAAGAAGATATCACGCGCTATCGCCGACTCAACGGCGTCATCAACAAGCTTCATCGCGATGTCTCTGTCCTTGAGCCTGCTCTTGAAGAGCATCTGGACATCTTGAAGTCTCTGGAAGATCGCGATGTCGAAGGCTCACGCCAGAAAATGCGCCGGCACCTGGAAGAATGGCAACGCTTTTTTGTGCAACATCTGGTTAAGAAGTAATGCATCTACGCAAAGCTTGAATTGGCGTGCTCGTCCTTCGCGAAGAGCCATGTAGGCGGCGTTGAGCGACTTTGAGTGAGTATGCTCTGATCGATGAACTTCAAACAGACGGCATGGCTGCCCTGCTCGGTCTGCTTTCATTCCTTCTCGAAATACCGGTTCAGCCCTCGGAACCTTTGAACGAGGGTCGCCATAATGACTCCAGTTGTCAGCACAAAGATGCTGACGAAGAAATTCGCGATTTCTTCGGGCTGAACCCAGATCAAGACCATGATCGACGTCAGGCAGGAAGCCGTCGTCGTTGCAACAATGACTTCGTTAATCCAAAGTCCCGAAGCCGCAATCAGCAATGGAAATCCTGTAAACAAAGAGCCTCTAGGCGGGTCACCAATCCAGATCATCAGAGCCAGTAGCAAGGGATCAGCAATCGACCACAAGATCCGAGCCAGCCATCGCGTGTCTGGACGATTGAGCATAAGTTGCAGAAAAACCGACAACAACGCCCACCCTAAAAACGTCAGCTGCAGTTCGATGAAGTGGAGATATGGCCCGACGATTATCTGCTGAATCAAAATGAAAGCAGAGCAAACGAGAATTGGGATCAAATGCGCAAATAACGCCGGGTATGTTCTCGCAAGACGAACCAATTGTTGAGGCAAAGTCGCGGGCCTGGTCAGAATCGGTTCGCCCTGCACAAATCGCCGAAGTTCCGCAGCAAGTTCGTCAGCCGATTGAAATCTTTTCGCAGCGTCTTTTTCCAGACACTTCATACAAATGAGATCCAGCTCCACGGGAACTTTTTTATTCAGAGTTCGGGCAGGTACGGCTTGCTCTTCGAGCACGCGCATGATCGTATCGAACGATGTCGCCTCCACGAACGGCGGCTTTCCGGTCAGCATCGTGTAGAGAATGGCGCCGAGGCTATACACGTCAGACCGCTCATCGACATCGCGTGAATTCCCGCGGGCCTGCTCGGGAGACATATAGGTCGGCGTTCCGAGGATTTGACCGGTTGCTGTGCGCGCGAGGTCATCGTCAGTCGATATCTTCACCAGACCGAAGTCTGAAACCCTTGGCTGTCCGTGTTTATCAAAGAGAATATTTCCCGGCTTCAGATCGCGGTGGATGATTCCCTGCTGATGCAGGTAAGAGGTGGCGAGCGCAATGGTGTGCATTAATCTGCTGGCACGATGGGGGTCCATTGCCCCCTGTCGAAGCACATCGCTCAAGGTCCCACCGGACAGGTAATCCATCGTGAAGAAGTTCTGGCCATCGGCTATTCCCGCCTCATGGATCGAGACGATTCCCGCGTGCTGCAGACGCGCTGCGGAGCGTGCCTCTCGGTGAAAACGTTCGACTTCATCCGGCGAGGCAAGCGTTCCTGATAACAAGACCTTCAACGCAACTCGACGATTCAAGGCTCCATGCACTGCCTCAAAGACGATTCCCATCCCGCCGCGACCGAGCTGACGGACAATCTGATAATCCCCGAACTTCGCACCATCGACAAGATTCAACGACGAAGACGATTGGGAGCGGCCCGGCATCTTGCCAATGACGGTCTCTGCCGTCGCATGGTGCGGCCTCAGCGATTTTTCCAGGGCACCGCGGGAGGCTTCGACTGGTTCTGCCAGGCCATGGAGATGTTTGAGCATCTCAAACGTGTCGGCGTGGCTCGGATGCTGTAAGGCCAACTGCTCGACGACATTAATTTCCCCGTTCTCCAGCGCATTCACATACGCTTCAAGAACGTCGGCCTCATCCCAACTCTGTGAAGACTCTTCATCCCCAGACATAGGCATCAGACCTTTCGTACAACTTTGTCTTCCAACCCGCGATACTTGGCCGATAACTCCTTGACTGCCCGTGCCCACAACATCTGGGCGGCTCCCCGGGAACATTCCATCTGCTGGGCGACCTCTTCGAACGGCAGTCTCTGCAGGCTTCTCAAGATGATGACCGTCTGATAGTTCTCTGGCAGATTTGCGATCGCCTGTGCGAGCAGGACTTCTGCTTCTTCGCGCATCATCTTCTGACTGGGTGTCGAATAGAAATCGGCGAGGATTGCGCCCGGGGATGTCGACCCGCGTTCTTCCGCAAGGGGCACTTCTCTGGTGACCTGTCTTTTGTCGGCTTGCTGGTAACGTCGCGCGAAATCGATGGCGTTGTGATTCAATAGCTGTCGCAGCCAGGCGAGTAGTTCTCCCGGGCCCTGACCACGAAAGTTCTCCCATTGACGGTACGCATCGAGCATCGTCTGCTGGACCAGATCCGACGAATCGACTTTGCTCTGCAACTTCGCATTCAACTGACTTTTCGCCATCAACCTTAAATAGGGACGACACTGCTCAAATAGCCGATCAACTTGTGCCCGCTCTCCCAGCCGGGCCTGTGAGAACGCAATGCTCAGCGATCCCGCTTCCGACGATGCTTTCGATTCGCTCATGCCCCGCCTGTCGTTGTCGTAACCAGCTCGAAATCAACGTTACTCAACCATCTGACTGATCATACGCCACCCGGACATCATTTCAAAAGTCCACAAAATCACACATTTTATTTTTTCCGTGTGATATCCACTTCAGCGCAACGCCTACGCATTCGTGGGTGGCCCAGCCGTTCATGGCTGGGTGACGAAGTCACAAGATACATCGCCATACGCGATCAAACGAAACTCACTGCTCCAATTCGAATGGAATGCGGATGGCGCTGGCGTCTTGTTCGCGTTGCTCACCCAGCCATGAACGGCTGGGCCACCCAGAGGAAGCTTCCTACTCACCAACCAGAGAGCCCTAATATGTCCGACATACCTGATACCCCTGAAGTTCCCGAATCGTCGTCGCGTCCCAGGATCACCCCACTCGAACGCATGGCGCAGGCTTTTCTGGACCCGCGCAGTATCCAATGGATGATGACCATAGGCGGGAGTTTGTTTGTCGTCGGGATGCTCGTCTACCTGATCAGCTGGGGGATCTTCGAAAACAAATACATTCTCGCGACGACACTGACAGCCAGCTCCCTGGCGATCTGGGGCACGGGGGTCGCGACGACGACGAGAACTCGTTTCAACCTCGCAGGCCGCGCTCTCACGTTCCTGGGCTGTGTCGTCCTCCCTCTGAACCTCTGGTTCTATCACGCGCAAGACATCCTGAGAATCGACCAGGGTCTCTGGGGGCCTGCTGTGATTTGCTCCGCGATTTTCGGGGTCACCGCCTGGTGGCTCAAGGATGCGCTCTTCGTTTTTGCGGTCCAGGCCGGTATCACACTGACTTCATTACTGGTCATGGGAGACTACGCTCCCGCGGCGAGTGCTCTCCACGTCGGCATCCTTCTCCAGTTACTCGCGACACTTTCCATTCACCTCGAACGGGCCTTTAATCCTGTCGACGAAGTTTTCTCTCGCCAGCGCTTTGGCGGCGCAACATTCTGGTCGGGTCATCTTCAACTCATCGCAGGACTTGGGATCGTCGGCGCTTATCAACTTGCGAACACGGCAACGCTTCCTGTGCTCGAACCGCGTGAGCTCTTCGCCTGGATCAATGTCCTCCGCGAATCGAACACCATTCCCACCACGCTCGTCTTCGCCTGTCTGTGGTTGTGGGGGACGTATCTGTATCTTTACTCAAGGCTCGTCGTCTCGAAGCAGACGGTGTTCATCGTGATGACCGGCCTGACACTCGTTGCCGCTGAAGTAACCATCATTGGACGACGTCTCTCTGTCGAGACTCACCTGACGATCGCGGCCTCTCTGGGAACGCTGCTGCTTGCCGTTGGAAGAGGGAATCGCGAACTCTCGATCACAAAGATCGGACACATTCTCGCCATCTTCGCCTTCACTTCGACATTCATCAAAGGAAGCTTCGAAACCTCCCTCGGCGACGCCGACTGGTTCGATGCCGGACGCTTCGCCCTGTTGACGATCCTCAGCATTGCCGCCACGGTTATCACTCGTCGCGACGGCGTCTCCCGCTTTTACACTGCCAGTACCTTCCTTCTGGGAGCCATCACTATCGTCGCGGGTTATCGACTGCTCGCCCTCAGTCAGGCTCAGATTTTCGAGATCGCCATCGTCACCATCGGTACGCTGCTGACGATCCTCGGCTGCGTCAAACGCTTCGATGACCAGCAGGAGACGGACATCCGAGAATGGTCGGGCCAGATGTGGATCGCCTCCCTGATGGTCACGATTCCTCTTATGTGTGCAGCCTACTCGTACCGCTTTGCTGGCGGTGTCTCTCTGCCAGAAGACATGATCCTTGCCACCTTCTCCCTGCTGCTCCTGCTGACCGGTATTGCCTGGCGAATCAAAGCTTCGAGTATCATCGGCTGTCTCAGCCTGGCCCTTCAGCTGATCGTTGTCACCGGTTCGCTGATTTATCGTCCCGATGTCGAGATGGGAGTTTATCTCGCGATCGGAGGTGGCGTCATCTTCCTGGCTGGCCTTGCTCTGAGCATTTACCGCGACCGACTCCAATCGCTGTCTCACCAGTTCACTCACCACGAAGGGATTTTCCAGGTACTCGACTGGCGGTAATTCCGTCCATAAAAACAGCAGACCGAGGTCGGGCAAACATCCTGGCCTCGGTCTCGCTTTTTAATGGCTTGTCGTCTCGATCAGTGCTTCCCCGACGGCGTAGTCAGAAGGTGTGGTCGAGAACTTGGTCATCGACTCTTTGCTCGCGAACAGATAGAGGCGACCTTGATACCAGACAGCGAAGTCGAGCATCCCTTCTTCGATCGTGCCGGAGTCTTTGAAGACAACGACATCACGTCCGCTGGAGGCGGGAAGGTAATGTTCGGGGTCGATTTCAAAGCGTCGTTTCGATTCGTCAGATGAGAAGTAGTAGAGCTTCTCCTGGTAGAGGACCTGGAACTCGGGGTCAGTATCAAGAAGTTCGCGTCGATCACGCAACGCGACCGGGCAGAAACCTTTGAAGCCACGGACGTTCTTGCGTGAGCTGATCAGCTCGTACTTCTGCTGTGGGGTCATGGTGGGCTTCTTCATGACGACGGGCTCAGCGACGATTGGTTTCTCGACGGGAGCGGGCATCACGACCGGGACGTCGGCCTGCTTGACGATCGCTGTCTTCTCTTCGATCGAGGGCTGCATCGGGATGTCATCGAACTTCACGATCGGTTGATCGTCGGAGGAGTCACTGGATGACTTCGCAGTCGCTTCGTCGGCAGTTCCTGGAAGTGGCGGGATGACGAAAGCATCGGTCGGCATCTCGGCTTCCGTGTTGGCCGATTGAAGTTCATCCTGCTCGCGACTTGCTTTGGCGGCGGCTTCAGCGAGGGCCATCGCAGAGAAGGCAGGGTCCCCTTCGATGACGAGATCGGAGTCAATCGACTCCTTCATCTTTTCAACCTTGGGCAGTGCTTCTGAAGGAGTTGCCTCGGCGACCTTATCCTGGACTTTGGGTGCCGGGACAGTCATCGGAGACTTGGTTTCCGGGGCTGGCTTTTCTACAGAGGGCTCGTCATCTGGGAAAGTGGGAGCAGGTGGCAGGACCATGGGGATCGGAGTAGGCTGGCTTTCGGTTGCCTTAGGCTTGGGGGCCTCTGGAATGAAGGCTGGTGTTGCGTCAGCGGTTTTGATTTCGACAGCTGGTTTTGCTTCGACTTTCGGAGCCCGAGTGAGGGCTTCGTCCGCGTCTTTCAGGCCGCCCTCTGGGAATTTGAAGGGGTTATCAGCGCTGGCCATCGAAGAAGACTGAGCATCATTCGCAGCGACAAATGGCGAATCCTGATTCTTAGGTGCCGCCTTCGGCGTTTCAACTTTGACAGGCTGAGCCGCAAGGGTTTGTGGCTTCGGAGTATCGACCTGAGCTGTCTCTGGACGATAGGGTGCTGTAGAAGAATCGACCGGTTGCTTAGGAGCAGGTACGGTCACGACGGAGGCGGGCTTCGCGACGAGGTCATTGCCAAGGTCGAGATCTTCTTCGTCACTCTCCGTATCGATGACGAAGAAATGATCTTCGTCCATCTTCGGAGCCGCTTTGGGTGTTGATTTGCTGACGTTGGTGGCAGGTGTCGCAACTGGCTCTTCATTGCCAGGGAACTTGCCGACGGCTCCCAGTGAGGGTGCAAGTTTGGCGTTGGAACTGACATTCGCTGAGCTGTTTGGTTTTGGAGACGCAGCAGGGGCTGGTGTTTTCGAAGTCGTCACGTTACTGACAGGGTCAGGGAACATGCCAATTGATGGTGGTGAAACGACGACTTTATTGACTGTCGCTGCGGGAGCAACATCAAGGAGCGGATGCTGTGGCGATGGTTTCGCGACAGGAGCCGGTTTGACTTCCGCTGGCTTCGTCGACGCAACGTGATCAGGGAACATCCCAGTGGGACCAGCAGGCGGCAGAGAGAGAGTCGAGTTGGGCGCGGCTGCGGGAGATGGGTTCGCCCAGGCCATCGAGTCCTCCGCGGGAGCAGTGATGACCGGGTCTCTCTTCACGACCTTGGGTGCTGGTGTCGCTTTAAATTCCGGAGCTGCTGGGGGCACGAAGGCCGGACCAGGAGCGACAGGCAGAGACGCTTTCACATCAGCTGCAGTGACGCGCGTTTCGGGCAGGATCGAGGGAAGTTCTTTATCGACGAGCTTGGGTGTCTCGATTGGCTTGTCCATGCCCGGAATGTAGGCGCGCGCTTTTGTCAGCGGGTTGTCAGAGAGCTCAGAAGGACGGACAGTCGACTTCTGGTCCATCTTCCTGACCTGCTGAGCGGTCTCCGTGTGAGAGTCACGCAAGGCTCCCATGTCGGGCATCGTGCGACCGTCGGCTTTGTAGAGCTCTTCGAGTTGCTTCATGACCTCGTTGGTCTGGGTCCCGCTCATCTGCGAATTGAGCTTGTTCGGCTCGGTTGGCTTGGTAGGCACGGAAGCAACATTGTTGGGTCGCATAGGGTTGTTGCGCGTGACCTGGGAAGGGGACGCTTGTGGCGTTGACGTTTGTTTGGGAGCCGCCTGTTGAGGGGTTGGTTTGCTGGCGGTGAAGGACGGGGTTCCGCCCTTTGTCATAGGAGGAGCAGAATGTTCTTGTTGCTCAGGCTTGTTGGAATCCGACTTGAAGACCCCTTTCATTTTGTTGCCGACGCCCTTGAAGAAGGAGCCGACGCCGCCGGTCTGCTGGGTTCCTTTGTCTTCGACGATGGTGGTCGGAATGGGCTGGGCCGAACGTTTCACCTGGCCTGGCTTTGGACTGCTGGGTGGGGCAGCGAAGATGCCGTTGACCATGATGGTCCCGGAGCTGGCAAAAAGAGAAAGGCACAGCAGTGATGTTCCGAGTCGTTTAGCGGTTTTGCGTGTGGTCTTCATGGTCGACTTCCTTGTCTTTGCAGTGAGTTTGCAGACGGCGTTTGTGAACCAGCTCAACGAAGCGGGTCCGTGACCAGAACTGTCAATCACTGCGACTTGAACCAAAGTGGGGCGTGAGGCACAAAATTCCCGTACGCCGCTTGGTCCAGAGGCACACTCAAGGTATCGACGTGTCGGGTGGTCCCTTTTGATTGGCGTTAAAGCTGGTAGAATAATTTCAACCGTTGTGACGCGAAGAACCGGTGCGATACTCACAACCAAAAAATTCTACCCAGATCGCCTATTCTTCTTTTCAAGCGACCGATACGGAAAAAACAGGGCTCTGGACTCATAGCACCTTGGAATCCTGGTTAAGAATCTCAAGACTCGCTTCCGCCTCTTGTTGGAGTTCAATTGTTCTCCGACCAACTGACATCAAGGAATATCAATGCCTTCTGACGAATCGAATCAACCAGCTTCTGAGAACATTGGCAAATACAAAGCCGTTTACAGTTCCGCCCGTGATGCTCAAGGGGGCATTCCCCAGATTGTCATCCAACAGCCTGCCAATAGCAGCGGCTGGTCATGGATCATGACGAGGGTTCTGGGCGCGGTTCTGGTCTTCTCACTCATTCTCAACATGTCGCTGGTGACTCAGCAATCGGCGCTCATGGGGGACATCTCGGGACCCATCGAGAAGTTCCACAATGGCGACAAGTCTGCCACCAATAAGATCGCGATCATTCGTATCGAAACCACGATCATGCCTCCTTACACGGAGAAGGTCTTCGACGTCATCAAGAAAATCGATGAAGATGATTCGGTGAAGGGGGTCATTTTGGCGATCGATAGTCCGGGCGGTCTGGTCGCGGACAGCCATGAGATTTATCACAAGCTGCAGGCGCTGGCTCAGAAGAAGCCGATGTACGTTTCGATGCGACGACTGGCGGCTTCGGGAGGCTATTACGTCGCGATGGGAATTGGCGAGAAGGGGAAGATTTATGCGGAGCCAACAACCTGGACGGGCTCCATCGGCGTCATTATTCCACGTTACGACGTTTCTGAACTGGCGAAGAACTGGGGCGTCAAAGCATATCCGCTGACAACGGGACCGTTCAAAGATGCGCTGAGTCCGTTCAAGCCGTTGAGTGAGGCGGAACGCGAAGTCTGGAGCGGGATCATGGATGAATCGTATCAGCGGTT
>SXPC01000159.1 GCA_005778225.1 Planctomyces sp. | reverse complement strand
TGGTGGAACGAGCAGTGGATGGGCTGGCCGATCGGCCCTCACTACGACGAACAGTCCAACGTGACCGGCGCCAAGAAAATGGAAGGCAAACTCTTCCTGATCGTGGGCGAGAAGGATGAGAATGTCGATCCGGCTTCGACCATGCAGGTCGTCGATGCCTTGCTCAAAGCCAATAAGGACTTCGACATGCTCGTCGTCCCCGGCGGCGGGCACGGGTCCGGCACGTCCAATCCAGCTGCTTGGCGGAAGTGGCGAGACTTCTATGTTCGACACCTGCACGGCGTTGAACCTCGTTCGAAGTAACACCTCGAGTCGATTTCGAAAATGCCATCACCGGAAAACCGGCGGTGGCATTTTTTATCGGGCTGCTTCCACATGCAACTCAGGATTCAGCCACAGACCCCAGTCGCTACCGGTTCCATCGGAGGTCGGGTCAACGGTGAGTTCGAGTTCCTGAACTCCAGAGACATCGACTTGAAAGTCAGCGATTCCACCTTCCTTGATGACTGCCGATTGCCATAATGTTGTTCCATCTGCTTTGATGACGAATTGAACGGTACCTCCATGGCCGTCCGCCATGCCCACCTTGCCCGTGAACTGCTTCCACTTACCGCCGAGGTTGTAGACGTGCCTGGCAGGTGCGTGGGCATAGAGGCCGCGCTGAAAGATCTGCCCACCAGCTGACAGCAGAATGCTGTTATCGGGAACGCGGTCAAATGTACCTCGCATCCAGCCGACTTCGGTGCTGGTTGGCTTGAAGGTTGTCAACGCAACGACTGGATTACTTCCTTTAAACTCTGCTGGGGATTGTGTGGGTGCAGTGAGATTCAAGAGATGATCGGCAATTGCTTTCCCTTCGGGAGATTTGATCCCCCCGGCCAGTCGCTTTTTCTTCTCCTGATCGCGTCCGGAATAAGCCTCCAGAAAAGGAGCCAGTTCGAGGCGTGCCTGAGCTGAGGAGAGATCAGGCGTCCCATTGGCTTGGACACGATAAGGAATCTGGAGATTCGCTGGCTCGCTGACCCGTCCATTGCAGTGAAGCGGAACGATGCGAAGGAGTCCGAGTTTACCTTTCTCAAGAGCATCGCTGGCGAGTTCGAAGTTGCCCTCGGCATCAGGAATCGCAGTCATCGTTGTCGCGTTATAATCTGAATTTCCTTCGGGGTCGAAGTAAGCCACCACTCCATAAACAGGCGGCTCGCCCTTCACCGTTCCTTTGACACGGATTGCTTTGCCATCGACTTCGATCGCTTTCAAAGACGACTCGACACTGGGACGCACATCAAGCTGCTTGGCCACACCGGAGAACTGGGGGTGCGTTGCAAGGCGCAGAGCATGTGCAAACGAGAGGAAGGCACCTTGCCCTTCTCCACGAAGCTCTTCCCCGTAGGTTCGATTGCCAGTTCCCATGATTGGCTGGCCGCGGACTTCTTCATCAGGACGTGGCGAACAGTGAGGCAATCCCAGGCCGTGACCGAGTTCGTGAGCCATACCGCCGATGAAAATCGAGTTGTGACGTCCAAGAGAAATCCGTCCGTACTCACCATCGCGGATCATTGGCTGTTTGAGCTTCAGATTCGGGATATCCAGTTCAGGAGAATCGAGCTGCCAACAGACCCCACTGGCTGCGCTCCCGCCTCCGTAATAAGGCGACTTGTGAGAAAACATTAACGCCTTGGGATCCCATTCGGCGAGATTGCAGAAGATAATCATGGTCTCTTGATCGGGATCGAGTCCCTGAGCAGTCAGAACCCCCATACACTCTTTACGAATCTCATTGCCAGAGGGCTTGCCATAATCCGCGTAGGGCTTTTGTCCTTTGATGGAATGGATCAGGACTTTGCCTTCGCCAGTCCGCTGCATGTTGATCGTCAGGTGACCGAAGCCGTGACGATTCATTTCGTTGGCGTAAAAGGCCTGGATGTGTTTGAGGATACGGTTCAAGCGTTCTTCGTGGTTTTCCGGGAGAGGCCTGTCAGCTGGCGTCCAGGCGAAGACGTGCAGGTAGCGTTTTTGCGAGCGGTCGGCATCGGCCTGCCACTTGGTCAGAATCTTCTGAGCCGCAGCTGACTGGAGGCGTTCATCGTGGACTGATTGAGCGGTGGTGATGTTGCAGGTGAGGGCAACGAGCAGCAGAGGGAGGAGATTTTTCATCACTTCACCTTAAGAAATCGCAGTCTTTGTAACATTTAAGAACCGATTGTTGACCCGGAGAATGGGCAACTCAATAATCGATTCCACTATGACGCTGCTGAAAAATTACAAAAACGATTTCAAAGACCGCCTCGCCGCACTGTACGACGAGATCCCGGCGCTGGCGCTGTTTGAAGATGTTTTCTCAAAGCTCGAAGAAGTCAACATCTGCATCAAGGACGTCAAAGGGCATTACCTGTGGGTCAACGAAGGCTTTCTGAAAAGCTGCCCTCAATGGCGACGTGATGATGTGATCGGGAAGACCGCGTTTGAAATCTATCCCGAAATGCTTGCGACGACGTATCACAAGCAGGATGAATTTCTGCTCGCCAAGGGGAAGAGCCTGCAGGATCAGCTCGAGATGATCTCCAACAGCGATGGCTCCGTCGGCTGGTACACCACGAATAAAGTCCTCATCCGCAATCACCTCGGAATCATCCGCGGCATCATGGGCGTCTCACGAGAACTCCATGCACCGACCTCGAAAGATCCTCGCTTCAGCAAACTCTCCGTCGCCCTGCAGCGGATGCGCAATGACTTTCGACAGCCATTGCGTATTAGTGACCTGGCGAAGGAGTCGGGGCTGTCGATCAGCCAGTTTGAACGCCTCATGCAGGCCATGATTCAGATCACCCCCAAGCAGTATTTGATTCGCCAGCGTGTCGAAGCTGCTGCTGTGCTGTTACGACAGACAAACGATTCCGTTGCGGACGTCGCGATGAAATGCGGGTTCAGCGACCAGCCCTCTTTCTGTAAGCAGTTTAAAGTCACCACCGGGCTTAGCCCGCTGCAGTACCGGCGTTTACCTGTGTAGTTCACCAGCAACAGTTACCAATTTCACGACATAATTTACAAACCCGCCTGCAGTGCTCAAAACTGCTTGACCGGCATCGGGACTGGTCGTAACGTCCGGGCATCCTGTCTGGGAATTCTGACTTTATCCCACCTCCTCTGATTGAGCCCGCGCTCCCCGCGCGATCGGCTGACTCAGCAGAATTCCTTCGTTTCAGGTGATGATCCCCGCCCTCGATTCGACGTTATCGTCTCGGACGGCGGGACTGGCTTAAGGTGACTTGCCTTCCCAGGGAACACATCACATGCACTTTCTCCGACAACACCGGATTCGTCGGCGTGCGCGCCGCGCTCTCCATCGAGACATTCGCAGGGAACGGTCGATCATTCTGATCTACCAGCCTGGAAAAGTCGCGTCATCGACGATTGCGCAGACACTCAGCCAGTACCCCCAGTTCTCGATCTGGCAGCTTCATTCGCTGATTCCTGACATGATTCACCGTCTGGTCAAGACGCAGCTATCAGCAGGCATGAAACCGACAAAATGCCTCATGCAGGGGGAGGTGATCCGCGAAGAACTCCTCATTCACAAACGCGCGCCGTTTCGCGTAATTACTCTCGTCCGCGAACCGATCGCGCGCAATGTCTCGGCTTACTTTGAGCGGTTTTCCGAATTCTTCCCGGGACGTTCGCCACTCGATGTGTCGGATCAACAGCTTGACGATGTCTTTCAGAACAAGTTTGATCATCACGCCATCGTGAACTGGTTCGATGATGACTTCTATCGCGCGCTGGGAGTTGATCTCTACACGGCATCGTTTCAGAAAGAGAATCGTTACGCCGTGATGTCGCATCCCCATTGCGATGTCCTGGTCCTGCGGACCGACTTACCAGACTTCCGGAAGATCGCAGCGATCTCGCTTTTTCTGGGAATGGAAGAGACACCTGAAGTCCTTCAAGCCAACGTCGCTGAGCTGAAAGTCTACAAGGACGTTTACAAGCGATTCGCAAGTCGCATCAGACTCAACGATGATCTTTGCGAAGAGTTGTTGAACAGTCGATACGCCCGGCATTTCTATACAGAACAGGAACGCCAGCAGGCGATGGCACGATGGTCCATCGGAGCAGCCAGCACAAGAGATTCGTCACGCAGGAAAGCGGCGTAAGGCTATTGAATCTTCTTCTCGGATGCCTTGTTTTCAATCACGCTTTCTGTCGGCGGGGTATAGACCGACAACGCTGACAGGTCTTTGGGAAGCTGACTGTTATCGATGACGGAAAAGATATCGGGTTCATCGCCATCCAGATATTCGTCGCCGTAGAAGATCGGATGGATCTTGTTGTAGTGTTCGAGTTCTGCAACATCTTCTGCTGTCGTTGTCAGCTGAATGTTGAAGATATTCTCTTTCTTCTCGACAACGAATCGCAGCGTCGATGGAATTTTACGAAAGCGTGACGGGACAACTTCTTTATTGTAATTGACGACGTCTTCAGCACTCGAAGTCATGATCGTGACATCATGGACACCAATAAGCGCACCTTCTTTGGATGAGGAATAGCTCAATTCGTAATGGCCATCGATATCGGTGATCGCCAGAGATGGACGATTTTTTGACTGCGGATGGAACGTCACGAAGGCGTTGGCAAGTGGTTCGCCATCGAGAGTGACGACACCTTTCACCGGTGAGCAGGCATAAGGATCGGGAGTGAATGTCGCCTGTCGATAGACAAAGACCCCCAGGAGCAACGAGCAGAGTGCAGTCAGTAACATCGCAGGACGCATGAGGATTCAATCTTCTTGCCGAAGTGGCCGAGTGAATTGAGTCGGGGGAACCCCGAAAGAGATGGTGTTCAAAACTCAAGCAAAAGTTCGAGCCATCCAGTATTCTCGATCCGAAGGGTCAGTTCAAGTCGATTCTTAACGAAAACGACACATATCTGAATAAACCCCGTCGAACGATGAATGTTTCGACGTGGATGGCATCAACATTGCTGCATGTGTATTGAATTGACTGCCATCTATTGACATATCAATTATCCACACATACGTTTCATTAGGAGGGTAATCATCATGTCGACCGGCCGCTTGCAACAAGAAATCAAGAAAAGGCAACCATTCGAGTTACTCGAACAGGAAGCCTGCCTGAACCTCTTCCGCACCTCGGACCTGCTTCAGAATCGGATGGGGAAATTCATGCGGGAGTTTGGTTTAACTCCTTCGCAATACAACATCTTGCGCATTCTGCGAGGTGAAGGAAAGCCCCTTCCGAGCCTGGAAATCGCATCCCGGATGATCCAGGTCGTGCCCGCGATTACGGGGCTGGTCGATCGCCTGGAAGCCCAGAATCTCGTTGTCAGGAAGCGCTGCAACGAAGACCGACGGGTTGTCTTCATCGACATCACCCCTGCAGGACTCGAACTGCTCGCCAAGATCGATCAACCACTCTACGAGGCCCATAAACAGGTCCTCTCGATGCTTTCCGAGGACGAAATGCGCACGCTCAGTCGGCTGCTGGAAAAAATTCGGAGCGAGGGCGTGTAAGGGAAAGAAAAATTTTTCGACTTAAGGTTTACATATCAACTGTTGAGTTGAAGACATTTCAAGTCTAAACCTTTTGGAGCAGAGCCATGAATTTCTCAGGAAAAGTCGTCCTCGTCACCGGCGGCACGTCAGGCATTGGCAAAGACACCGCCATCGCATTCGCCAAGCAGGGAGCGAATGTTGTTGTCGCGGGTCGACGCGAAGCGGAAGGCCATGCCGTCGTCGCTGAGATCGAGAAGACCGGACAAAAGGGGCTCTTTGTCAAAACAGATGTCTCTCAAGAAGGCGACGTCAAAAACCTGATCGAGAAGACGGTCGAAAAATTCGGTCGCCTCGATATTGCCTTCAACAACGCTGGAGTCGAGTCCGCAGGACCAGTCACTGAGTTTCAGGTCAAGGACTATGAACATGTCTTCGGCATCAACGTCCTGGGTGTTCTGCTGTCACAAAAGTATGAGATTCCAGTCATGCTCAAACAGGGTGGCGGCGTAATCATCAACACAACGAGCGTCCTGGGGCATGTCGGAATGCCCAATGTCAGCGTCTATACAGGGTCCAAGTTTGCCGTCGAAGGAATCACCAAGGTGACCGCCCTCGAATATGCCGCTGCCGGGATTCGCGTCAATACGGTCGCGCCGGCGGTGACACAAACAGAAATGTTTGACCGCGTCAGTGGCGGAAACGCAGACAACATCGCGGCGATGACTGCGATGCACCCCATGGGACGCGTTGCGACTCCGATGGATATCGCTGGGGCTGTCATGTTCCTGGCGAGCGATGCGGCTTCCTTTGTGACGGGGATCTCCATTCCTGTCGATGGCGGAATTCTGGCTCGCTGATTATTTCTTCGCAAAAAAACTATTCACCAACAGATCGGGAGGTCTGTCATGCTCACAGTCCGTAAATCATCTGACCGCGGCCACCTCAATCATGGCTGGCTTGATACTTATCACACCTTCTCGTTTGGCGATTATTATGACCCGAACTGGGAATCCTTTGGAACGCTCCGCGTGATGAACGAAGACGTGGTCGCGCCGGGGCAGGGCTTCGGAACGCACGGTCACCGTGACATGGAAATCCTGACGTACGTCCTTTCGGGCGCACTCGAACACAAAGACAGCCTGGGCCATGGCGAAGTCCTGCGTCCAGGTGAATTCCAACGTATGTCCGCCGGAACGGGAATCCGTCACAGCGAGTTCAATCCGTCTGTCGACCAGCCAGTGCACCTGTATCAGATCTGGCTATTCCCTCGTGCCCGCGGTCTCCAGCCCGGTTACGAACAAAAAGCGATCGACTTGGAAAGCCGACGGAATCAACTTGTTCTGGTCGCATCTCCGGATGGAGCAGAAGGCTCATTGAGTATCCAGCAGGATGCGAAGGTCTACCTGTCTCGTCTGGACGCAGACAAGTCCCTCGACGTCACGCTCGACCCGACGAATCACGTCTGGTTGCAAGTCCTCGAAGGTGATGTCACCGTCGGCGGCCACCAGTTGCACGCTGGCGACGGCGTTGGTCTAACCGAAGAGACAGCATTGAAAGTCACTTCGAAAGCCAACTCACAAGTTCTGCTGTTCGACATGACATGACCTGATCATCCACGCGAGAGGCCAATTGGTCTCTCGCGTTTCGCTTAAGGCCTTCTTCAAATCGAATTGTAGGGTGCTGGTGAGTCTTCGAACCGCACCAAATACACATTCAAAGTTCAAAACAGTTTCGAGCGCACTTTTGGTGCGGTTCGCAAAGCCTCACCAGCACCCTACTCATGACAATCAAGGATTACTCCCATGCAAGCCGCCATCAGCGTTCTCGGACGTTTGTTTCTGGTCACAATCTTTCTGCTCTCTGCGTTTGGAAATAAGATTCCCAATTACAGCAACATCGCGACGTACATGGGATCCGAAGGCGTCCCACAGCCTCAGATTCTCCTCGCCGGTGCCATCGCCTTCCTGATCGTCGGAGGAGTCAGCGTTCTCCTGGGCTTCAAAGCAAAATTCGGCGCGGGATTGTTATTCGTCTTCCTGGTGCTGGCAACGTACTACTTCCATGACTTCTGGACATTCCCTGTTGAACAGCAACAAGATCAGATCATTCAATTCATGAAAAACCTCGGCCTGGGCGGTGCGATGCTCTTCATCATCGCCAACGGTTCTGGAGCGGGCAGCCTGGATCAAATTCTCTCGAAACCCAAAGCAGTGACGCAAACGTAAGCAGGCCTGCTGCAGCCAAAAAACGTACACCCCCGGTCGTCCATGACGACAGCCGGGGGTGTTTTTTTATTTGCGCCGAGTGAACTCTGAGCCGAGGGTCACTGCATCGGAATGATGGAAATCTTCATGGTCCTGCTCCGTTAGAAACACCAGGTGAATACAGAAATCATCGGCTGTCAGGCGTATGAGTATTGACGTTGGTTGGGTGAAAAATTTGTGAGTTGGGGGTAAGACCCGTTTCATGAAAGTAGGGTGCTGGTGAGTCTTCGAACCGCACCAAATGGGGATTCAAACTTGAACTGACTCTGGGTCCGCATTCGGTGCGGTTCGCAAAGCCTCACCAGCACCCTACATTTCGAACACAACCACACAACTGCTACCAGCGGCCGTGACCGCCGCGGTGATAGTGGTAGTGTCCTGGCTGAATGTGGAAGTGATTGCCGTGACGGTAAATGCTTGTTGGATAGTAGTCAAAGTGTCCGCGCGGTTGATAGCCGTAGCCATAACCCCAGCCACCGCCGTTGTATCCGTACCCGTAACCTCCGCCTCCGTAGTAACCTCCACCATAGCCACCATGATGATGATGGCCGTGACCGTGATATCCACCTGCATGGCTAACGCCGACAGAAGCTGCGACGATCACCAGTGAAAGTGCAGCGTACTTGATGAAGCGAAACATGACTGATCTCCTTAGAATTGTCGTTGGTGCATTCGACAGTTGATGGCCTTTCCCTTGAGCCATGGATGAATAAAGTTGCATACGGCGTGCCATGAGCATTTATTGGCGAAACGCCGAGAAATTCACAGGATTCTGGCTGAACACGGAGTTCATTTCGCGACAGTGTGTTCTCGCTGTGACGACACTTTTGCTGACATAGATTTAGCGAACTCTTGCGAGACCATGATCTGGCAAATTGAACCAGTCGATTCTCTCATGACATTCGCAACTCAACACGACTCCCGAAACATCAGAAAGGAAAATGCTATTGCCTTGTCGTATAAGTTTCCGGATAATGTCGTGTGGTTTGGTCGACTGTCTGCTCTCCGCGAGACGCGCTGGCCGAACCTCGAGATGGATTTCGCTGTCAGACGATGACCATTCACGATCACGCCTGACAGAGACGATGTCCGCCGACCGGACCTTTCCCGGTCGCTGACATTCACCAACAGGACGTTGTGATCAGCATGAAGATATCTCTGCCATGCCTGGGCCGCCTGTATAACAGAGTCATGGCCAGTCATCTCGAATCTGGGATAGCTGGTTTTTTTCTGTCGAATCTTCTTCGCTCTAGTCACGGTCGAGTTCATAATCCGTCGTTCTTTCGCATTCTAGGATCGGGCCGTGTTTCATCCACACGGCTCATCACAGAGAAAAGAACTGACGGCATTTTTTTGCGCGGTCACTTTCTCTCCATGCACGACACCATGAGTACGGGCTTGCTTTCGACAGTCTTCCGGCAGAATGTCCTTCTGCCGCAGTGCTGATCGCCGGTAAGCATTCTTTCGCTCAATTTGGCGCTCTCTTTTTCAAACGACCAGCCGTTTTCGACTCAGCGTGATCACGCGTCTGTGACCGGTTGACGATCTCGTCAACTGCTGCGTTCGAGACTCCGTTACTGCCCCGCCCGCGTTCGCGTGCGCCCCTGCATAATAACAAGGCAGGGAGGGCAAATTTCACTATCCAATTTGCGACGAACACCTCCACACTGATTGTGGCGGGTTTTGAATGGCTGCATGCAAGCAGTCTGGAGATTCGACTATGGCAAGCTCATCATTGCTCTCTCAGATTTCCTCCAAGATGTCGAAAGACTCGTTCCGTCAGGAGCACTGGGAAGGTTCGTTTTCGCAGTATCTCGACCTCGTGAAAGAAAAACCCCAGATCACGCGGACGGCTTATCAGCGTCTGTACGACATGATCATGGAAGACGGGACCTACCCGGTTGAAGGGAACAAGGACGGGCAGATCCGTTACAAGTTCTTTGACGATCCCCACAACGATGGGGAAGATGCGATCTTCGGACTCACGACCCAGCTGATGGAACTGGTCAATGTATTCAAATCGGCGGCTTTGAAGTATGGCACGGAACGACGTGTGCTGCTGCTTCATGGCCCGGTCGGATCGTCGAAGTCGACCATTGCGCGACTTCTCAAGCAGGGGCTGCAGCGTTATTCGCGCACTGACCAGGGCGCGCTTTACTCCTTCGGCTGGAAGCAGGATGACGGAACCGTTGTCTGGGATCCCATGAACGGTGAGCCTTTGCAACTCGTGCCGCAGAAGTATCGAGCCGAGATCTGCGATTACTTCAATGAAGGCAAAGGGGAACACGACCCACGGAAAGTCGAGATTCATGGCGATATCTGCCCGCTGTCTCGTTACTACTACCAGGAACGCTTGAAAGAAGCGGACGGCGACTGGACGAAAGTCGTCGAGTCGGTCGTCATTCGTCGCGTCATCCTGTCCGAACAGGACCGGGTCGGGATTGGTACGTTCCAGCCGAAAGATGAAAAGAACCAGGACTCCACGGAACTGACGGGGGACATCAACTACCGGAAGATCGCAGAATACGGCAGCGAATCCGATCCTCGCGCGTTCAACTTCGATGGCGAATTCAACATCGCCAATCGCGGGTTGATTGAGTTCATCGAAGTTTTGAAGCTTGATGTCGCGTTTCTGTACGACCTTCTGGGGGCGTCGCAGGAACACAAGATTAAGCCGAAGAAGTTCGCGCAGACGGATATCGATACCGTCATCATTGGTCACACCAACGAGCCAGAGTATCGCAAGCTGCAGTCCAATGAGTTCATGGAAGCGTTGCGTGACCGGACAATCAAGATCGATATTCCCTACGTCACCAAGCTGTCCGAAGAGATCAAGATCTACCAGAAGGACTACAACACGCGACGAGTCCGCGGCAAGCACATTGCCCCACATACACTCGAGATTGCCGCGATGTGGGCCGTCCTCACACGTCTGGAGCAACCCAAACACCATGGCTTGACGCTGCTACAGAAGATGAAGCTGTATAACGGCAAGACGCTGCCGAACTTCACAGCCGATAACGTCAAGCAGTTGCGTCGAGAAGCCCGCTCGGAAGGTTTGCACGGCATTTCGCCACGCTTCGTGCAGGACAAGATCTCGAACGCGCTGGTTGCGAATTCTGACTCGACCAGTCTCAACCCGTTCATGGTGATGAACGAACTCGAAGAGGGCTTAAAGCATCACTCGCTGATCCCTAACGAAGATACGCGCGAGCAGTACCGCCAGCTGGTGTCCGTGATAAAAGAGGAGTACACCGATATCGTCAAAAATGAGGTGCAGCGTGCGATCGCGTCCGATGAAGAAGGGCTCAATCGTCTGTGTGCTAACTATATTGATAATGTCAAAGCCTACACGCTCAAGGAGAAGGTGAAGAATAAATACACCGGCCAGGATGAGGAACCGGATGAACGCCTCATGCGTTCGATCGAAGAGCGGATTGACATTCCGGAGACCCGCAAGGATGACTTCCGCAGAGAGATCATGAACTACATCGGAGCGTTGTCGCTGGACGGCAAGAAATTCGATTACCGCACCAACGAACGTCTCCAGAAGGCGCTCGAGATGAAACTGTTTGAAGATCAGAAAGACACGATCAAACTCACCAGCCTGATCTCGAATGTCATCGACGCCGACACGCAGGAAAAAATCGACATCGTCAAAGGCCGGCTGATCAAGAACTACGGGTATAACGACGAATCCGCGACGGATGTCCTGCAGTACGTCGCCAGCATCTTCGCCCGAGGGGATGTGAAACACTGATCTTAAAGGCGAGCGGGGGGTGTCAACCCCCTGTCTTCACAAAGGCTCGACGTTCGAAGGTAGCATGAGGAACCTACCTATGCGATGATTTCAGATTTCTTGAAGCCTTAAGTCGCACATTCCTACGGAAATTACGGAACAGGAAATTGATTACCCCATCCACTCACTCAGATCATCCAGAAACAAAGCCCGGCACCCCGGTCTGGGAACTGGCCATGTACTATCCCCGTCAAGGAGATTGGACAGAGTTGGAGTTTCTGTGGCTTGACCGTGAAAGAAAGGTTTTCGCTGAACTGAATGAAGGATTTCTGGAGCTTCTTCCTGTGCCCCCACTCACCCACCAACGCTTGATGAAAATGCTCCTGAAGACACTCGAGGCGTACTTTGACTCTCGTGGTGCCGAAGTTTTGTTTGCACCGCTCCCATTGCGACTTTGGCCTGGAACTTTACGCGAACCGGATTTGCTTGTCGTCAGGCCAGAGGATTTTCGGACGTCAAAAGATTATCCAGATTTTGCGCAGCTTGTCGTCGAAGTTGTCAGTTCGTCGTCACAGGACCGAAAACGAGACTTTGAAACAAAGGTTGCGAACTATCAGCAGGCAGGTATTCCCGAGTATTGGATCATCGATCCAGAAAAGAAGAAGGTCCATGTTTTGTCATTAGAAACTGGTAGCCAATACACGACCATGATTTACTCCGTTGGTAATTCAGCAGTCTCTGCAAAGTATCCAGAGTTGTCTTTGGATGTCACTTTGCTCTTCGACGTGTTAAACGATTGAGCCCTCCATGTCCCGTAACATCGATATCGATCTCCAGCGTTTCAAGCACATTGTCCGGGGCAAGGTGCGGCAGAACCTTCGTAAGTACATCAATCACGGCGATATGATGGGACGTAAGGGGAAAGAGACCGTCAGTATTCCGGTCTCCAATATCGATATCCCCCATTTTCGTCATGGCAAGAAAGGTTCTGGCGGGACCGGGCAGGGGGAAGGAGAAGTCGGGCAGCCAGTGGGGCAGGGAGATGACCCGGCGGACGGACAAGGGCAGGTGGGTGATAAGCCCGGGCAGCATGTTCGCGAAGTCGAGCTGACGTTTGAAGAGCTCGCCGCGATGCTCGCCAATGAGCTTCAACTTCCGAATATCGTTCCCAAAGGACAGGAAGCGATTAAGACCAGCAAGGACAAATACACCTCGATCAACCGCACGGGCCCCGATGCACTTCGTCACTTCAAGCGGACTTACAAACAGGCCCTCAAACGCCAGATTGCGACCGGCGAGTACAACTCGGTTGAACCAAGAATCCTCCCAACCAAGGATGATGAGCGATTCAAATCGTGGAAGACCGTCACCCAGCCGGAAGCGAACGCGGCGATCGTTTACATGATGGACGTCTCCGGGTCGATGACCGATGACCAGAAAGAGATTGTTCGCATCGAAGCCTTCTGGATTGATACCTGGCTGAAAAGCCAATACCGCGGCATTCAGCGCCGCTACATCGTCCACGATGTCGTTGCGCATGAAGTGGATGAAGACACCTTCTTCCGCGTCAAAGAATCGGGGGGAACGAGAATCTCCTCAGCGTATCGCGGTGCCCTCAAGGTCATCGAGCGTGACTTCCCGCTGGACGACTGGAACCTCTACTGCTTCCAGTTCTCCGACGGCGACAACTGGGGCGAAGACAACATCGAATGCCTCAAGATGCTGACTACCGACCTGCTGCCGAAGTGCAACCTCTTCTGCTACGGCCAGGTCGACAGCCCGTATGGCTCGGGGGATTATCTGAGGGAGTTGAAGAAGGTTGAATCGAAGTTTGATTCACTCATTCTTTCAGAGATCGCCTCGAAAGACGGAATCTACGATTCGATTAAGACCTTCCTTGGAAAAGGAAAGTAGAAGCGGTCGTGCGAACTGGTTTGTTATTAATTATCTTCGTTGCCGCGGTGAGCTCAAAAATAAGAACTAAGCCATGTCGTCGTTACCTCACCCAGATCGAATCCAATTGTTTGATCTGAGATCAGTTCATCCTCCACGGGTTGACGCTTACATGCAGGTGGTTGAAGAGCAATCCGGCGTTGTCGTCGCACCCGATTTAGTTGACGTCATCTATCAAGCATTTGACGAGTTGCCTGAGGGCATGCAGTCACGATGCCACATCCCGCCGTTTGGAATGCGGTATTTGAATAAGGATGGAGATATCTATTTCGAGGCCTCCATTTGCTGGAAGTGCAACAATATCTTTGGGCAACTACATCACGAACAGTGGTCTTATGAATTTAACTCCCAATCTCAGCCTGCCCAAACGCTTTTCCAGCTTATAAGCAGTCATTTCCCTGCCAAGAATCAGACAGAATCAGATCGTTGATTTATTGCCTTCCATCGAATTCCTAACTACCTATTACGAGCCTCGTCATGGCAATCTCCACTCACCGACCTCTCCCTTCTGAGATCCGCGACATTCAGGATCAGATGAAAGAAATCGCGGCCAGTTATGGGCTCGATTTCTACGAGACGATCTTCGAGATGCTCGACTACGAAGAGCTGTCGATGTTCGCGGCGTATGGTGGGTTTCCGATTCGCTATCCGCACTGGCGGTTCGGGGCGGAGTTTGATGAGCTCATGAAAGGCTACTCATACGGCTTGCAGAAGATTTACGAAATGGTGATCAACACCGATCCCTGTTATGCGTATCTTCTCAGCTGCAACGACATCGTCGACCAGAAGCTCGTCATCGCTCACGTCTACGGGCACTGCGACTTCTTCAAGAACAACGCCTGGTTTGGCCCGACGAATCGTAAGATGCTCGACCAGATGGCCAACCACGCCGCGAGAATCAGTCGCTATATCGACCAGTACGGCTATGAGGTCGTCGAAGAGTTCATCGACGCCTGTCTGTCGATTGAAGATCTCATCGATATTCACTCGCCACACATCCGGCGTCGTCCCGACTTTTCCAAAGCGGCGATGAAAGCCCCCGAGAAAGAGGACCAGAACACCAACAACAGCTCCGGTCGGTTTGCGTCCAAGGGTTACATGGATGACTTCATCAACCCGCCCGATGTCCTGCGAAAACAGGCGGAAGACAAAGCCACTGCGAAGCAAAAGCAGGAAGACATTCTTTCGTTTCCGAATGAACCGACCAAAGACATCCTACTATTCCTGATCGAGCATGGACCGCTGCGTGACTGGCAGCGCGATGTCCTCTCCATCGTTCGTGACGAAGCCTACTACTTCGCCCCTCAAGGCCAGACCAAGATCATGAACGAAGGCTGGGCCAGTTACTGGCACTCGACGATCATGACCCGCCACGGCCTAAAGGACTCGGAACTCATTCACTACGCCGACCACCACTCCGGCACGATGGCCTCCAGCCCGACTCGTCTGAATCCTTATAAACTCGGCATCGAGCTTCTCAAGGATATCGAAGAACGCTGGAACAAAGGGCAGTTCGGCCGTGACTGGGAAGAGTGTGAAGACCACGAAGAGAAAATGCGCTGGGATAACGGCCACGGCAAGGGTCGAGAGAAGATCTTCGAAGTCCGCAAGATCCACAATGATGTCACCTTCATCGACACCTTCCTGACGGAAGACTTCTGCCGACGTAACAAGATGTTTTCGTTCGCCTACAACGAACACAACAAGACCTACGAAATCGCCTCCCGCGAATTCAAAGAAATCAAACAACAACTCTTACGCAACCTGACCAATTACGGCCGACCGTTCATCTATGTCGTTGATGGCAACTACCTGAACCGCGGCGAACTTTTGCTCAAACACCGTTTCGAAGGTGTCGAACTCAAACTGGACGAAGCCTACGACACCCTGATCAACATTCATCGACTGTGGTCTCGTCCGGTCAATCTCGAGACCATCATCGACGAAAAGCCCGCCGTCATCTCCTACGACGGTCACAAACACCGTCTGGAACCCCGCAAGTAACCCACTTTCGCAGAATCACCCCTTCCCAACACTCCTGTTGCAGACCACAATTTATTAGTTGGCCTTATTTCATCGTCGGGTAAATGTCGATGAAACTTATCGGCTACGTGTCTTCCCTGTGCTCAACGGGGGAGACCGGAAGGATGCCTTTATGTCGTTCCTGACGTCCCTCACACAATCGCTGCAAGCGCAGACAGGCTGGGCTGGTACAGTCCCGCTGACGATTTCTGCCCGCGATGCTGCTGTGGACTGCGAGGTCGACGTCACCGCGATCGATCGCCTCAGCTGTTCGATCGCCGAGATCCGTCTGGGTGGGCCGTTCCTCGCGAATGCCACTTACAACCAGCTGCAGGACTGGGCCCGGAACTTCAGTCGCAAGATCACGTATCTGCTGGAAGAACTTGGCCCGCTCGAATTCGACCCGCAAGCCGGTCAGGTTCTGGTTCGTTCCATCAAGCCGGACACTCTTCCTGATGGAACTGCCTACTTCGAGGTCATGCTCGAACTGCAAACCGGCACGATGTTCTCCATGAAGCGCTATCGTTATGTCAAAGGCCAGCCTGGCCGCGATCCGATTGAGATGCACTTGACGGTCGAGGTGCTCTGCAAGCTCCTCAATGACCTCGTCACCTCATTCCCTGCTGCTCCTTGAGACTGCTGCTTGCATTGTGGCTATAATCCCTGAGACGCTCCGCATTCTCGTGTGTGCCTCGAAAGGGACTCCTATGCTTCGCAGTCTTGGCCTGTTTATTACATTCAGCTGTTCGAGTCTCTTCGCGGCCGATTTTCCTCAATTTCGAGGCATCATGGGAAATGGACAGGTCGCGGATGCAACGCTCCCGAGACAGTGGTCCGAACAGGAGAACCTCGCCTGGAAGATCGATGTCCCGGGCACGGGCTGGTCGCAGCCTGTCATCATCGGCGAAACCCTGTTTCTCACGACCGCTGTCTCGGAGAAAGATCTCACCCCCAAAGACTTCGCTGGCGGCGTGCGACTTCCTCAAAGCATGGGTCTGGGAGGTCTTACCTCCGCTCCCAACGCCACGATCGACTGGCAGGTCCACGCGTACAACGCGCTGA
This sequence comes from Planctomyces sp., assembly GCA_005778225.1. Lineage (GTDB taxonomy): Bacteria > Planctomycetota > Planctomycetia > Planctomycetales > Planctomycetaceae > SXPC01. Next base: position 27,776 of record SXPC01000159.1, on the reverse strand, counting down.
CAGGGCTGCCGCTGTGGGCGAAAAGCATTGTTGTCGGCGAGCCGAAATTCCCCATTCATCCCTCCAACACCTACGCCACCGAATCCCCGGTCGCTGATGACACGGGAGTCGCTGCCTTTTTCGGAGCCACCGGAACTCTCGTTGGGCTCTCCCACGCGGGCGAAATTCGATGGCAGGTTGAACTCGGTGCCTTCCCGACCAGCAACGGCTTTGGGACAGGCAGCTCGCTCGCCATTCACGACGGGCTGGTGTTCGTTCAGCACTTCACTCAGAAGAGTGGTCTGATCGCTGCTTATCAAATGAAAACTGGCAAGCCTGTCTGGTCCGCACAACGAACAAAAACAGAAACATCTTGGAGTTCGCCGATTCTCTGGAAAAACGGACTGCGCACCGAACTGCTCAGTTCAGGCGATGACTTGATCGTCAGCTACGATCCGTCGACCGGGTCCGAATTGTGGCGTGTTGGGAACATCAAAGCCCCGACTGCCTGCTCCATCGCAGCCGATGCAAATCACATTTACTTTGGCGGTTCCGATCCCTTCTCCAAGGGCCCGCTGTTCGCCGTCCGTGCGGGCGGGGCAGGAGATCTTTCGCCGTCAAAAAAGAACGGACAGTTCAACACCTGCGACTGGCTGGTCGAACGCGCGGGACCTGGCATGGCTTCGCCCGTCTCGAATGGTGACTTTGTATACGTCGCTGCCGAAAATATCCTCCGCTGCTACGACGCAAAGACTGGATCATTACTCTACCAGCAACGCCTGCCCGACATGAAACTCGTCGCCGCCTGCCCGTTGATCATCGGCGACCAGCTGTTCGTCCTTGATGAAGCCGGCCAATCCGCGCTGGTGAAAGTGGGGCCGGAGTTCGAGATCGTGGGGGGAGGCAAAATCAACGATCTCTTCTGGGCGACTCCTGCCGTTGCTCAAAATTCGCTCTATCTACGTGGCGTGAAGAGCCTGTACTGCATTCGCAAGTAACTTCCTGAGATATCAGAGGGTCAGGTCAGCCCTTCGCCGAAACCCTCATCGTCGTCTTGGGTCTCATTTTCGTCTGCTTCGACGTGGTGACTTCCGGCTATCTCTTCGAGCGATTCCGTCACCACGGTTTCTTCGATCACGACGGTCTCCTCCGTCACTACGACTTGTTCCACCACAACGGCAACAACTTCCACCGCTGGCTCTGCTTCCACAATCGAGACGAAATCCTCAATCGGCACCACCGCGCGGTAATTCCGTGGCGGGTCAACGGCAATCATCCACTTCCCCGCTGCAAACGGCGACGCCATCGACGTCACGTTTGGCTTTGTATGCAGCTCATGCCCCGTTTGCGGACAGCGCCACAACCGCGACCCTGCAAAATTGCTACGTAACCCCGGACCCTTCATCGTTTTCTCATTCCTGTCAATAAACCAGACTGGAGACGGGCGTTTCCCGACGATTATAATTCATACGTCGCACAATTCACACGGAGATTTCCCATGTCGCGCGTCCAGGACGATATTCAACGCTTTTACAACTTCGCGATGGAGAAAATCCAGACCAGCCAAGACATGTATTCCATCGAAGACCTCTTCGAACTCTGGCACGACGACACAGCCCCCGAGCCCTACTCGGAAGACGATGTGCAGGCGATCCTTGCGAGTTATCGAGACGTGAAAAATGGCGTGGTTGGAACAGAGATTGATAAGTTCATGAACGAACTGGCGAGTGACAACGATTTGCGAGACTAGTGGATGCTGCAAGCTTTCGTTACCCCTCGTGCCCGAGCAGATGTCTCTTCAATCACGAGATGGATCCGAGTCACCCGACAGAGCCCTGATGGCGCGACCACATGGTCACTTGCTTTTCGCGAAGCAGTTCGCCGAGTGCAGGTAAATCCTGAGATTCACTCGGTCGTGAGCGAGCATGAGCTTCAAGACCTGGGCATTCAACAGATCAGTTTCAAAACCCGCCAGGGCAAACGCTACCGTGTCATCTTCATAATCGAGAATAATGTCGTGCAAGTTCTTCGCGTCAGAGGCCCCGGCCAACCACCATTAAGCAAGGACGAAGTGACTTAAGACTCCCCCAAACGCGTCATCTCCCGCTCCACAATTGCCGACTCCTTCTCCATCGCCGGCAGCACCAGTTCTGACTCCACCGGCTCGACATAATCCCCATGCACCGTGATTCCCAGCACGCGGCCTGACTTCGGCAGCCGCGTCAAAACAAACCGGTCGGAAGGAAATGACCACGGCGCCTGAAGTCCATTGAAAAACTCCGGCATTGTGTCCGACGCTGTTGATGCGCCATAGGTGACATGCTGCGTCAAATATTCCCCATGCAAGAGCAGCCCACGGCCTTGTCCCAGGTCAACGAGTAACGCTGCCTCATCGCTCCCCTGCACCCGCACCTTCGACGAATCGCAGTAGGCGACCACGATCTCCTGAACGATAAACTCCTCCAGGTCCGCAGACAAATCTGACTTCGTCTTCTGCTGACGCAGCACAAACTTTCGCATCGGGACGTAAAACACCAACGCCGCAATGCTCCACCCGATGAACTGCCAGAGTCCTGCCCAGTGAGGCCAGAACGCGATTCCAAGACTCCAGCCCAGCTGGCCGAAGAGCAGAAATGGGATGATGGCAAACAACATCCCGACAAACACCCAGCTGACGTAATCCACTTTCAGCCAGCCCTCAACGACCCGCCGCTCCGCCTGCGTCCCCGACCTCGTCTGTATCTGCACCATGCGTTTATTCTACGCAGCGAAGGAAGTTTGAACCATCGATTAGTAGGGTGCTGGTGAGGCTCCGCGAACCGCACCAAATGTGGTGACGAAAGTTGAATCGACTTTGAAAACGTATTTGGTGCGGTTGAAAGACTCACCAGCACCCTACATTTCGAAACAGACGCACCCCTTCCGGCTAAGTCCTAAGCCCCAATCCTTAAGCCCTCTCTCTTAATCCCACCCGAGCTCTTCCTGGATCGACGCCCACTCTTCTTCCAGCTTGCTGATCTCCGTTCCGATCGACGTCAGCTCTTCATGGATTTTCTGGGCCGCGGCGACGGCTGCGGTCTTCGCGAATTCGGCAGAGAGTTCCTTCTTCCTGGTATCCAGCTCCGCCAGTTTCTTCTCGATCGTCTGCAGTTTCTTGCGCTGCTGTTTTTCTGCCTTCTTATCGTCTTTATTCAGCGAGACCGATTCCTTCGTCCCGGCCTTCTTGTGGACGACGCCCATCGCGCGCTCGCCCTCTTCGATTTCCTTATTGATGCGATAGACGTAAGTGTCGTAATCCCCTGCGTAGACCGCGACATTCCCATCCTTCACTTCAATCACGTCGGTCGCGACGAGCTTCATGAAGTGGCGATCGTGGCTCGTGAAGATGACAGTCCCCTGGTACTCGCGGAGCGCTGCCGCGAGCGCTTCGACGGTCTCGACATCCAAGTGGTTACCTGGCTCATCGAGAATCAGAATGTTGCAGGAACTGAGCAGCAGTCCCGCCAGACACAACCGCGCCCGCTCTCCCCCGGAGAGAACCTTGATCGGCTTCTGGATCGCATCTCCCTTGAAGAGGAAACTCCCCGCGACATCCAGGATCTGCTGGGTCGTGACGTCCTTTGCTGCTTCGCTTTCCAGGTACTGATGCACGGTCCAGGTCTGAGGCAGGGTCGTATAGACGTGCTGAGCATACGTGCCAAATTCGCAGTTATGCCCCCACTTCATCACGCCTGCCTTCGGCTCCAGTGAACCGACGATCGTGCGCAAAAACGTGGTCTTCCCCTGACCGTTGTCTCCGACGATCGCAACGCGCGACTTATGCTCGATCTCAATGCGAATGTCTTTGGCAATCTCGCGATCCGGATACCCAATCGCTAGGTCCTCACAACGCAGCGCCGTCCCCTGGCGCTGGTTCACCGCAGGGACACGGATCTTGACCGAGGCTTCCTTCGCCTCGACATCAACCGTCTGCAGTCGTTCCAGCTGCTTGGCTTTACTGCGTGCCTGAGATGCCGTCGCGGCGCTCGCGCGGTTTTTATCAATGAAGGTCTGAAGCTGCTTCTGCTTGGCCTGGACAGTCGCGTTGTAGCGTCGAACGGTTTCCTTCTGCTCTTCTTGCACAACCAAGTACTGCTCGACCTTGGCTGGATAGAGTGTCAGCTTGCCACGCGAGAGTTCCAGCGTGTAATTGCAGGTCGCCTGCAAGAACGACCGGTCGTGCGAGACCACCAGGACTGAGGCATCGAAGTCGAGCAGGAAGTGCTCGAGGAGAATCTGCGTTCTCAAGTCCAGAAAGTTCGTCGGCTCATCCAGAACCAGCAGATTCGGCTCATGCAGCAGCAGGCTCGCCAGCTTCACGCGAGTCTGCCATCCGCCCGAAAGTTCTTTGACCGGACCTTCGAGATAACGCCCCTTGAGTTCAAACCGAGCCGCAACTTCCCCACACTTCCAGTCCGGCTGATTGCTATCGCGCATCAGAAAATCGAGCGCCGATTCCCCCGGGACAAACGGATCATGCTGCTGCAGATACCCAACCCGAAGATTCGGCGAACGAATCACTTCACCGGAATCAAGTTCCTCCTGCCCGAGCAGCACGCGACACAACGTCGACTTCCCGGCCCCGTTCCGCCCGATGAACCCGATCTTCTGATTGTCCGAAATCACACACTCCGCATGATCCAGAAGAGTCTGCGGCCCATACGACTTCGTCGCTTCCGACAACTGCAACAACACCGACATAACGATCCACCCAAAAGAAATCCGATAAACGCCCCCATCAACTGACAGGGACATGTGCACCGATGTCCAAAAAAACTCAAACCGGTGCGTACTGAACCGTAACCTTACCCGGTCCCAACCATGTGTCAACATGAGCCGGCACGTTCATCAATGCTTGTCAATGGGTGCCTCGCAAATCAGGCATTGATTGCGAAACGACAAGGCCTTATTCCCATTCCCAACCTTTGGAACTCACACACAAACCACTCGACAGTTTGCCCCTCTGCTGGGTATTCACTCCGACGCTGTAAAGTCGATACTCACCATTCACCACTTCGTAGTTTAGTTCTTCACCGTTGAACCAGTCTTCAGGAACCGATGCCAGATAGTCCGGTGTTAACTTATCGAGCTGTTCTGGATACTTCCCATGAGCACGATGGTATCGCTCCAGAGAAAAGCCGATATCAACCAGCTCTTTTCTCATGCGGAGCTTGTCATCAATCCAAATAGGGCCTTCCAGGTTCTGCAGATCGCCTCCGGCTAATGCGCGGGCCAAAAGTTGCCCACGGACCTTCGGCCCTCCAAGAAAGTACCCTATCAGCGAATCGAATGTTTCCAAATGAACCGACTCCTTATCACGATGTTTTGCCAGTTCGGTGTATTTCCGAAAGCGTTCTACTTTGGGCAAGATCGACCAAGATTTGATTTCGTCGAATCGCTCATTCAAGCCGATAAGCGTTTCATTAAAATCGAACTCCATCAGAGTCAGAATTTTTAAGATGAACGGGACCTTTTCTTCTTTCGCATTGATCAGTCGAATAGTGTCCAATACAGAGGCATTATTGTAGATCCGACGATTTGCGATCACGCAAACTGTCTGTAGAAACGTAAGTCGGCTGTAATTGTCAACTGCCTCAGTCACATTGACGGACACATCTAGTTGTCTTATTCGATCCTGATAGGCAACAAGTGATTCGAGTGGCAACTCTGGATCCTGCGCCAGAGCAAGATCACGGGAGTAAAGATGTAAATGAATGACGGCTGCATACAGGCGATCAGACAGATGGGGTTGTTGCCTATGCAATTCTGCGAATCGATGAGCAGCTGTCAGTTTTCGAATCGCATCCGCATGTCTTGCTTCGCCAGCATCCAGCATGGCACTGACAGCCAGAAGTCTTCCTGCCTGAAGCGAACTAATCAAATAGCCGAGCTGAATGGCATCGAAAGTCGGTAACTCGGCGTCGGGTACAGATAATCTGCAAGGCCAGAAGAAGTTGCTTTTGTTAGACATCCTCTCAAGCGATTCAATTGCTTGAACAGTCGATTCTTTGTTCAGCCATGCGAACATCTCGGGATAGTCTTTGCGTTTCCAGACGATCGCTTTATCGTAAGGAGTGAGCAACCTGAGACGCTTCTTCTCAACAGCTTTCTGCGACAACCTGGTCCCCTCCAGAATTCTTTCGACATACTCAGGGTAGGTTTCTGTGAGCAAGATCTCTGAGTCCTCATGAATGCCCATTTGTTCTGAGACACTGCGACGAAAGTCTGCGAGATTATCCTCGTCATTGACTCCATACACACCATCTCTAAAGACGCCGAAGATCAACGCCAGATCAACCGCCGCATTCTCCTCCGGCTTGATTGTTTTCCCGCGGGCGTTAAACGTAGCGATGTAATCAGGAAACCCCTGTACATCAATCGGATCGAGGACAACAGTCGTCTCCGGCGCAATCCTGATGACCTGCTGACGCCCCGTCTCCGGATCAACCCAGCGACTCGCCTTCTCCACCTCCTGCCCATCCACGACGAGTGAGCAATTCAGACCAATCCAAATCAGACATAGCCACAAACTCGGTTTCATTCTCAATGTTCCAATCGGTCCGTATTCGAACGAGTTCCACCTGCCCTACTTCACCCGTCGATAAATCGTTTCCACCGCCAACCCCTCCGCTTCCTCCGGCGGCTTGTTGTACGCTCGAATTATCAGCTCATCATCGCTGGCCAGTTCAAACTCCGTCCGCCAACCCCAGGCCGGCGTATTCTCGCCGCTGTCATAAGTCCCCAAAACTTCGAACCCTCGCTCCTTCGCTTTCCCATGCGAAAACATGATTGCATAGCTCATATGAAAATCATCTACCCACGACGTCTCAAACCGCTTATCAATATGATTATATGCCATCATCTCCTCCCCATGCCGCGGCTTCCCTTTCATAGACCCCTCATAAGTATGACGCAAAAACCGCCCACCCAGCGCCGGCTCAATCGTCCCCTTCACCGTCGACTCATCCTCCAACTTCCCCGGCTCAAACCAAGTCTTACAATTCCCTTCCCACGACCCGGTCATCTTGTTGAATAGTTCTTTAGGCGTCATTGCGTTAGCTTCCTTCTTCGTTGGTAGTTTCTCTGTCGGCAGATTCAATTTCGTCGGCACAGGAACTGACGTCACAGCAAATTGAAACACCGGTTTGTCCAAATGATAGATCTCGGGAGAGCTCACCATTAAGGTATCGTCCGGAATGAACTCTGGACGATACCGCAGAATTCCTTTCACGACAGCCTCGTCGCCGGGTTTCATCCCTTCTGGCATCACAGCATCTCTCTCCATTCCCATATTGAAGTAAAGAAGCTGTCCATCCAGCGTACTCAGGAGCTGGCCAAATTTCCCCAAACCTTCAAAGATCACTCGTGTATTGATTTCCTTATCGACATGCGACGACAAATCCAGTTTCATGCCTGCCCAGAACAACTTTGTGTTCTTGAATTTCATTATGAACGTCTGGTGATCTGTTAGTTGATATTCAATGAACTCGATGCCTCCTCCGCCGAATTGCTTGTCCGGCTCACCGAGTCGTTTCAACATCAAGTCAATCAGTCCAGATTTGAGCTGAGGCTGTCCAGTTGCCGGTTCTGACTTTGCAGCTAGCCGCTCAGAAGAAACATTGGCAACACCGATCGGTTCACTCCGTTGTTCGCCAGCTTTTTCCGACGCTCGAACCTGAGCAAAACATGAATCACAAATCAGCAGAAAGCCAATCACAAATAGCAGACGCATATCACCAGCACCTAAATTCATGGAATGAGATTGAGCAAGAATAGTGTAAGCAGGTTTCATTCTGGATCGAACCACAATCCGAAAGACTTATGTTGAAGTTTGATCAGGGAATTCATGGCATTTCACCTCACAGCCCCACTCGCTTGCAAATCCGCCCTCGACCGGCTATCCTGCGAAGCTTCCATTTTTCCCGGCCCACGGTCCTCCGACTACGTCCCGTTCCGGGGGCACCCGATTTCCAGGATCTGAGTTTCCATGGTCTTCCGTCCACGTACCAAATATAAAATCGCCCTGAAGAACAACCGTTGCACCAAATGTGGCGCGATTGTCCGCAAAAAAGTCCGCTGTAAACGCTGCCACAAAGCACAGCCGCCAATCCGTCCGTAGTCTTAACTGCTGACGTCGAAAAGCTTTAGGCGCCTGCGCGCTGACAAAACCTCCAAAAAGCGTTCCCAACAGATGTTTGGAACGCTTTTTTCATGCCTGTAGGGTCCGCTGTGCGGACCATCAATCAACTTGCAATTTGTTTGGGGCGCCCTCGTTCCTGGACGCGAATTCATGGTACGCACAGCGGACCCTACGGGCTCACGCTCCCGGCTTGCCGAAAAACGTCGGCATCAACTCCCACCCCGCATCGAACGTCAGCCCCGTCCCAGCCGCGGCTCCTTCGTGATAATGAGTTGCTTCGTCCGCTTCGATTCCGGTCCCAGCCATGGCAAACGGCACGTACCCGTGGCTGTGCGTTTTTGTTCGTAGAAACGTCGGGTGATCGGGCGAAATCAGGATGCGATACTCTCCCTGTGACTTCAGGTACTCGTGCACCGGCCCGACGATTTTCGCATCGATCTGCTCCAGGGCATGCACCTTCGCCTCCACATCCCCTTCATGCGAGGCTTCATCCGAGGCTTCGACATGCACCACGACAAAGTCTTTTCCACTCTTAAGGGTCTCGATCGCATATCGCCCTTTGGCGGCGTAGTCCGTATCCAGATACCCCGTGGCTCCGGGCACATTGACGACCTCCCAGCCGAGCAATCGCCCGATCCCTCGCAGCAGGTCAACCGCCGTGATGACCGCAGAGGTCACTCCAAACCGCTCTTCAAACGGCTGAAACGCCGGCTTGCTCCCTTGTCCCCACAGCCAGACCTGCGTGGCTGGCTGCTCGTTGTTTGCCTTGCGAGCCTGATTCCCTGCATGCGATGCAAACAGCGTTTTGCTCCGCTCCATCAGATCCAGCAGTAACTCGGCCCCTTTCCCCTTAGGCAAGTAGGGCTGCACCGCCTTATCCGTCACATCGTGCGGCGGCTCGGTCTTCGTCGTCTCGTCAAAAGGGCTTTGCTCCCCTTCTTTGCCGCGGTAAATCAGCAGATTGCGGTAACTGACGCCCGTATAAAATGTCCAGCGCGGATCATCCTTGACCAGCGTCTGCATCGCCGTGATCAGCTCTGCTGCGAGGTCGTTGGGGATCTGACCGGCCGTGAAACTCGTCATCATTCCCTCAAGGCTGGTGATGAGATTGCAGCGAATCGCCCAGTCATGCGGCCCGAGCGTGATCCCCTGAGCCGCTGCTTCCAGTGGTGCTCGTCCCGTATGGAATTTCAGCGGGCTGTACCCAAACAGGCTCATCGTCCCGACATCACTCCCGGAGGGCATATCCCCCGGCACATTATCCGCCTGCCCGACGACCCCCAGCCGGGCGACCTCGTCCATATGAGGAGTCTTCGCGAAGTCGAACGGCGTCTTCCCATCTAATGTATGTTGAGGTTCGTCCGCAGCACCATCGGGAATGATCAGGGCGTATTTCATATCAGCGGCTTCTTCGTGGGAACCGTGGCAGGATTAAAGAGAGCAAACAAACGCCGAGCCATCGTCACGATAATGAAATCCTGCGAAAATCGCCAACCGCGCCCTCAAATGACTAGCGACACACGAACAAAATGTCTCAAATAAACAGCAATTGATGCCATTCGCGTCATCGAAAGAAACATCCTGCCTCGCGGGCACACAGAGTCACCTTCTAACCCGACCCAACCGCGAGCACCAAAAATCCCACCCAGGAGCCGATTGTATGAAACAGTCTCCCCGATGGACCCAGCTGCTCTGTGCCGTGAGCGTGATGCTGATGTCTGCCAGTACTCTCAAAGCCGAGATCAAACTCCCCGCCATCATCGGCGACAGCATGGTTATCCAACGTGATAAGCCCGTCCATCTCTGGGGCTGGGCCGACGCTGGTCAGGACGTCAAAGTCGAACTCAAGGGCAAGACCTACACTGCCAAAGCCGACGACAGCGGCAAATGGAGCATCACCGGCGATAAACTCTCTGCTTCCTTCGAGCCCATCGAAATCAAGATCACCGCAGGCAGCGAAACCAAGACTCTCAAAGACATTCTCGTCGGCGAAGTCTGGCTTTGCTCGGGTCAGTCCAACATGCAGTGGTCCATCAATAGTTCCGTTGACGGGGACCTCGCGACGCTCGCGGCGGACAATCCACACATCCGCCTGATCACCGTTCCCAACAAAGCCGCCCAGGAGCCGAAGTACACCTTCGAAGGCTCATGGAAATCCGCCAGCCCACAAACAATCCCCGGCTTCTCAGCCGTCGGTTACTTCTTCGGCAAGAAGCTGTTCGAAACCATCGACGTCCCCGTTGGCCTGATCAACAACGCCTGGGGCGGTTCTGCCGCTGAAGCCTGGACGACAGAGAAGACTCTTCTCTCTGCTCCATCGACCGAAGGCATCGTCAAGGGCTGGAAAGACCGCGTCACCCAGTACGAAGCACAGAAGGCCGAACTCGAAGCCAAGAAAGAACTCACGAAAGAAGAAAAGCAACAACTGAGCAACATCGTTGGTCGAGGCCTTCAAGGCAACCATCGTCCAGCCAACCTGTATAACGGCTGCCTCTCGCCGGTCATCGGCTACCCGATCCGTGGCGTTATCTGGTACCAGGGCGAGTCGAACGCCGGCCGCGCCTACCAGTACCGTGACCTTTTCCCGATGATGATCAGCGAATGGCGTAACGACTGGAAAGACCAGGACATCTCCTTCTACTGGGTCCAGCTCGCCGATTACATGGGCGTCAAAGATCAGCCTTCTGACTCCGCCTGGGCCGAAGTCCGCGAAGCTCAAACGATGACTGCCAAACTCCCCAAGACAGGTGAGGCCGTCATCATTGATCTCGGCACTGGCAGCGACATCCACCCACCCAATAAAGAAGACGTCGCCTCTCGCCTGCTGCGACACGCCCTCGCCAAAGACTACGGCCTCAACGTCGTGGCTTCGTCTCCGACACTGAAGTCACACACCATCGGCGAAGACGGCAAAGTCACGCTCGTCTTCAATCACGATGGCGGCGGAAAAGGCCTCAAAGCCATGGACTTCAAGGAAGTCCTCGGCTTCACCATCGCGGGTGAAGACAAGAAGTTCTACAAAGCTGAGGCCGTCATCACCGGCAAAGACACGATCGTCGTCTCCAGTCCCGACGTGAAGGCCCCCAAAGCCGTCCGTTACGCCTGGGCAGACAACCCGATCTGCAATGTCTACTCCGCCGTCAACCTCCCGATGACCCCCTTCCGCACCGACGACTGGGAAGGCATCACCGCCAAAAGCCTCGGACCATAATTTCTGAACTCCCCGTAGGTCGGCTGCCGCAGCCGACATGACGCAGCGCAAGAAAAAGGACACAGACCCAACAGTCTGTGTCCTTTTCTATTGAACCATCTTTCTCTCCAACCTTCTTGCCTTCCACTCCGTGCCCTCCGTGCATCTGTGGTAAACCTTCTTCTGCTTCTCATTCCCGCTATACTCTTCTTTTCCACTTCATGTCTCCGTGGCGACCTTTCCCGCTTCTCCCATGATCTACCTCGACAACAACTCCACCACCCCGCTCGACCCGCTCGTCTGGGACGTCATGACGCGCGTCTCCCAGACCGCCTGGGCCAACCCCGGCAGCCGACACCAACTCGGTCGCAAAGCCCGTCAGGTCTATGAAGACGCCCGCGACTCGATCGCAGGTTGCTTGAACGCTCACCCGAAATCCCTGACCTTCACCAGCGGCGGCACCGAAGCCATCAACCTGGCCCTCTTCGGTCTCGCCCACGCACGCCCCGAAAAGAGACACTTCGCCATCACCGAAGGCGACCACCCCGCTGCATCGCGCCCCTCAGACATCCTCGTCCGACAAGGCTGGACACGCCACCTCATCCCGCTCGACGACAACGGCCTGATCGTCGAAGACTCCCTCACGCAACTCCCTTGGAACGACCTCTCCTTCGTCACCACCCTCTGGGCCAACAACGAAACCGGCGTCATTCAGAATCTCTCCTCACTTTCCAATCTCTGCCAGCAACACAACGTCCCGCTTCACCTCGACGCCGTCCAGGCCGTCGGCAAACTCCCTGTCGACTTCACCACCCTCGGCGTCAGCGCTCTCAGCTTCGCCGCCCATAAATTTCACGGCCCCCGAGGCATCGGCGGCCTGCTCCTCAAAGAAGGCACCCCCTTCTCACCCACCCTCTTCGGCGGCTTTCAGGAACAAGGCATCCGCCCGGGGACCGAACTCGTCACCCTCGCCGCCGGCATGGCGACGGCCCTCCAACTCGCAACCGACAACATCGACACCAACACGACACACATCCGCACGCTGAGAGACCGCTTCGAAGACGAACTCAAAGAAGCTCATCCCAACATCATCATCCACGGCGAGCAGTCTCCCCGCCTCCCCAACACCTCCAACATTGCCTTCCCCGTCAACGACGGCGAAGCCCTTCTGGTCACCCTCGACCTGTTAGGGCTGGCCTGCTCCCAAGGCTCCGCCTGCGCGAGCGGCTCCAGCGAACCTTCCCCCGTCCTCCTCGCGATGCACATCCCCGAACACCTCGCCAACAACTCCCTTCGCTTCTCTCTGTCCCGCATGACGACCAGTGATGACATCACAGACGCATTGAAAATCCTCTCTCATGCTTTAGGCGAACGATCTCCTCGGGACTCTTGAAAACTAGTCGGTTGGCTTCCTTCGTTCGTTTGAGTCATTACTCTAAGTGAGTAGGAACTGGCAACGACGGACGATGAACTCTTCTCTCGACATGAAAGGCCTTCACCTTGCCACTGCGAATTCTGATGATGGGAACAGGGGCGTTCGCGTTGCCGGTGTTCAAGGCGCTGGTCGAGTCGGAGCATGAAGTCGTCGGACTCGTGACGCAACCAGATCGCGTCGGACGCGGGCATCATCAGCATGTCAATCCGCTTAAGGAATTCGCTATTGAACGCGGCATTCCCGTTTTGCAGCCAGAGAAGGTGCGGACAGAAGAATCGCTCGATGCCCTCAGGGCTCTTAACGCAGATCTTTATGTCGTCGCTGCGTATGGGCAGATCCTGACAAACAAACTGCTCGCGATTCCTCGCCTGGGGGCGATCAACGTCCATGGCTCGATCCTTCCCAAGTACCGTGGGGCGGCTCCCATTCAGTACGCCATCTGGAAAGGCGAAAAAGAAAGCGGCGTGAGCATTTTTCAGATTGTCCGCGAACTCGATGCCGGGCCTGTCTTTGGCATCGCGACGACCCCCATTCAAAGCGACGAAACCTACGGCCAGCTGCATGACCGTCTGGCAGAATTCTCCGTCGGCATCACGCTCGATGTCGTCAACCAGCTCGATCAGGGGATCGCGATCTCGGTCCCGCAGGATCCTTCGCAGGTCACTTTCTCGCCCCGTATTGAGAAGGAAGAAGGGCTCATCGACTGGAGCAAATCGACCGAAGAACTCGGCTGGCATCTCCGAGCCATGCAGCCGTGGCCGAATCCGTTTACGTTTCTGCATCTCGCTGGCAAACCGCCTCAGCGGGTCATCATCACGAAGCTGCAACCCTATCACCGCGATCTTCCCTTCGAGCATCTGTCCCCCGGCGATCTGCTCTCGACATCCGAACGCGAACTCCTCGTCCGCACCGGCGACGGACTGGCGAAGATCATCACCCTGCAACCAGCCGGCAAAAGGGGGATGACTGCGGCAGATTTTCTGCTCGGGACCACAATCTCCCCCGGCGACAAGCTCGCAAACACATAAATTGCCTGTGATATGAATCTGGTTGCCGCTACACTGAACTGCTGTGACTTTATGAATAAGACTGGAACGCAGAGGAATCAGAGTCGAGCAGAGGGCGCAGAGTTCAAAGCCAAGTACATTGATCCCCTTTGCGACTTCGCGACGTGGCGTTGAATCTAGATCTCTTCTCTGCGATCTCTGCTCACCTCCGTTCCCTCTGCGTTCCAGTCTCCTTCTCGTTCTCCTCCCCTTTGAATCCTCAACCGGAGCAGTTCATGATCGTGCGCCTCATCCTGACTGTCGCCTTCGCAGTGTTATGCAACGCCCCGTTGTCTGCGGGTGAATCGAACATGTTGTATTTCGTGACCGGAAAAGGTCCAGAAGACTCGGGCATCTATCGAGCCGAATTTGATCCCGAGACGGGCAAGTTCGGCAAACTTGAACTCGCAAGAAAAACTCAAGCCTCTGCCTCGATCGCGTTTTCGCCGGATGGAAAATACATCTACACCTGCGGCACGTCGAATATCAAAATCGAGAAGGGCAGTTCCGCATGTGCTTACCGTATCCAGGACGACGGCACCCTCGAACTCCTCAACGAACTCACGACCGGCGGCGCCGGCCCCTGCTACATCGAGACGACGGCAGACGGCAAGTTTGCCCTCGTCGCCAACTACTCTGGCGGGAGCGCGATCGCCTACTCCATCGCTGACGATGGCTCACTTGAAAAGCAGATCTTCTTCGAGCAATACGAAGGCGCTAGCAAAGCTGACCCAAAGCGTCAGGAAAAAGCTCACGCTCACCAGTTCCGTGAAATCCCAGGAACCGACACCCTCATCGTCAATGACCTTGGCACGGACAAGATCATGATCTATCACCTCGACCGCAAAGCCAAATCGATCACCCCTGGCAAGACGCCATACGTCAGCACCAAGCCAGGTGACGGCCCTCGTCACATCGACTTCCTCAAACTCAAGTCACACATTGTCTGCTACGGCCTCAACGAACTGGCCAGCACACTGACGACTTATCATCTCCGCGATGGCAATATCGAAGTCGGTAAGACCGTCCCCATGCTCCCTGCGGACTACAAGAAGCAGAACACCGCTGCCGAAGTCCGCGTCCACCCCAACGGCAAGTTCGTCTACGCCACCAACCGTGGGCACAACTCGATCGCTGTTTACAGTGTCGACTCGGAAACTGGCGAACTCACCTTCGTGGAACGCGAACCAACCGGCGGCGATCACTGCCGTCACTTCCAGTTCGACCCGACCCGCAAGTTCATGCTCGTCGCCAATCAGAACGGCGGACCGATCGTCGTCAAAACCATCAGCGACAAAGACGGCAGCCTCACAGACACCGGCGAAACCCTCGACCTCAACGGCGTCGGCTGCTCACGGTTTCGTCCCGAATAAAGCGATGAGCGACAGTGACTTGTTCCTTCTCCCTCGGGGAGAAGGTGGCAGCGCTTCGCTGACGGATGAGGGATCTCTGCGAAGCTTCAACTGCTCTCATCACAAAAAAAGGAGTGAGGAACACTCACTCCTTTTCTCATTTACATCAAGCCACGCCATTGTGCAGGCTTACTTGCCAAACGCATACAATGTCGTCGCGGTCCGAACATAGATGCGATCTCCAGCCAGGGCGGGAGTCGCGGGCGTCATCTCGCCAAGATCGATCGTCTGAATCTCCTCCAGCGTCGGCTTGAGGGTCAGAACGGAGATTTTTCCATTCAGCGACGTCACATAGAGGTGGCCATCAGCTGCCACGGGTGACGCGAAGTACTGGCTGGCATCTCCCAGTCGCTTTCGCTGCACGATCCCTGCGCCTGTCTCAGGATTCAAGACAGAGACCTGTCCACCATCTTTGATCAGAAACAGCTCGCCCTCATAAATGATCGGGCTGGGAACATAGGGCAAAGTCACTGATTTCTCTTGTGACCAGAGAACGTGTGACTGGCTGATATCGCCAGAGCCACCTGCTTTGAGTGCAAAGACCCGATTGACGCCCTTCGCAATCATCGCTGTCAGCACGTCCCACTCGGCGACAACGATCTCGCCGTCCTTATTCAGATCCTGCCCGCCGAAGAATGTTTCGAAAGGCGTGCCGACCGATTCGTCTTTGGTGTAATGACCATCTTTGTTCTTATCCATCATGCCGAGGAGCTGCTCGAAGCCCGGCAGTGCCCCTTCCCCCTGAGCGGGAGGTGCCCAGCCTGCAAAGCAGAGGACATCCCCTTCAACGACAGGGACCGTGCAGACGACCGAAGGGAGCCCGTTCACCTTCCAGAGTTCTTTGCCATTCGCAGGATCGTAACCCTTGAGACAATACGAGCCAGCAACCACGATCTCTTTGCGATGACTGTTTTTCCAGACAATCGGACTCGTATAGCCCGAAAGAAAATCACTTCGATCGACACGCCAGAGTTCATCACCTTTTTCAAGATCGAAGGCATACATCGCTGGTTCGTTGATGATATCTCGTACGAGGATGACCTTCCCGTCAACGATCACGGGCGAAGTCCCGCTGCCGAAGTCGCCGTGGGTTTCGGCTTTGGGCATCGGTTTCTTCCAGAGAATGTTCCCGTCGAGATCGAAGCAGGTCAGTCCATAGCTTCCGAAGTAGCTGACAACGTGAACTCCATCCGTCGCGACGGAGGAAGCCGCCGGGCTACCAAGGGTCACATGATAAGCCTCGATCTGATCCGTCGGTGCTTTCTGTTTCCAGAGCAGTTTGCCATCGGTAGTGGAATAACAAAGTGTTTCGAGCGAGCCGTTATCAAACGCGGTCAGAAAGAGACGCTGCCCCCAGACGATCGGACTGCTGAATCCACTCGGGACAGCGATTTTCCAGACAACGTTCGAGTCTTTTCCAAACTCAACAGGAGGCTTCGAGGAACTCGAAATCCCCATGCAGTTGAGCCCTCGAAAGGAAGGCCAGGCTGGCTCATCAGCATGAGCCATAGCAGAAACGAATAGAACCGCGCACGCGGCAACAGACGACCGGAGCATCAGCGAACTCCAAAGAAATGACAAAGGGGACATGATCACGGAACGATGAAGGAGGTCGCTGAGTGGAAAAGAACCTTACAGCCCAGGGAAAATTTCTTGTTCGTCAAAGAAAAAGCCTCATCGAGAAGGACGTTTGATCCTATCCTGATGAGGCGTAAATTGACGGAAGTTCTATGCGAAGAATTGCTTACGAACGTTGCAGAACCGGTTGGAAGACGAACGGAAAGACGCGGACCGGGGCGCCTTGCTCAAGGTCATGCTTGTAAGCCAGTTGAGCCGCGCGGTCTGCGGCGAACTGCAGCGAGGTGAATTCCAGGCCGCAGTAGTAATCGCGATCGACTTCGGCAGCGACGTCTGCAAAGACTTCACCCGCAGAGGCGGCATGACGTCGAACGCCGTGGATACTGCCTTCGCGGACTTTGACGCCGGCCGCTGCCATCTTGACCAGCCCCTTGAGGAAGCGGCCGATCATGCTGTCTGTGCCAGAGGCTTTGATGAGGCGTTCCCACTCATCTTGAGCTTCCCAATAGTAGCCCATGTTGAAGTAGTCGATGCCCATCAGGAACGCGCGGTTGTCGTTCCAGGTTTCATCGTTGAGAGGCTTGGGGCTGACGCGTTTCTGGCCGTAGCTGTGGCCTTGCGGGTCACGGATCGGGTGTGGCGTGCCCGATCCTGGGGTAAAGGTGTAATCAGGCAGGTCAACCGAGGGCATCATTCGATTGACGGTCAGAGCGCCGTTGGCTGTGATCATGTCTCAACTCACTGTCTTGGCAGACGTTCAATTAGGAGGTGGATGTGTGTCCGTGGCCGACGAAATCGTGTCGGCGTGGCGAATGCGTTTCATCAGACAGAAACGCCAAATAATTTGGCATGAGCGCGCAAGAATGACGGCAAAAGCCGTTGCGCAAGGCAATCCATTAAGCTGCAAGCGTACCAGCGAAGTCTCTGAAAATCGATAACGATTTTTCAAAAACACGCAAGTTTGCGGGGTTTGCCAAATCCAAATCAGTGCAAATTGATGCGTCGGCGGATTATCTGGCTTTATGTGAACTGAGATCCACATCGGGATGCGAAAATTACGCAGCCTCGGGGATTGGTACCGGTGATTTCGGTTGATCCTGCGAGTTTCCACGGACGATGATCACCACGCCTTCAATGATCATCAGTATCGCCAGCCCGACCAGACAGCTTGCGATCCACGGAACAGGATTGGCCGTCACTCCACCCGCAAAGTGTTTCCGAATGATGTTGACCAGCGCCCAGACACTCATCACCGTCATCAGCGCCATCGGGATCCCTGTCACCGCCCAGACCCACATGGCTCGACGTGTCCGCCACAGCCAGACCGTGACCCCCAACAACGTCATCGCCGCGAGCAACTGATTACTGGCACCAAACAGCTCCCAGAAGGTCCGCCAGATGGGCACCGGTTTCCCCGCCGCATCGACGGATGTCTGGAAGACAAAGTACATCGGCACGCCTGTCGTGATGATCGTCCCCAGCCAGCGACCAGCGACTCCTTTGAGTCCCGTCAGTTCCTGAATAATGAATCGCCCGAGACGCGTGCAGACATCGAGCGTGTCGTAAACGAAGGTCGAAAACGCCATCAGCGCAAACGAAACACCGACCGCAGCCGGCAGCCCGACCTTCTCCAGAAACCCGCCAATTCCCAGTGCATAAATAAAGTTCGGCTGCGGGTTCTTCACGAGAGCATGATCCCCAGCCAGTGACATCACACAACACAAAGAGACCATCGCGACCATGGCTTCCAGAAGCATACTCCCATAGCCAATCGGCTTGGCATCCGTTTCGACACGCAGCTGCTTCGAAGTTGTCCCGGAGGCAATCAGCGAGTGAAACCCCGAGCAGGCCCCGCAGGCAATCGTGATGAAAAGCATCGGGACCATCGCGTCCCCCTTGAGACTGGTCCAGCCGGAGAACATCGGCAACTCAATCGGCTTGCCTCCCATGACCAGCCCCAGTGCACCTGCTCCCAGTGCAAGAAACAGGAAGTACCCCCCCAGTTCCCCTCGAGGCTGTAGCAACAACCACAGCGGCACAACCGACGCCACCGCGCAGTACAACAACAACGCGACGTCCCAGCTGACGTGAGCGTAACCTTCCGCTTGAGTAGTCGTCAGGCTAGGCCAGAACGAATGAATGATCGCCGTCACGTCAAACGGAAAGACCTGCCCTGCATAAATCGCCACACCGACCAGCGGAAGGAAGATGCAACTCGCCAGCGTGCTCGACATCCCCGTGTACCGAATGACAAGCCCCATCATCACCGGCAGCACCAGATACATCAGCGACGCCGACGCGATCCCTGCTCCACTGACCGACTGCCCATTTTCGAGAACCTGCATCCCGGTAAATGAAGACGCCGTGATGTCGGTAAAGGCGACAATGATGTACACCAGCGCCAGCCAGATGAAGATCAGAAACAACAGAAACGCGCGCGGACTGATATGCTCGCGGACCACTTCCGCAATCGACTTGCCCTGGTGACGGACCGAGGCGACCAGTGCCGTAAAGTCATGCACGCCGCCAATGAAGATCGATCCCACCAGGATCCAGATCATCGCCGGCAGCCACCCGAATGCCGCCCCCGCCAGAATCGGCCCGACGATCGGCCCAGCTGCTGCGATCGCAGAGAAGTGCTGATTCAGAAGAGGACCGGGACTCAGCGGTGCGTAATCGATGTCATCACGTAGCGTATGAGCCGGCGTGACAACGTCTTTATCCAGACGAAGCAGTCGCGCCAGCAGGTTGCCATAAACACGATAAGCCACAATCAGCACGGTCGCCGAAAAGGCCATAAGCCAGAACATCATGAGAAATCGATCCCAAAAACCAACGACTCAGCGGTAAACCAATTGAGAGAAGACTTTATAACGCAGCTTGCTTCGTTGATGCAATCGGTAACATTTAAGCTGGCGAACTTACGAACAAATTGACGCAAAACCACCGCAGGCTTTTGAAAGTGATTCGCCGGGAGAAATAGACTGGAACGCAGATATAACAGAGTCGAGAAGAGTGCAGCAGAGAAGAACAGCCCAGATTCAACGCCAAGCCGCGAAGACGCAACGAGGAAAAGCCAGGAAAGTCGATCAGCCAAAGATCGATTTCGAAACACAAATGGTTTCCTATTGAAAAGTCTTCCTTCGCGTCCTGGCGACTTTGCGTTAACTCTGGCCTTCTCTTCTCTGCGACCTCTGCTCCCCTCCGCGTGCTCTGCGTTCCAGTCTCTTCTTTCCACAGCGCGCAACAAAAAACCCCTGAAGAACCGAAGTTCTTCAAGGGCTAAGATCAAACCTCTCGATGATTGCGACCGGTGGAGTCGCTTTAAGAAGGGCGGTCGACGGGTAGCACAAGGCTCACCCTTTGGTGTTGACGGCCCATGGTATGGGTTTGGCACCTCCGGCGGAATCAAAGAAAAGAGGCTTGATCTCGTCGACGAATCTTAGCGAACCGCGAAGTTACGGCAAGACCTCTTCGACCGGAATATCATCGGTTGTCAAACCTGCCCGGCTGCGTTCTTTTTTTGCATTTTCGCGACGTTCTTTTTTTGACTTTTCAAAGCTGCCGAAGACTTGACCACATCCGCCCAGAATCTTTGCTTTCCCTCACACCCGACGCTTCGTTACTTCCTCGCTGCACCGCGCATCATCAGATACCCGCCGAGCGCAATCATGATCAGCAGAATGCCATACTGCGAGGGCGTAATGTCTCGCCACAAGCGTCCCAGAAAGGCGACGTAGAAATTTGTGTAATAGACCAGAAAGTCAAAGAACGAGTGCAGAATATTCATGGCGGATCTTCTCGAACAGAACGTCAGCGCGAATCGGAATCTTTCCTGACTCAAAGCTAGTCCACAAATCAGCGTCTGCTGCGAATTCCACGCAAGCGGCTAAAGTTCATCCTCCAGATTGCTTGAAACGCCTCGTCAAAACCCTCAGCAAAGGTCTCGCGCACGACTCACAATCATCAGAATCACTACCATCCGCAGATTGAAGCATGTCCCGTTCAGCGGTTCGACATGTTGCATTTAGTCAACGTCGTGACCTGAAATCGCGTTCTAGAGTTGTCCGTCGAAGATGATCTCCCCATTCCGCCCCAACAGGATGTGATGATGAACTGGTCCGAACTGCGAGCGAAACTCCTCGGTGCTCAAGGTGCGTTTGTTCTCCCCCCCGCCGTCAAACTGCCGATGATGCCAGCGGCCGTTATGGAATTCACCAAGTACGCCGACGATCCCGCAGCAACTCCCAAGAAGCTCGCCGAGATCATCGAGACCGATGCCGGCCTGTCATGTGAACTTCTCAAACACGTCAACTCCGCAGCCATGGGATTGCGCCACAGCGTCTCGACCGTCAAACAGGCCATCTCGATCCTCGGCATCCGTACCGTCAAACTGATGCTGTTGACCTCAGCCGCCAAGAACATGATCAGCAACCGCCAGTCGAAGCTGATTCACCTGCCGACCTTCTGGGTCGAGAACCTCGAAAAAGCCCTCTTCGCCAAAGAAGTCGCCCGACTGCTCAAAGCCGATCAAGAAGTCGCCTTCTCCTCCGCGATGCTCTCCGACCTTCTCCTGCCGATCCTGACGAACGAAGCCTACGAGCCGTACTTCCAGTTCGTCAAAAATCAGGACGCCGACCCTCAATCGATCTGCACCTTCGAACGCAAGCTGTTCAAGTGGGACCACGCCTGTGCCGGAGCTCACGTCCTGCATGGCTGGTATTTCCCGGACGATGTCGTCTGTGCGGTCTACCTGCACCATGACGTCGAGAAGCTTCTCGAATCTGCCGAACTCAAATCAACCGCCGTTCCCGCCGTCGCGTGTGCTTCCCTGCTGCCCGACGCGATGAAACAACGTCCCGACGGCCTCGAAAAACTCATCGCCCTCGCTGACAGAATCCCCGGCTTCGACCTTCTTCAAGTCGCCACCAGCGTCCAGGAAAAATTCCAGACGATGTGCCCCGCCATGACCAACCACTTCCCACTCATCAAACGAGTCGAGAAACACCTCTTCCTGACGACAACAGAAGAGACGTGATTCCGGCATCTGCCGATGGGACGGACCAGCGATCATGCTGATCGTGATGAAAGCCTTGGCGTAATCGATAGGCAGGGTCTCCTGCGGCGGTGCTCCATCGTCATGAACTTCAGGTCTCCGGTGTTGAGCGTCAGCTTTTTGCAGCATCACGCGTGACCGAAAAATGAAGCTGCCTGCTGGGCGATCGTCTCCAGTTGCCCCGCCTCAGTCATGACCGTGGCCATGACTTGCCAGTCGTCGAGCATCGGCCCTGACCGCAGTTCGACTCGGATCGCAATGTGCCCGAGCCCGTCGTGGGTGCATCGCAACTGAAACTCACCTTCCAGCGACTCCCACACCAATTCCCCTGGCCAACCAGACCACTTCGCGGCCATGTCGGCAAACAGCTTGGCGGGATGGGATGGGACATAACCAGCGTCGACTTTGCCTGACGCTGATAAGTGGTCGTCCGAGACTTGCACCCGGAAGGACTCGATGGGGAGATCAGGATCGAGAGGCACGCGATCAGCAAACTGCAGGTAACCGCCCCCGGTGGTGCTGGCGATTCTGAACTCTTCGAGCATTGCTTTCACCCCGGCGTTTTTCGATTTGCCGCCCCGCGTGATCACAGCCAGACGTGATTCGTTAGAAACATGGCTGTGATGGCGGAGAGCTGACGATCAAGTGACTTTTACGAGACGAAGATCGACTTCCCTGTCAACAAACTTCCACTCCTCTGTCTCTCGCAGGGCAGCGACCAAGTCGTCGAACGCGGCGGCGTACTCCTGGGAATAGTCGAACAGGGTGAGGAAGTCGAACGGCTCGGACTCGTTCAGGTCGCGGCAGTGATGTAACCGTCGGGCGATCGCGGGGAGGTACTTCAGTCCAATGGCGATGTGACGAGACTTCTCCTCGAACAGCTCCCGACGCTCGTCCTGCGTCAAAGCCCACCACGCGGCGCTCTTGCGAATGGGGATCAACGCAGCGTGGTCAGATGTCGGCCGGCCCACGGCTGCCTGCTTTTGTTCCAATGCGACTTTCTCCTCGCGCGTGACATACCGCCCGTTGCTGGTGACCCCGCGGAGAATCCATCCCTCCCCCGCAGTCGGCGTGCTCACAGCCCCCGCGACGACCTCCACCCGCTCGACAACCGGCAAGGGGTCGCCAATGATCGTCTCAGCCGAGACCACGGACCACCCACCGGACCGCCCCCCGACGAAAGTAAACAAACGTGGATTCACAGGTCGACCTCCCTGAGCCGGCTCTGATGCGATGAGAGAGCTCGGAACCCCCAACCCGGCCGCCAGTCCACCCACGACAATGGCATCGGCCAGAAACCCACGCCGGTTTGACTCCGGGCTCCTTCCCGACGATTCGAACGCGGCGTTATCGGCATCCTCGGACATTGATGACCTCCAGATCTCTGCGACGAAGCTCGCTACCATGACACGAGACTCTGCTGAGGTTAACGGGCGATCGACGTGGATGGCAACAAGGTTTTCATACACCCGACAAGACTACGGGGCCGGGTTGCGATGTAGTTTGAGGGCGATGCGGTTGGAGTCTGCCGGGAACGGTTCCTTGCCAACACCGGATGTGTCGGAATCGGAGGCCAGGTAGTAAAGGTCACCGTTGAGGACGGGGTGAAAGTTCCAGTTCTGTCGGTCGGATTGGAAAACTTCCCTGTCGGCAAAACTCAGGCTAGTCATGTAATAGCCGTACTTACCTGAGAGAAGCTTTCCATCTCTTTTGAGCGAGACAAGGAGGGTGATTGGCTGTTGACCGGGATCCTGCAGCCCAGTCCCGCCGAACTTACCGATCTGATGTTCTTTCCCGTCGGCGTCGAGATGGACGAGACTGACCCAGTAATACGGCCCTGCACCGGCAAGGTCGAGCTTCCAGAATTTGCGATCCTCACCCCAGAGGACGTCGTACGCAGTCAGATCAGCA
Organism: Planctomyces sp.; assembly: GCA_005778225.1. Classification (GTDB taxonomy): domain Bacteria; phylum Planctomycetota; class Planctomycetia; order Planctomycetales; family Planctomycetaceae; genus SXPC01. The sequence continues at coordinate 3,990 of SXPC01000159.1, read as the reverse complement.
ATCGGCGAAAAACTCATGCTCTCCGGCGATGGCGTTGGCGTATTGCTTCGCCCCACGACGTAGCCAACAACGGCAGCGATGAGAAGGCAGGCAGTAGGAAAGGCCCAATGTTTCATGACGTGCTTCACAAATCGGGAGAGTGCACAGGAACCACCCGCATTCTAAGGGGAATCTACGTGCATCTTCAATCGGCTGAAAGATCGTGTGCCATACTCTTACTTTGAAAAGCACGTCCCCCGGCCATCAAGCCGCCATACGTTCCACTCGAGACAACGGACCCCTCCGGAAATATCGCCCAAACGCATTCCAGTGACGCGTCATATCTTTTCCGCCACCCGTCACCGAATCCGCCGTCACCTTCACCCCCATCGACACCTCCTCCCCGCGCCATTTCACATGCGGATTCCCCTCCAGATAACGCAACAACTGACGACGCGTCATCAACAGGTAATGCACCGGCGCACTGATTCCCAGCGACATCGACATCGTCCCAAAATTCGTCATCGTCGGCACCGACGCTCCAATCGATCGCCCCTCCTCGTCCCGCAGCGCGAAGACGTACAAAAGCTCCGGATGATGAGGCCTCCTCAACTGCCTCACCGGCACCCGAAAATCCGCCCGCAAACTCGACCGAGGCACCGACCAGGACGCCTTGCGAGACTTCACCTGCACCCGCGCATAAATCCCACCCCGATCCCTCATCACATAAAAATCATCCCCGGAATCCACCACAGGCAACGCCACATTAAATCCACGCCTCATCACTTCCGAAATCACCCCCCACTGAGCACTCGCCCCATCCAGCCTCGTCCTCGTCTGCCAGTAATCCCCGTCCATCCCAGTCACCCCTTCGCCTCAACACCCATCACCACAAAACCAACACATGTGCAAACACAACCCTCTCTACCCTTACCGAGTTTGGTGCGCTTTTTGCCCCATTTTCCGCACTTACATCAACACAATTAAGCAGCTCTCACAACGCAACCATAACCCATCAGACGACTTGCAAGAAAACTTCCCGACTCGAAAAAATCTCACATTTCGGTGCGCCATTCACCATGCCAACCGTCCGCCATTCCAGTTTCCGTAGGGTGCGTCAAGGCTTTGCGGACGCACCTTCAAACATCGTGACATTGTCATTCAAAGTCCCGAAACTCATCCCCATACCACTCATTCGCATTCCCCCATTCCACGGGATACTCCCCCTCTTTGGCAAAACGATGAAATGACGACCACGGCCAATCTCGCACTCGTTCCACCAGTTGATGCTTGAGTGGATTGACGTGAATGTAGTCGACACAACGTTTCAGATCGATTTCGTCACGGCAGGTATGTTCAAAGAATCGACGTTGCCAGATCGCTTGTTCTCGTCGTTTCTCCCGGCTTCCCGTCAGAGCGTCCGTTTGCGGTTTCGCAGCCAGCCAATGTTTTGTGAAGTGAAACTTAATGAGTCTCCAGCGTGTCGAGTAATCCGCGTCGCCAACCGGCAGTTCCCACACCGTATGCAGATGATCCGGCAGTAGTACGATAGCGATCATGTCAAACGGCAGGCGACGACGAACAATTTCAATCGCCCGCCGCAGACAACGACGCCCCAGCGGAGTCGTCAGGATGGGGCGACGACGATACGTAACCACCGTAAAGAAAAATGTTCGCCCTTCACGCACCCGCTTATAGTTCGGCATGACCCCCAATATGACCAATGACACGCCGCGAAACAACAGTTCCCGTAGGGTGCGTCAAGGCTTTGCGGACGCACCACGGTTAGCAGGTCACGAGCAATCATCAAAAAATCCGATCAACAAGAACAACAGCATATTGTAGGCTAAGTGGCGACAGAAGAAGGTGCGTCCGCAAAGCCTTGACGCACCCTACGGGACTTAACCCACCCTACTCGGCTCGTCAGGAATTGTTGCCGTCATACCAATTGATATACCGCTGAGCGACTGAGAGAGGATTCAGGGCAGTAGCCCATTGTTGGATTAGTTCTTCTTCGAGGTTGCCGGCCAGTAGCAGGGTAATTTTTTCCCGCTCTTTGCCGGTTCCGAAGAAGCCTTCTTTTTCCAACATCTGGAATCCCTCGAGGAGAGCTTTCCAGAGAGGCTCTAGCTTTGATACGAATATCGTTTCATCTGCGCTGAAATTCTCTCTCAGAAGTTGGTTGATCTCGGCGAAATGGTCTTCGCCTCCAGCGGGAAAGAATTCCCAGTCTCCGTCGTACCATCGCATCTCGTGGACTGTGTAGTTTTTTCCATACTGCTTCATGTATCGTTCTGCGGTCGCTGACAGTCCCTCTTCTGTGCTGGCTGCCGGATACGCGAACTGCAGAGAGCCATCCGTCCAAATCGCAAACGCGTAAAACGTGCGGTCGGGATTCGCGGCGATCAGTTCTGAAAACGAGGCACGGAGGGCATCACGGACCTGCTTGGCGAGTTGAGTGTAGTTGATCGACGACATGGAGTTTATTGGAAAGGAAAAGGTTAGGTGTCGTAGAGTGCGTCAAGGCTTTGCGGACGCACCACGAATAGCGGGGGACGAGCAATCAGCGAAAAATCGGATCAACAAGAACAACAGCATATTGCAGGTTACATTTGCGACGAAGAAGGTGCGTCCGCAAAGCCTTGACGTACCCTACGGGACTTCGCGCTTACGAGAAGAATCGTACTCGAGGTCCACGGTAATGCCTAGTAGTTTTCCTTGGTCCGAATCGTCAGTAAGCTCTAGTACAGTGTTTTGGGAAAATAGAATGTCGAATTCTGTAGGTTGCTCTATCTTCTCGCGCATGGCTGATAGGTTGGCTTCACTGATCGATGCAATGTACTGCATCCCGCATAGGCTAGTAACCTCATTTGCAATTCGGAATAGTTCAAGGCATTGGCGTGGATCGATGCCATGATAGAGCCGATTGTCGTGCATTAGCACCTTCATTTTGTGATTGTGTTGCCCCAAAAGCACTGTCATATCAAAACAGAACACTTTAGATTCACCAATACCGTCCGAGGCGTCGCCCTGAATTCTTGCATCGATGTCAAACCTAACTTTATTCTCACCTTCATTATTATGAATAACAAGACCACAAGTATGACTGGGCCAGATTCTACGAGCCATCAATCGAAACCGTTCGTTTATCTCATCTACCAAACCTTTAGCAGCTTTTAAGTACTCTGTCGCACGAATGTTCTCGTGGCTCATTTCAAGGCGATTCTTCTGAGATCGCTCGTTGCATTCCTGCTGTAATTTCTGAAACTCGCTTAAGCGATCAGCACGTCGTTTAAATTCTTCCAATCTGTCGCGTAGCGCTTCGTACTCACGTAATGCGCCGTGATTGCCGAGGAACTTATAGTATTCATCTTTGGTCCTCCCCAGCTCCCGAAGTTCGTCTTTTAATGCAGCTATTCTACGTTCGATGTCGTGCTTTTCCGAAGTTAATCTACGTGTTCTGGATTCAATAAGACTGCGGTGAAAATCGCTTACTTCACTCAACTTTCTAATTACCGCTTGAGGAAGTTCGATCTTAGCAACGTGGTACATTTGTTTAACAGTGTCGACAGTCAGGTCAGGCTGAATCAATAAGGATGCAGCAATTTGGCGAAGAGCACTCTCGGAAGAGTTAAGTTTATTTTTTGCCAACTGCCATTTACGCCGTGTCTCCTCCGCTAGCAGTGCCAACTCATCATAATTCTCCGCAACTTTAAAATCCGTTGCCTGTTTCTGGAGGATTGCAATCTTTTCTTCGAGATCAGCCAATTCAAGTGCTGCATCGCGATCACCTTGAAAATAATCACGCAAAAATGAATCCTTTTTAAATTGCGCTCTTATTGAGTCTAATCTCTCCCACTCTTCGCGGAGTTCTAGCTTACGGAGTGGCAGAGCTTGATCGAGACCTAGCAGGTAGGCAGCTCTTAATTGTGACTGAAAGGGAGTCTCACGATCAAACGTCTTGGCCTCAGAAATATAGGCAGCCTTTCCCTGCCTGAAGAACAATCCTAT
>SXPC01000158.1 GCA_005778225.1 Planctomyces sp. | reverse complement strand
GCGCTCATCTTTTCACTTGGCCTGATTACGGCGGGCATCTTCGTCCCAGTCGTCGCGACGCGGGCGGAAGCGATTGTCGGCAGCATCGACTTCAATAAGACGGTCATGCAGGGGATGCTCGGATTCCTGCTATTTGCCGGGGCGTTGCATATCAACCTGAGCGATTTGCGGGAACAACGCTGGATCATTGCCACGTTAGCATCTGTCGGAGTCATCCTCTCGACGATCATTGTCAGCGGGCTTGCGTTTGCTGTTTTTCGACTGGCGGGACTGGAGATCTCGTTCATCTGGTGCCTGGTGTTCGGAGCCTTGATTTCACCGACGGACCCGATTGCTGTCCTGGGGATTTTCAAAACGATTCAGGCGCCCAAAACACTCGAAACAAAGATCGCTGGAGAATCGTTATTCAACGACGGGATTGGAGTCGTGATTTTTCTGGGCCTGTATGAAGTCGCGACCGGCGAACATGGGTTCGATCTCGTTCATCTGGCGGAACTCTTCTTCAAGGAAGCAGTCCTGGGGGCCGTCTTTGGATTCGTCATCGGCTGGATTGGCTTTCGACTCCTGGCGAAAATCGATAACTACTCCACCGAGATCCTGATCTCGCTGGCATTGGCGGCAGGAGGCTATGCCCTCGCCGCTGCCTGGCATCTGTCGGGCCCGATCGCGATGGTGGTGGCAGGTCTGATCATCGGCAATCAGGGCCGGAGCTACGCCATGTCTCCCAAGACGATTGAACACCTCGATACCTTCTGGGAATTGATTGATGAGATTCTCAACGCTGTCCTGTTTGTGCTGATTGGCCTGGAGATCATCGTCCTCACCTTCACCCACCAGTACCTGATTGCGGGGATGCTAATGATCCCGTGTATTCTCCTGGCTCGCTTGATCGCCGTTTCGCTCCCGTTACGATTCGTCGGCAAGCTCAATCCAATTCACCCGAATGTGGTTCCTATGCTGACCTGGGGCGGCTTACGAGGAGGGATCTCCGTTGCCCTTGCCCTTTCGATCCCGACACATCTGAACGGCGAGGTTGTCGTCGCGAGGGAGCCGATTCTTTCGGTCACTTACATCGTCGTCATCTTCTCTGTCATCGTCCAAGGCCTGACCGTCGGACCGTTGCTTCGATATCTCATCTCAAAGTCAGAGACGACATCCTCAGAACAACTCAACGAAGCGAGTCAAACGACATAAGTCAGGTCGTCGGCCCAGATCACCAGTTGCCCTCCAGCGATTCGTATCGGCTCCCGTCTACGACTTCAAATCAAAATCAATTGTCTGGCTCCCCTTCTCGACCTTCGCCTTCAGCTCCCCCGGCTTGGCGTATTTGGCGGGAGTCAGCAGTGGTTGCTCCTTCGCCTCAGGATTGCCTGACTGAATCTTTTTGATCGTCACCTGGTGCTGCCCCAAAGACGCTCCTTTGCGGGAGGCAGAGTAATACAGCTCGTAACGGCCGCTCTGATCGGTCTGGGAGGTCGAGGGGCGTTGCGTCGGGTTATCGACGGGAACGAATTCCACGGTGGCTGCATCGAGAGGCTGACCATTGAGTGTCACGACGCCGGTGACATAACCGACTTCGGGTCCATCGTCTTTTGAGCAACCTGTCGCCAGTGAAACGAGTATCATCCCGAGAAATACCGCGGTGATTCGACTTGTACTCTTCATGGTTGTTCCAGTGTCTTAGCCTTCCGAGACCGTTAAAAAAGAGAAAGTTCGGAGAAAAGTGAAGCCTCTCCGAACTTTGTTCATGCGTGGTTCCGATCGCTGATTAAAACTCTCCGATGACCTGACCGTCCGAAATCGCGATCAACTTTTCGAAGGTAGAGCCATCGAATCCCTGGGTTGTGTTGTGCTCGACGTTCTCACTGATGAAGCGGACTCCGCCATCACCCAGGACGACCTGCACGCCGCCATCGTGGTTACTCGACAGTCCATAAGCACAGTTCTGCTTATTGTCCGCCTGAGTCGCGTCTGCAAAGCTGCCATTGATTGTCCAGGCAGCTCCGAAGGTCACATTCGCCCCCTTGCGACGAGCGGCTGCACTGTCTTGACCATTCGGATTGTGAACCCCCAGTACACCGGCTCCGCACTCCCGTGTCTGCCCGCCAGCCTTGATTTCGAAAGCCCGCTCGCCGACAACAATCGTGTTGCTCAAGCCATCCTGAATGTCGGAGAACTTCTTACTGCTGTTGAGCCCGAATGCTCCATCGAAGCCCTGAGTGGTGCCGACTCCCACGACGCCGTTGGCGGCTGTGAATCGGCCGATGCTTGTATTGGCGCCGACATAGTTGATCACAGGTGTCTGGACATCAGCGACATTCGCGTTGTTGGCCAACAAGCGAATTGATTTATCATTGAGTTCCGCACCCGTATCAGATGGGCAACGGTAAACGCTGATCCGCGCACCGATGAAGGCTGTTTTAGCAGTTGGGTAGACGCCGTCTGTCAAAATGTCCGACAGCTTATAGTCGCCCGGGCGAAGTGCATCATAGAGAGCAGCCTGCTCAATGAATGGCAGGATGTAAACCGGCCATCCAAAGTGACTTTCAACCAGGCCATCGTTCTGATCACCCGTCAGGGCTGCGCCGTTGAGCGTATTGAAGTGCACCCAGCCTGGAGGCAGGACGCGGTAAGTGTCATGATAATTATGGAGAGCCAGCCCAATCTGCTTGAGGTTGTTTTTACAGGTCGAGCGTCGGGCTGCCTCGCGAGCCTGCTGCACAGCAGGCAGGAGAATTGCGACAAGAGTCGCGATAATCGCAATCACAACCAACAGCTCAATCAGCGTAAATCCATTGCGTTTCATGTTCGTGCTCCCCGACACGTTTGTGAAGTAAGTCCAGTCCTTGGATTCGGACGATTTAATCACGTTCGCAAAGGCTGTGCCACGTCTTGCGCTGACCAAAATACGTGGAAAAAGCCGATCATTGATCGGCTTTTTCCAGTGAAGCAAAGACCAGCCTGTGATTAGTCACGGGCTGGCTATGACATTTGCATCCGCATAATGACAGAGGCTGGGGAATACTTTGTCGTCTATCGTATCAGTCTTTGTGAAGCGAAATTGAGACTTCTCCCACTTGCCCATTCAAGTGGGAGTTGCAAAACCCTCGAAACACAGGCCCACTACTTCCGCTTGCGGTTCTTCCGGCTGTTGCGTTTCTGTTCGTCCGTCCGGAATCCGTCACCCGCAGCTGGCGACTGTCCTTTCTTGCCATGGCCTCGCCCACCGTCGTCGCGGGGTTTCTTCTTCGGCGGCGCTGCGACGTGCTTGATCTTCGTATCGACCAACGCGAGATCCATTTCCCGACGGTCCATATCAACGCGGACAATCCGGACCTTGATCTGGTCGCCCAGCCGCAGGAACGTATTCGTCCGCTTGCCGATGAGGGCGAAGTGATCGCGGTCATAATAAAACTGGTCAATTCGCTCCAGCGACGCCAAAGAAAGCAGCCCTTCTGCAGGGACAGCCATCATCTGGCAGAAGGCACCATAGCGTTCCACACCGGTAATAAACGCGTCGAATTCCTGATTCACCTTGTCGCTCATGAAGGCGAGCAGCTTCATCTTCGTCAGTTCACGCTCGGCTTTGGCGGCGTTGCGTTCCTTGTCCGAACAATGCTGCCCTTGCTGCAGGAGGTCACTTTCACCCGGGCCCTTGTGATTTTCACGCAGCAGGATGTCATCCATGATGCGGTGGACCGTCAAGTCAGGATAACGACGGATCGGGCTGGTGAAGTGGCAGTAATTCTCCGCTGAGAGAGCATAGTGCCCGATCTCCAGCGGCGTGTACTCTGCCTGTCGCATACTTCGCAGCAGCGCGAAGTTGACGGCTCGTTCCAGTGGATGTCCCTGGACCTCTTTAATGACCCGCTGCATTTCCGAGCGACTCTGCGGGTTTTTCATCTTCTGGAAGCCGAGGACTTCGATGAACCGCGAGAAGTCAATCAGCTTCTCAATAGCAGGCGTATCGTGAGCACGACGCAGGAACCGGATCCCGCGATCATCAAGTTCCGTCGCGACTGCGATATTCGCCGCGAGCATGAACTCCTCAATCAACTGGTGGCTTTCGTCGTGATGCGCTTCATGAGCGCCCGTCACCTGGCCTTCTTTATTGAAGTCGAGCTTCACTTCAGGCATCGACAGTTCGATCGATCCTGCTTTGTAGCGACGTCGACGCAGCATCATCGCCAGTTCGTACATCCGCTCCAGCAGCGTGAAGATCTCGGGATCGAGTTCTTCACGGAACTTTTCTTTGTCCTTGATGAACTCCATCACCTGCTCGTAATGGAAGCGTTTTTTGACTTTGATCGCGGTCCGTGCGAAGTCCGTCCCGATCAGCGCACCATCGGGGGAATACTCCATATACGCCGACTTCGTATAACGAACCTTCCCTTCCTGCAGCGACGCCAGCGAGTTCGAAATCACCTCCGGCAGCATCGGAATGACGAGCGTCGGCAGGTACACGCTGGTCGCGCGAAGGCGGGCTTCTTCATCGAGTGCGGAGCCTTCTTCGACGAAGTAGGCAACGTCAGCGATATGGACACCGAGTCGCCAATGCCCTTTCTCGTCGCGGGTCAGCGAAATCGCATCATCAAAGTCGCGAGCATCAATCGGGTCGATCGTGACAATGAGGTCATTGGTCAGGTCGAGGCGGTCTTCGAAATCCTTCTCATCGAACTCCGCAGCTTTCCGTCGAGCGACAGCCAAAGCTTCTTCGGGATATTCCTGTGGCAGATCGAATTCGTGAATGACCGTCAGCGTATCGACGCCCACTTCACCACGCTGGCCGAGGACCTTCGTGATGATGGCTTCCCCGCGGTCATACGCCGAGGGAAACTTCACCATCTCGATGACAACCTTGTCGTCGCTTTTGGCCCCCTTGGCACCGGGATCTCCAACCCAGATCGGATCGGGAAACTTGTTTCCGTCGATGCGCACGTAGCCTTGGCCGTTGTAAATGTAGTAACCGCCGACAAACGTCGTGCTGGAACGGGCGACAATGTCGATGATCTTCCCGCAACGTCCCCCATTGGCGCGTCGTCGCGAGATCAGTTCGACGATCACTTCGTCTCCCGACTGCGCGTCACGCGCATCTCGGAAGTCGATAAAGAGGTCTTCCTCGATATTGGGAGGCAACGGCGGTTTGAGGATGACAAACCCCGAACCGCTGGCGATCTTCTTATAAATCCCGACAATTGCCGTCGCGCTGGTCTTCGATTGAAGCCGACCCGTTTCTGTGACGATCAGCTTCTTCGTTTCGATGAGTTGATCTAACTCAGCCAGAAAGACGTCGAGATTCTTTTTCGACAGTCCGAGCTTCTTGGCGAGCAGCTTGGGACGAACCGGCTCGTACCCGCCGCGGTTCACAAAGTTGAGAATCTCTGTCTGCAGTTCAGTCAAATGTGGCATGGTGTCTCCGTAAGTCTTCCTAAGACTTTAGCTACTCATGCCCTATTCTAAACAGCGTAAACGCAAAAATTCTTCCTCTCTTGTCCCTTCTCCCTCGGGGAGAAGGTGCCCGAGTCCGCGAGGTCGGATGAGGGATTTCTGCGCATTTTCTCTCCTGCTACCCCAGTATCGTCCTTCCAATCATCAGCGTCAAAATACACGCCACCAGAAACACAAACAGCAGCACCTTCCCAATAAAAAACGCAAAACCGAGTGCTCCTGACATAATCGCCAGAACGAGAAAAAGCATGGCTAACCAGAACATGATGTCCCTCTCAGAGTAGTAATCCACGTCAGACACCCAAGCCTGTCAGCGAAACTGGACAGGCGGATGTCTACTGATAGCGGACAATGCAAAATCCGTGACGCTGCTGGAAAAACAAGCGAAAGTCCCAGATCTGGCATCGGCAGCTTCAGTCGACCACACGATTTTTGACACAACTGATCGCTCAGCGAGCATTCTAAATCGTGGCACATCACTTGCATTAAGCTTCCCGTGCAACACTGATGACACAACCAAAGTTCTTTTCACAAGGGAGAGGCTACCATGCTTCGCTGGGCAATCATTTTCTTCATCATCGCGTTAATTGCTGCTGCATTTGGATTTGGTGGGATCGCCGGAGATGCAGCTTGGATTGGCAAAGTCTTGGCAGTGATCTTCGTCGTGCTCTTCGTACTCGGACTCGTGATGGGCAACCGCAAAACGCTCCCGTAGCGTACTTATAGGGTTCGCTGTGCGGACCGTAAAATCGATACAAAAAAAGAAGGCTGCCGGTCTCAGCTCCGGCAGCCTTCTTTTGCCATTTGTACCGGGCTGTTCACCCAGGACTCAGGCTTGATTTAAGCGTCGTTGACGATACGACGTCGACGTCGATAACGACGATGTCGGTGATAATAGCGATCATCGCCACCTTCAGATTCTGCGTAGTACTGTCCGGCCAGCAATTTGTAGAAGAACAGTAGGACGAACGCCCCGACGGTCGCTGTGACAAATCCCAGAGGCGACAACGGCGACAGCTTGATTCCCGTCCAAAAGAAGGCGGTGATGCCGCAGCCGATGACCGATCCAGCGATCCCCATCATCATCGTGCCGATTGCACCGCCGGGATCTTTCCCAGGCATAATCGCTTTAGCCAACAGTCCGACCACGGTTCCAAAACCGATCCAGGTCAGCATGACTTGAGCACCCTGCTCAGAGGCCATCAGAAATTCTTGAGTCGTCATCTCTCACATCCTTGTGAATGAGGTCTCGTGGACCTGAAAAGTATCGTCACCGCTCAGCCCCTTCGGCCACCCCTCTCGCTTCGAAGAGGACAACCTGTACAACCCTCAAAGTCTACCCGGATTGCCTCCTCCTTTCCGTCAGAGCCGCGACCGAAAGGGAGCGCATGGCACTAGAATCTGAACCGATCACCCCGACAGATGCTTTTCCCGTCCAACTGTGTTACGTTGTTCCCACACACCCAAACACCTGTGGAGACACGACATGCGACTTTCGATGCTCCTCGCCGTTCTGCTGACCAGCTTCTACGCCGCCTCTTCGCAGGCTGCTCCGCCGAACATTCTGTTCATCTACAGCGACGACCACGCGTCCCATGCCATGAGCTGCTACGGCTCGAAAATCAACCAGACTCCCAACCTCGACCGCATCGCCGCCGATGGGATGCGATTCAACAACTGCTTCTGTACCAACTCGATCTGCGGTCCGTCGCGGGCCGTTGTTCTGACCGGCAAACATAGCCACAAAAACGGCTTCATGGACAACAACTCGAAATTCGATGGGAGTCAGGTCACCCTCCCCAAACTCCTCAAGCAAGCCGGTTATCAGACCGCCATGATCGGCAAGTGGCACCTCGTCAGCGATCCGACTGGCTTTGACCATTGGGAAATCCTCCCGGGACAAGGGGCTTATTACAACCCGCCGATGATCCGCAACGGTAAGCGAGTCAAGTACGAAGGGTACACCACCGAGATCATCACTGATCGCGCGCTCGAATGGCTGAAAGAGGACAGAGATGCTTCAAAACCCTTCCTGTTGATGTATCAACACAAATCCCCTCACCGGGAATGGCAGCCCTCTCCGGAGACGATGGCCAATTACAAAGACGTCACCATCCCGGAACCGGCCACGCTTTTCGATGATTACACCGGCCGAGGTCGTGCCGCTCACGAACAGGATATGACGATCGCCAAGACGATGACTCGACTGGACCTCAAGTTCGAGCCACCCAAAAACATGTCCCCAGAACAGCTCGATCTCTGGAATCAGACGTATGCGAAGGAGAATGCCGAGTTCGAAGCATCCGACCTCACCGCTGAACAAGTCGTCAAATGGCGATACCAGCGTTACATGAAAGACTACCTCCGCTGCGTCGACAGCATGGACACCAACATCGGCCGCGTGCTTGACTACCTCAAAGACTCCGGTCTCGAAGAGAACACGATCGTGATCTACTCCTCCGATCAGGGCTTCTATCTCGGCGACCACGGCTGGTTCGACAAACGCTTTATGTACGAGCCCTCGCTGCGTCAGCCTCTGCTCGTTAAGTGGCCTCGCGTCGTCAAAGCGGGCAGCACCAACGATCACCTCGTCTCGAATCTCGACTTTGCCGAGACCATGCTCGACGCCGCCGGCGTTGAAATCCCCGACGAGATGCAGGGACGCAGCATGGTCCCGCTGCTCAAAGGAGATTCCCCCAGCGACTGGCGCAAGTCACACTACTACCACTACTATGAATACCCCGCCGTCCACTCGGTCCACCGACACCGCGGCGTCCGCAGCGAGCGTTACAAACTCATCCACTTCTACCAGATCGACGAATGGGAATTCTACGACCTGGAAAAAGATCCCGACGAACTCACCAGCGTCTATAAAGACCCCACCTACGCCGAAGAAATCCAACGCCATCACCAACTCTTGGATGACCTCACAAAACAATACGACGTCCCCAAAGACATCACCCCGTTGGGTGACAAAGACATCCTCTTCGAAAAGTAATTCTTAGGCGAGCGGGGGGTGTAAACCCCCTGTGTCTTCATTACTAACAACGACGATCACCTTATTCCAAGAACACCTCGAACTCACATGACGCAGTTCGTCCTCTCCTGTCTCATCCCCACTTTCTTGCTCAGCCTGTCTCTGACCGGCCTGATGCGACTCATCGCCCCACGCGTCGGCCTGATCGATAAACCCGCGGCCCGCAAGGTCCACACGACGCCCACGGCCCTTGGCGGCGGTGTCGGCATCGTCCTTGGCTTTCTCATTCCCATGGGACTCGCCCTAGCCCTCATCAACATCAAAGCCTTCGAGCCAATGCTCCAGAGCTTCCTCAGTCCTGACCTGCTCGAACACGTCGATGGGATGCGTTACAAGACCCCTCAGATGCTCCTGATCCTCGGCTCAGGCCTCATCATCGCGGTCATGGGACTCATCGACGATCTGCGTCCCCTAGGATGGAAACTCCGCTTCGGCATTCAAATTCTTCTGTCCAGCCTCATCGTTTACAACGGCGTCAACGCGACCGTCTTCGTCTCGCATCCAGTCATCTCGGGCGTCTTGTCCGTCCTCTGGCTGGTCACGCTGATCAACGCCTTTAACTTCCTGGACAACATGGACGCCCTCACCGGCGGCATCGGCTTCATCGCCTGCTGCATCTTCTCAGTCATCATGCTAAACATGACCGGCGAACCCCGCTGGTTCGTCGCGGGCACCCTGCTCTGCCTCGCCGGCGCGATCGCTGGGTTCCTGGTCCACAACTGGCCACCCACCAAAATCTTCATGGGAGACGCCGGGAGTACCTTCATCGGCCTGATGCTCGGCACGATGTCCATCAGCGGCACATTCTACGACGAATCGATGCCCAGCCGACACGTCATCCTCGCGCCTCTGTGCGTTTTGGCAATCCCTCTCTATGACTTCACCACGGTCATCATCATCCGCCTCAAACGGGGGTTAAGCCCGTGGCATCCCGACAAAAATCACTTCTCCCACCGCCTCGTCGAACTCGGCCTCTCGCGCAAATACGCCGTCATGACGATCCACCTCGCCACCCTGACAACAGGCCTGGCAGGCCTGCTCCTTTACTCCGTCGACACCTGGCCTCCCGCCTGGACAATCCTCGCGATTGTCTTCTGCGTGATGGCGATTATCACCGTCCTGGAACGAGCAGGACGAAAGAAGTTTGACAGGCAACAACGCGAAGCCGCAGCAAAGGGCATCAGCGAAGCATAGCTACAACATTCGTGTCAATCAGAAGTCGTTTCGCCGAGAATCCGAGCTTCCCGCTCGACATACATACTTTCTCGGCTGTCATCGACAGAAGGGTTGCCAGGTTCAGCATGCTTGAGCATATCCTGAAACTTTTCTTTCCATTCACCCGCTGACAACTGCGGTCGAATGGACTTTGACGACTTTTGAGCGATATTCTGGGCAACGAGGTGCTCGACATACTCTTCAATGTTACGATAGCCAGCAGCTTTCGCATGATCTGCGACAGCTGGGCTAACGTCAATTCTCACGATCATAAATCACCTTTCGTCTAATTCTAAACATTCGGTCGAAAGCAATTTTGCGTAAAGACGAAGATAGACTCCATGATCTGTCGAAGGTTCGATAATCGTTAATGACATCTACCATATCCGTCACCCCGCTCTTCCCCCTCGCCGCCCTCACCCTCTTCCTCTTGCGCTGGTTCCTCCCCACCGAAGCCACACTCGAAGGAACCACCATCTGGGTCGTGGCTGGCTGGTTACTCCTCTGGCCAGTCTGGGCATTTCTCAAGCCAAGCCCAACTCCTGCCAATCCGGGTGGCACTGCTGGCTTGCCCAGCAGTGTCTCTATTCTTAGCTCATTCAATCTCTGGCTACTCGCCATTGGCCTACTCGTCTTCGGCCACTTCCTCTCTGGCCTTTCTCTGATCTTCTTCGGCGAAGGCAACAAACGGGCAGCCCTGAACCTCCTTTGGGAATGGATCGCCCTCGGCGCAATGGCCCGCCTCTTCTGGTCTTGGCGAACAACGTCCAACTGGCGACCATCACTGCCGCTGCTTCTTTCCTGCATCGCTGCTCTTGCCCTCCTCGGCCTTTATCAACACTTCGTCTTCTACCCTCAGATGCAGGCTCAGTACCATTCACTCGTTGCCGCCGGTGACGAGCAAGGGCTCGCGGAACTTGGCATCCCGTCACAGGAACCCGCACGCAGCCAGTTTCTTGACCGTCTTCTCTTCAGCACCGAGCCCTTCGGCTTCTTCGCCCTGACGAACTCGTTCGCCGGGATTCTGGGTGTTGGCTGCATCCTCTGGGGCGCGATCGCGGCAATCACAGGTCACCAAAAAGAACGCATCTGGCAACTCTTTGCATGGTCGATGATCGTCTTTCTTTCAACGGGTGCCTGCCTGTTTTTGACGAATAGTCGGACCGCCCTTGCTGCCTTCTTCCTGGCGTTCGCATTTCAAGGTTCTGCCTGGCTCTGGGTCTCGACACGCGATTCCGCCTATGCCCGGTTCACGCGTATCCTCATCATCAATCTTGGCGGCGCATGTTTGCTCGCAATCACAGTCATCCCCAGCATCATGCCCGGCTTCTGGCAAGGCGCCACCAAGTCCCTCCGCTACCGCTTCGAATACTGGGACGCCAGCTGGTCCATGATCAAAGACTTCCCAATCCTCGGCCACCTTGGTAACTTCCGTCAGGAATACCTGCGTTACAAACTCCCCGCATCGAGTGAAGAAATCTCTGACCCTCACAACCTCGTCGTCGACGCCTGGGCCAACGGTGGGCTCCTTGCCTTCCTCGGTGTCATCTCGATCATCGGCATCACTTTATATCAGTTCCGACGACCAGTCCTCGATCTCCTCCCGGCGGACTTCCGTGATCTGGGCAAAGCCAAGTCATCCTCCGCAGTGATCGCACTGACCACACTGGCCGCCTTTCTCATCCCCACCGTCTTGAGTTGGAACTACGACGAGCGCATCGTCATCATCGGCCTCGTTTGGGGCCTTCTCTTTGCAGCCTGGATCTGGTTGTGGAATCGCAATGGCCAGATGCCCGAAGCCGAGAATCCATTCCCCGTTCAGATCCCCAATGTCTGGCTATTCGCGTGGCTCGGCCTCACCATGCACCTCCTCGGTGCTGGTGGCATGGAAATGCCAGCCCTCGCGCAACTCTGGATTCTGCTTTCTGTCTGTGCCTTAACGACAACACCCTCGACCACCGTGCCTATGAAACTCCCATCCTTCACTCGCTACCTCGAGCCGGGTATCGCGACCGTTCTTTTGATGCTGTTCGCCTGGAGCACGTTTTTCCCTGTCCAAAAGGTTCGACAACAACTCGCTGCCGTCGAATTCAGCCGTGATCTGAACTCAACGATTCGTCACTCCAAAGCCGCTTTTGACGCGGATTCCTTCGATCCAGAACCAGCCCGCATGTTCACCTTCGCAGCCTTCACCCTCGAAAAAGAACGTCCCACCAATGCCAGCAATTTCCTGGCTGCTGCCGAGAACTGGCTCAAACGAGACCCACACAGCGCTTCGGCCCACCGTCAAGTTGGGGAATGGCTGCTCGAACTGTCCAGGCGTTCGTCACCTCAAAACGATTCTTTGAAAACTTCAGCCTTAAAGCATTTCCAGAACGCAACCAGTCTCGCCCCGACGAATGTCTTCCTCTGGGCGACCCTCTTTCAGAACGGCCTCGGTCCACTTCCTGAGGACACCGTCACGAACGCAGCCCGGACTGCTCTGCAATTGCATGAACAAAATGAACGTCTGGCTCATACGGACAAATTACTTCCCAACGAAACGATCACTCAAATACGTAACTATCTACAGGGCAAATAGCGCACTCGATTGCGCTCGGATGGCCCTGTTGACTCATTCTCATCCATTTTTCATAACATTCCTGCCTCAGGCGCTCCCCTCTCGGCCCTGAAACGACATAATAAATTGCCATTGTCGACTGTTATTTATTTCTTCCACAGTCCAGTTGAAGCCGCTTCTGACATGAAAAACTTTCTCAGCTTCGTCTTCCCTGCCCTTGCCGGGCTTATCATCGTCGGCGTCGCAGTTTATGCGACCGTCGGCCCCCGTCTCGTTCAGAACATCAAGCAAGATCTTGGTGTCGAAACTGACCCATACGACGGCAAGCTCAAACCAGCCAAATCCGGCCCACAGCCAAAAATTGAAGTCGATAACGCGACATTCGATTTCGGCACAATGGAAGTCAACACGAAGACCGAACACACCTTCGTCATCAAGAACGTCGGCGAAGCTCCTCTGAACTTCGTCAACGGCGGTTCGACATGCCAATGCACAATCAGCGACCTGTCGAAAGACGAAGTCGGCGTCCTCAAGCCGGGCGAATCAAAAAACGTCACGCTGACGATCGCACCGTTTGCAGAAACGGATACCTTTGAAAAATACGCCATCATTAGAAGCAACGATCCCAACAGCGAAGAGACTCGCCTGATCGTCAAAGGCATCGTCACTGCGAAATACGGGGTTTTCCCGAAAGAAGTCTGGAACGTCGGCAACATCGTCGAAGGGAAAGGGGCGAGCTTTTCGGGTGTGATTTTCTCTCAAGTCTATGACAAGTTTGATCTCGAAAAACTTGAGTCCAATAACCCTCAGATGACCGTCACCAAAGAACCACTCCAGGAAGCCGATCTGACCGAACTCAAAGCCAAATCAGGTTATCAGGTGAACGTCCAGATCGAACCAACGATTGTCGTCGGTGAATTCAAAGCCCGCGTTATCTATAAACTCGATGTGGATGACAGCGAACACGTCATCGACGTCACCGCCTATCGTGCCGGCCAGCTGAAAATGCGTGGCGAAGGTTGGTACGCTCTCGAAAAACTCGTTGAGTTTGGAACCTTCAAGGCGTCAGCTGGCAAAGAAATTACGCTGACAACTTTTGTCGACAAAACGCCAACTTTCACGGGCCCCTTCGAAATGACTAAAGTCGAAGCTGACCCTGACTATCTTGACTTCAAAATCGAGCCCTTCGAAGCCGGCGGCTCGGAAAACGTTCTTGCTTATAAGGTGACATTCAAAATCCCACCTGATATCGCAACCGACGTTCGCAGTTCCTACAACCCTGCTTTCCTGACTGTCAAAACCAACCATCCGGAAATGCCCGAAATCCGCTTCAAGGTCCGCTTCTCTGCGCAGTAAGAGTTGGATCGATGCCGGGAGTACGGTGTGTTCGAAAGACAGTCTTTTCCTCCGAACCTCCGGCTCAGACAGTTCAAGCACAGACGCGATCAGCACCAGCTTTCCACCACAAACTATTTCAACATATGAGGTTACGAATCACTGCACAATATCCACGATTGTGCACTTCGTAAGCTCACGCTGAATAGTTTTCCCTCTCGCCTGACAGGGCTGGGATTGCCGACGTGTCCCAGAACCGCTAACTTAAACCTCGAACCATCAGGATTTTAGCTCGCGACAGGGATGACAATGACCGCTATGTCAGGAAACGGACAGCCACACGATTCTGCTTCAACAAGCCTTAAGAGTTCCCCATCAAGCCTGCGCGACTGGCTGCCAATTCTCTGCCCCTACCTGCTGCTGGCTAGCGTTGCTCCCCTGCTCTTGTTTGGCTGCCCGACACCATCCAGCCCCACGCCTGGCGGCACAGGCAAGACTTCTCCTGCGGAATCAGGTGCTCCCCCAAAAACACCGGGGCCGAAGTCCAACGTCATTGTGGATGGCTGGGCCAAGCCAGCCATCGCGATGATCCTCTCGGGCGAGATCCATGGTTACATGGAGCCCTGCGGCTGCGACGCCAACCAATCAGGCGGGCTGTCACGTCGTGCAGATCTGTTTAAGCAACTCAAAGACAAGGGCTGGTCGGTCGTCGGTCTCGATCTGGGCGGCACTTTGAAAAACGCACGTCGTCAAAGTCAGATCAAATTCAAGTTCATCCACTCGGCGATCTCCGAACTCGGCTACAAGGCACTCGGGATCGGCCCTGAAGAACTTCACCTCGGCGTCGATTCCCTGTTCTCTCTCGGCGATGCCGCCAAACAGAATGTTGGTCAGACTCAACTGACCAGTTCCAACGTCATCTTCTACGGCTCTCGCGATCTGGGAGTGCCAGCGGAAATCATCGTCTTCGAAGAAAACGGTGTGAAAGTTGGCGTCATCAGTGTTCTGGGTGACAGCTACAAAAAAGAAATCCTCCCCGCCGGTGCCAGTAACGATCTGCTGTCGATCGAATCAATGAAAGACAGCCTCGGCTCCGCGATTGAGAAACTGAAAGCAGAAAAACCTCAGCTGACCGTCTTCCTCTCTCACGCCCGCCCTGCCGAAACCAAACAACTCCTGGAAACATTCCCCAACACCTTCAACGTCGCGATGACAGCCGGTGGTATCGAAGATCCGTACAAAGACCCTGAAATCATTGGCGGCACGATGGTCGTCGAAGTTGGCCAGAAGGGGAAGAAAGTCGGCGTCGTCGCCTACTATCCAGAAGCTGAGCAGAAGCTCAAATTCGAACGCATCCAGCTCGACAACAAACGCTTCTCCAAGACTAAAGCCATGGAAGACGCCATGCGTTACTACCAGGAGCGTCTCAAAGAAGAAGCGATCGCAGAAACCGAACCTGCCATCTCCCACCCATCAGGCACGACATTCGTCGGTTCACAATCCTGCGGTGATTGCCACACGAAAGCCTTCGCCAAATGGAAATCAACCAAACACGGCTCCAAGTCATGGGCCAGTCTGGTCGCCAACGACCGCAGCGGCATGCCAGGCGACCCCATCACGCGGATCTATGATCCAGAATGCCTCGCCTGCCACACGACCGGCTGGGATCCTCAGGAAATGATCCGCTACGAAAGTGGCTACCTCAATACCACCGTTTCGATGCACCTGACCGAACAAGGCTGCGAAAACTGTCACGGCCCCGGCAAGCGTCACGATGAACTCGAACGTGCCTTCAAACAATCCGGCAACCGGACAGAGGAGCTGCTGGCCGAACGCAAAGTCATGCACAAAGACCGCGCCAACGCCGAACAACAAATCTGCATCAAATGCCACGACCCGGAAAACTCTCCCAACTTCAACTTCGACAAATACTGGTTAGAAGTCTGGCACCCTTATAAAGACTAACACGTCGACTTCAAATGTTTCGTAGGGTGCTGGTGAGGCTTTGCGAACCGCACCAAATGGGCAAATGAATGTCGTTTTGGTGCGGTTCGAAGACTCACCAGCACCCTACATTTCAAAAAAGACGTCAATAAGAAAACCAGCCCTCACATCGCCGCCCTAAGCCCCAATACCTAAGCCCTCTCCCCATGATCCCCGCCTCACTCAAAGCCCACCAGTCCGACAAAGTCCTGGCCATCTCCTGGCCGGATGATGAATCGACCATTCATCGACTCCCGTACCGGTTCCTCCGAGGCCGCTGCCCATGTGCCAGCTGCGTCAACGAATTCACCGGTGTCCGCGTCTACGATATCGATAAGGTGCCCGAGGACATTTCGATCGCCGCCCTCGAATACTCAGGCAACTATGCTCTCAAAATCGGCTGGTCAGACAACCACTTTACCGGGCTCTACACATGGCCCTATCTGCAGCAACTGACCGCCGAATACAACGCCGAGAGTGATCGCTTTTAAGATCACCTCTCCCGCCACCTTAGAACGCAACTTCAACCGTTCCCTGGCCGGTATGCGATTCGTTGCCATCGCCGATCAAGCCCTGATAGCTCGACATCAGACGCACGCGTTCGCTGACCTGCGTCGAGAATCCCGACTCGACGTTGATGAAGTGATAGCCAAGAGGTGCCGCTGACGATGTCACCCCTGCTCCTCCACCAGAAAGAGCAGCTCCGACGACCGCTTCGTCGCTGAGCGTTTCACCGACGTATCGCATTTCTGCAAACGGCGTGAAGGCGCGTCCGGAAGGCAGGAACATGTCATACGCGACACGACCGCCGACCGACAGTCGCAGTGAATTCGCATCCGAGCGCCCCACATCCATCAGAGGACCGGTGCCCGATTCTGAGAATCCATCCTGGCCAATATAGGCATACTGCAGTGAGGTCAGCGGAACAAAGGTCATCCGCCCGCGATGAATCGGCAGACCGTACTCCGTATACAGGCTGAATTCATCACCATCGAAGCTGCCGTACGCGGTATCGACTCCTGAGTAACGCTGGGTGTCGTAGCTGTTCAAACCGTAGGTCGCCAGTCCGAGAACATAGCCATAATCGCTACGTTGCAAACCATATATCGAAGTCCGGAGCGTATTGATATTCCCGCGACCAGCATTCTCAGCCGTCGTGACGTTCCCTGCACCGTAGCCAATGCTGAACCCGACCAGCGTGTCATCGCTCAGCCACTTATCCATCCCGACGATACTGCCTCCCGAGGCATAGTTGGTCCCGAGAGCAGAAGCCGTCGAATCAATGCTGCCTGCATTCCCATATCCCTGGAACCAGACGCTCGCATCGTAGTAAGCAGAACGTCGTGAATAGGCCTGCGGCACGAGGACTGATCGTTCTTCAAACGAAGCCAGCGTGATCTCATCATTCAGCCCGGCTCCTTCATCAGAGACCGACATGAGGCTGCCAACATTCCCACGCGGAGCCTGCATCGCGAAGCCATTCGGCCCGTACGACGACATGGCCTTGTTACGCAAGTGTGTGTTCGTCGTCGAGACATACGAAGACAAATCATTGAGCGTCACATTGGACAGCGTCGGCGAAGACACCATCCGGGCATTGAGTTGATTGACCATCTCCACGGTCATGCCGATGAAGTAGAAAAAGTCGTGGTGGTAAGAAGGTCCACTCATACTCCATTCGATATCCTCGCCGCCCTGGTAGACATTCTCTGGATTCGAAACAGGAGTCGTTGCCTGTCCACCTGGTAAATTCGCTGTCGAGCTATTTGCTCCCTGAACGAAGGTCATCTCGTAGGGATTGTAGAAGACATTGTAGGCATCGATGGAAACAATTTTCACATTGTTTGAGAATTGAAAGGTGCCCGCTGAAGCCCCAATATGGCCCCCGGCATACAAACCTAATCCGCCGCTCTGAACAAAGTATCCTGGACCTCCGAGATAGCCCTGGGGATTCGTCAGCGTCAGAGACAATCCCGTCGCCGAGTCCGTATGCGTCAGTGTCGACAAATCCCCTGTGAAATCCTCGAAATTGAACGTCACCTGCTGCTGGGCGAACAGCGACGTCCCGCTCGCCGAACTTAGCACTCCAATCGCAGCAGCAAACGCAATCTTCTTAACACGTACGACATAACTGGCCCAGCACATAGTTGCATCCTTGCAAAGCATTTAGCTCGTAGAAATCCATTTCAAATTCGCCGCCGCTTCAACTCGCCCGAAGCCGTCGGAATGCTCTTCATCTTCGACCAATTGCACACAACCCTAAATGCTCGCCGAGCATTTGCGGGCGAGTTTTCCCCCGCACCCCCGTGCGTATCCGCCACCAGCCAGACAATCGTCACAGCTTCACAGACGGTCGCTTGATGACCGACTTCAGATCTCCCCTGCTCTTTTTCAAAATGCAGTCATTCCACTGACATTTTTCGCTTTGCAAGTTTCACTTACATGTCGATCGATGTTGCTTGGAATTGACTACGTGGCGCGTACGATCATTCGGTTCTCTTACTCCGACCTCCTCTCAACAGGGACACACACGGATGAATCGACGCGAACTCTTTGGCGCTCTGGGTGCCCTCAGCACCACCGCCATGCTCAATCCGACCCAAGCCGCAGACCATCACCATCATGGCGAGATGAAAGACAAAACGATGATGGCCCCTCTGGGAAACCATCATCTCCACTTCTGTGGCATTCATTGCGCGAAGAAAGATCCCCGCATCCAGATCATCACGCAGCACTACTGCGGCGGTGTCGCGGGCGGCATGCACCAATGCCTGCTCTACAGCTCGGCAGAGAAAGACGCGAAGCTGCTCGGTGTCGAATACATCGTCTCTGACGAAGTCTACAGGTCCTTACCCGAGGTCGAAAAACGTTATTGGCACCCACACACTTACGAAGTCCTCGGCGGCGGCTTGATCGCCCCTGGCATGGACGACGAAGAAGAGATGACCTTCATGAAAGGTCTCCTCACCACCTGGGGCAAGACCTGGCATACCTGGCCCGATCCCAACACTCCCGTTCCGATGGGAGAACCACTTCTGATGTGGTCACTGACTGGCGATGGTCAGGAAGACAAAGCCGTCATCGCTCAGCGAGATCAAGAGTTCAACGTCAACTCAGCCGAGATCCGCAAGACCCGCATCGAAACCATCGGCTACAACATCCCCGCCG
Source organism: Planctomyces sp. (assembly GCA_005778225.1). GTDB lineage: Bacteria > Planctomycetota > Planctomycetia > Planctomycetales > Planctomycetaceae > SXPC01. The sequence goes on along the minus strand of SXPC01000158.1, from coordinate 9,324 downwards.
TCCCGGGCCCCAAAGACATCGACACCATCGGTCGACAATGGACAGCCAGCGGCGACGATAAGCCAACAAAGTTCAAAGGCTGATTCGCAACTCTCTTCAGGAGCATAGACGTTCCTGTCTGTCCCCATCTCGTTATTTCCTCGAAATGGGTGGCGTTGCCTCAAGCGGCGCCGCCCTTATCGACGCCGTTTTCGTCGTATCGGATAAATGCAAAGTACACAAAATATCCCGCCAGCCCAGGGATCATGACCAGAAACAACGGCGAAACCAAAATCGAAAACACGACCACGACTAGAAAAAACGCGATCCAGACATACTTGCTGTCACGCCAGAGGCCTTTGAAGCGTTCCATGATCTTTTCACTCTTTGCTATCGCGAGGTCGACTTCGACGTAAGCGTGCTCGTTATTCTTGGCGCGAATTGAATCGCTAGTGACAAGAATGTTGTCTGACCACGACGGACCTCAACATTATTGCAGAACACCTTGTTCTTACCTTCTTTTTCCGCGGCAATCAACAGTTGGCCCTGCGTCATCTTTGCACGTCTGTCTGTTTGCGTTAAAACTTCACCATCATTTCACACGTCCGTACCTTGTTATCTGGTCCCCAATGCATGCCTCTCGAAATCGAACTCAAATTCTCCATCACCGATGCGGATCACATTCTCGCTCAACTGGCTCCCCTGGGCTTGACCGATGAAGGCAGCATCGATCAGGTCGACATCTACTACAACCACCCCGGCAGAGATTTTGCAACAACCGACGAAGCACTCCGCATCCGGCGCACCGGGCAGTCGTCTTATCTAACTTACAAAGGTCCCCTACTCGATCCGCTCACCAAATCACGACGCGAATACGAAGCCCACCTCGCAGAAGGCCAGCCGACTTTCGACACGATGGCCGCCATCCTCTCCAACCTTGGCTTCACTGCCGTCCGCGAAGTCGCCAAGACCCGTCACCGCTACACCTTCACCTGGGAAGGTCGTCCGTTCGAACTCTGCCTCGACGACGTCAAAGGCCTAGGCCATTACATCGAACTCGAAACCGTCTCCGACGATGAATCCCACGCCACCCAGTCGAGCACGCGGGAATCGCTCCTCCGACTCGCCAAAACCCTCGGCCTGGCCTCCTCGGAACGCCGCAGTTACCTGCGCCTGTTAATCGAGAAAGAATCAATTTCCGCGTAGGGTGCTGGTGAGTCTTCGAACCGCACCAAATAGACTTTCCCATCCGTGTTTCTTCGTGTTCATCCGTGGTTGCTTTTTCTCAGCGGTAGACCGCCCATTTCCCCTTGACTGATCCGCTTGTACACTATATCATCACTTGTTACATATTCGCGCAAGATGCCCCCTTTGCGGGGTTTAAGCCATAATTTGCCTCGGAACACCTAAAGGACTACTGTACAACATGGCCGCCAAAGCTAAATCCAAGTCAGAAGACGTTTCCGAATCGAAATCCTCCGGCGGAGCCAAGGGGGAAGAAGCAGTCCTGAATAACGCTCTGGGACAGATTGAGAAGGCCTTTGGCAAAGGCTCGATCATGAAACTCTCCGACAAGACCAACATGGTCGTCGCGGGCATTCCGACGGGTGCGCTCTCCCTCGATATCGCCCTTGGCGGCAAAGGCCTGCCACGCGGCCGGATCATTGAGATCTTTGGACCAGAATCGTCTGGTAAAACGACACTCGCCCTCCACGTCATCGCATCCGCACAAAAAGAAGGCGGGATCGCCGCCTTCGTCGACGCCGAACACGCCCTCGACCCCGCCTGGGCCAAACGCCTCGGCGTCAACCTCGAAGAACTTCTCGTCTCTCAGCCAAGCTACGGCGAAGAAGGTCTCCAGATCGCTGAGATGCTCATCAAGAGCAACGCGGTCGACGTCATCGTTGTCGACTCAGTGGCAGCGCTGGTTCCCAAAGCAGAACTCGATGGCGATATCGGCGACAGCCACGTCGGTCTCCAGGCCCGGATGATGTCTCAGGCCATGCGGAAGCTGACCGGGGCGATTTCCAAGTCCAAGACCACCGTCATCTTCATCAACCAGATTCGCGAGAAGATCGGCGCCATGTTCGGCTCCCCCGAAACGACTCCCGGCGGTCGCGCGTTGAAATTCTACTGCTCCTGCCGCATCGACGTCCGTAAGATCACCACGCTGACCGAAGGGGACGAAACCATCGGCATCCGCATGAAGGCCAAGGTCGTCAAAAACAAGGTCGCCCCACCCTTCAAAGTCGCCGAGTTCGACATGCTCAACAAACGCGGCATCAGCCTCGAAGGAGACGTCCTCGACCTTGCCGTCAACCACCGCATCGTCGACAAATCGGGCGCCTGGTTCAACTACGGCGAAACCCGCCTGGGCCAAGGCCGCGAAAAAGCCCGGACGTTCTTCGAAGAGAACCCAGAAGTCATGAACGAAGTCAAAGACAAGGTCCTCGCGATTTACAACATGGCGTAGCGGGTCAAACAAACATTGATTCTATGGTGTGTATCAGGAGCAGCACCTTGCCAGTTAGCTTCAATTCGATACTTACCGCAAACGGCATCAATCCGAGCGAAGTACGGTTAATTCGTCATAAAGACACCCGCGCCTCGCGCGGCTTTGGACCTTACGAATTATGGCGAAAAAGCTCGATAATCGCATCCATGGGCGGCTTTCGCTCGAAGTGTGGCAGTTCGGTCTTCAGTGAATTCAACTGTTGCTTCGTGAGTATCGTGTCCTCTGCGGAACTCAACGACGCCGTCCTCAAAAAGGATCACTCGCCGTAGGCGAACTGGGTCTTGGTCGGGCCATCTGGCAGACACCAGTCGAGGGTCTGGATTGCAGAAAAGAGGCGATATGCATTCAACGCGACGTCGCCTGAGTATTGCTCCTTTTTATCGCCGTAGCGAAACGACAGCTCTGCCGCAGTGGGACGGGTCTTCCACTCAGTGGACCAAAGAATGACCGCCAGCGTTGCCGTTTCCTTCTCGCCCAGCTTGAACTCAGGCCCTTTGTAGATTCGCTCGTGATGTCGGGTTTGGCCCACGATTTCAACTGATGTCTCGGGGGAGCATTTGATCCCGTCACAGCGGAGATCTCCCAGAAGTGGAAAGAGACGCTCTGCGTCCCGAAGTTTCTCAGGACATTTTTCCTGTCCCTGAATGGTGAGCGAGTGAGAGAAGAGACTGCAGTACGGTGCCCCGATATCTTCTTCGAACTTGGGATCTCCCACCCGCTTCTGATCGGAGCCTTCTTTCAGCTTACGCCCCGAAACGTAGTAACGATCTGCATGCCGCGATTTCAAAGTGAATTCCGTGCTTTTGGGTTCAAGACGCCCCTCCTCTTTCTCGACGACTTGCCGCTGACGAAGAATCAGATCGTTTCTTCTGAAATCGCGATCAGGCGTATCGAGAAAGCGAATCAAACGACGTTCGAGCGTGTCGAATTTCTTGAGCCGCTGCTTTTGAAGTTCCTCCTTTTTGGGCATGAATTCCACTCTCCGCACAATTCCCTGAAGATCAAACCACAGTTCGCGCAGCGCCAGCTTGCGGTCGGCAAAACGCAGATGATCCAGCATGACTTTGTATTCGCGAGACTCGACCTGCATGAACCGACTCCTTTGTTCAAAAGCACGGTCATGCTAACTTCGTGAGCGTCAACATCTCTACGATAATCTGAATACTTTCCCTTAACTTAAATTCGTTACGCATACTTTTTGACGGTGTATATGGCTTTCTAATGGGCTCAGGATGCCTGCAACATTTCAGACTGACTGTTTGGAAAGGAAGGTGGATTTCTCTCTTCCCACGAAATTTCCAAACAGTTCCAATAGTCAGGTTCGCCATGGAATCGTCCTGGCCTTCTTTGTTTTCCTCGTATGAGCAATCTGGATTTCATGTCAAATAGCGGCAAACTTCCTCCTCGATCAGGTCAACCACGCCCGCCAGCTTCGTCGTCTGGCAGGTCATCATCCGGATCGCGGCCCAAAGGTGGGGCTTCGAAAAAGAGTGGCGGGAACAACAACCCGGTAGCCGCGATCGCGGGGATTTTCGGAAGTGTTGTGTTGATGCTGATCGTTGGGTTTGTCGCGTTTTATGTCCTCGGTAAATCGGCAGGAAATGCAGGGACGGCTCCCGCTTCGGCAACGAACTCGACCGCAAATCCGACTCCTGGCAGTTCAACTCCAGCCAACAGCCCTGCCCCTTCAGCAGATTCCAAGCCGGGATCGAGTTTGTTGCGAACGGATTCGACCCTTGTCTCGGCTCGCTCATCGTTCAAGACTCGACTGAAATCTGGTCCACGAGACTCTTCTCCCGTGGACGTGCCGCCATCGGGGACATTCAAACTTGACCAGTATGACGCGCCGGTTGGCAGACTGTTTGCGTACGTCACTCCTGACCCCGGTGACGGAAAGAAGCATCCTGCGATCATCTGGATTACCGGGGGTGACTGCAATTCCATCGGCGAGGTCTGGCTGCCTGCACCGTCGGAGAACGATCAGACAGCGGCTCAGTATCGTCAAGCCGGGATGGTGATGATGTACCCTTCTCTGCGGGGCGGGAATAACAATCCGGGTCAGAAGGAAGGCTTTCTGGGCGAGGTCGATGATGTGCTCGCGGCGGCGGAGTATCTGTTGAGCAAGCCGTATGTCGACCCTGAGAATCTGTATCTCGGAGGACATAGTACCGGGGGAACGCTGGTACTGCTGGTGGCAGCTTCGACGAATCGGTTCAAGGCTGTCTTTTCTTTCGGCCCAGCAGATCAGGTGGTGGGCTATGGGGCTGACTCGGGCTATCTTCCCTATGATTTCAGAAATCGGGAGGAGCACGTCATTCGATCGCCAATCGTCTGGGTGGAGAATATTCAAAGTCCGGTCTACGTCTTCGAAGGTGGGCGAGGGACTGCCAGCGCTGTGACAAATCTGCAGGGAAAAAGCATTTCTCTGAAGAATAGAAATTTGAGTTTTCACCTCATCCAGGGGACAGACCATTTCCGGATTCTGCAACCCGCCAATCAGTATCTTGCCCAGGCGATTCAAAGGTCTGCCGACACCAGAATGCCGCTGGAAGTCTCTGCGGATGAGTTGAAGCGGGCCGTTCTCGGGAACCAGCCCGTGTCCGTTCCGGGGAGAAGTTGATAGTGCAAAAGGCTTGATCCCCCATCGTCATTGACTTCAATGATATCATTGACGACAATGCAATCATTCAGGAGCTTCTATGGCTACGATCACAATTCGCGACCTTCCAGATCAAGCGAAAGAAAAGCTGCGGGTTCAGGCAGCGCAGTCGGGACTTTCGCTGGAGGCCTACGCGCGGCACCTTCTCCAATTAGCTTCGATGTCTGAGCCTGAAACAGAGAATCTGGCAGACTTGGCAAGCAGGCTTTTCGGCAAGAAGGGTGGTGTTGAATTGAAACTTCCTTCCCGAAGATCAAAACGCGGAGTGGTCGACTTCCAACCATGATTATTCTTGATACTAATGTTGTCTCGGAGCTAATGCGCGAATCGCCTGATCCCCATGTGATCGCCTGGATTAACTGTCAGAAGCGAATTGATTTGAGTTTCACCTCGATCTCCTTGGGAGAAATTCAAAGGGGATTGGCTCGACTGCCGAGAGGAAAACGACGCCTGAGGCTAGAGGACAGTTTTTCGGCCTTTATTAACGAGGGTTTTCGCGGGAGACTGTTCCCTTACGATGAGGCAGCAGCGTACGCCTACGGCGAGATCGCTGCAGGGTTGGAGCAAGCGGGAATAAACACCGATGCCATCGATTTGATGATCGCCTCGATCGCAAGAGTTCGTAAGGCATCTATTGCCACGCGTAATGTGAACGATTTCAAGCATTGCGGAATCAAGGTCATCAATCCCTGGGTCGACTAGCCGATTCTAGTTCGCGGTGTTTTCAGTCGGCTGGCGTTGCTTTCTCTGTTGCCCAAATGCGGCTTGCTTTTCATAATCTCGTTTTGCATTTTTGACTCTTCTGCGCAAAAGATCACATGAAAACCGACGAACTTCGCGACGCCTATCTGAACTTTTTCGAATCCAAAGGCTGCATCCGACGGCCCAGCGATGTGCTCGTGCCCAACGATCCGACGGTTCTGTTCACTCCAGCCGGGATGAATCAGTTCAAGAATGAGTTTCTGGGACTGGGCAAGCCCGATTTCACGAAGGCGACGACCTGCCAGAAGTGTATTCGGACCGGAGATATCTCGAACGTCGGGGTGACGGCGTATCACCATACGTTTTTCGAGATGCTCGGAAACTTCTCGTTCGGAGATTACTTCAAGCGGGAAGCGATTCACTGGGCCTGGGAGTTTCTGACAACCAAGAAATGGCTGGGGCTGAACCCGGACCAGCTGACGGTCACCGTCTATCTGGATGACGATGAAGCATTTGGTATCTGGGAGAAGGAAATCGGTCTGCCCGCTAAGCGGATCATGCGTTGCGATGAGTCTGAGAACTTCTGGCCAGCCCGATCGCCCAGCGATGGCCCCGACGGGATCTGCGGGCCATGCTCGGAAATTTACTTCCATCCTGCATCGGGTGGGAAAGAAGTCGAGATCTGGAACCTGGTCTTTACGCAGTTCAACCGCCAGGGGAATCCGCCGAACAATCTGATTCCGCTGCCGAAGAAGAACATCGATACGGGGATGGGGCTGGAGCGGACGGCTGCGGTTCTGCAGGGGGTCGAGAGTAACTTCGAGATTGATACACTGCGGCCGCTGTGTAATGCGGTCGGCGATATCATTGGTCGCAAGTATGAGTTCACGGCAGAGCATGGTCGCGCGATGCGACGGATCGCGGATCACGTGCGTGCGGTCACGATGTGTATTCACGAAAACGTCCTGCCGGATAGCGCGAAGCAAGGATACATCGTTCGTCAGTTGCTGCGACGTGCGGTGCTCGAAGGATATCTGCTCGGCAAGCATGACAACTTCCTGGCACAGCTGGTGCCTGTCGTCGTCGATCTGCTGAAGAAGCCTTACCCGGATCTTCTGGAGACTGTTCCTGCAGTTCAGGCTGCGATTACCGATGAAGAGACGCAGTTCCTCAATACGATCGATCGCGGGCTGAATCGCTTCAAGTCGCACGTGAAGACAGCCAAAAATGGGGTCTTCTCGGGCGATGATGCCTTCAACCTGCACCAGACAGACGGCTTCCTGATTGAGTTGACGGAAGCGCTGGCCTCGAAAGAAGGCTTGAAGGTCGATCGGGCCCGCTACGAAGCGCTGATGGAAGAGCACTCACAAAAATCGGGACGGGTGACGGTCGATGCGGTCATGTCGGAAGGGCCGCTCGATGCGATTCGTAAATCAAAAGGGGAGACGAACTTCCTGGGGTATGACGTCGATCATGCTGCTGCGGAGATCGTCGGGATCATTTCGAACAAGGCCCTTGTTGACAAGTTCAGCCAGAAGCAGCATGCGACGCCAATTGGAGTTGTTCTCGACAAGACCCCGTTCTACGGCGAGTCGGGGGGACAGGTTGGCGATCAGGGGGTGATTTCATCGAACGGGATGAAGTTCCTCGTGCAGGATACGCAGAAGGATGGGGGCAACCTTTGGATTCACATTGGAACACTCGTTGAGGGTGAACTGAAGGTGGGTCAGAAGGTCGAAGCCCAGGTTGATGTGGCGCGTCGTGAAGGGATCCGGCGGGCCCACTCGGCGACTCACCTGCTGCACTATGCTCTGCATGAAGTCATCGGCGAGAATGCGTTGCAACGTGGTTCGAAGGTCGAGTCAGATGCGCTCCGTTTCGACTTCTCGCATCGTCAGCCAGTGACCGATGAAGAACTGGAGAAGATCGAAGACATCGTTAACGCGAAGATCGCAGAGGGTGCTTCCGTCACGACGAAGCTGTTGCCGATTGAGGAAGCGCGAGCAGCGGGTGCGATGGCACTCTTCGGCGAGAAGTATCCGGATCTGGTTCGCATGGTGAGCATTGGCGAATTTAGTAAGGAGCTTTGCGGAGGAACTCACCTGGTCAACAGCGGACAGGTCGGGCTGGTGAAGATTACCAGCGAGTCGGGAGTCTCGAAGGGTGTTCGTCGTATTGAAGCGCTCACGGGGCCGAAGGTGCGTCAGGCGGTTCGCGATACGGAATCGATTGTGACGCAGCTTCAGCAAATGCTCAAAGCGACACTGCCTTCTGAACTGCTGACGAAAGTCGCTGCATTGCAGACCGAACTGGCGGATGCCAAGGAAAAGCTCTCAGCAAGTATGCGGGAAGCGATGACGGGTGATGTCACCAAGCTGCTGGAAACAGCTGAGACTGTCAACGGCACCAAGATTGTGACGCATACGCTGGTGGGCGGGTCGAAGGATTCGCTGCGCGATTTCGCCGACAAGCTGCGGGATCAGGCGGACTCGGTTGCGTTACTCCTCGCGACCGAGAACGAAGGCAAAGTCACGCTGCTGGCGGCTGTCAGCAAACCGCTGACCAAGAAGGGTGTGCTGGCGGGCGAATGCGTCAAGCTGGCAGCTCCGCTGGTCGGTGGGGGCGGCGGTGGTAAGCCGGATCTCGCTGAGGCGGGTGGCAAGGATCCTGCGGGGATTCCGAAGGCACTGGAAGCGGCGGCGAAATATTATCGCGAGAAGATGGCTTGAGAAATTGGTTGTGGTTGAATTACCAAGACACGAAGGGGACAAGTTTCAGGAATGGAGCTTGTCCCTTTTTTCATGAACATTGTGGGAGGGCGAGGCTCCGTCCGAGCCGCTGTCCCGCGTTGCGCACGATAAATGACTTTCGGACGTTCGCTGGTGGTCAGAAAATTAAAGGCAGGTCGAGGCCATCATCATTTTTTGCGCAGTTGGAGTTCCGCAACGCAAAGAAGCGGCTCACCGGAGGTTCGCCCTCCCGAATGCATCAAGACTCAGGCTTCGGTTCTGCCGGTTTCTCATCTTCACTGCACAGGTCGCAGGAGATCGAGAAGCGGTAGTATTCTCCCTTATCGTCGATGGTGCGGGTCATATGGGCGAAGTGGCAGAGGGGTTTGCCCTGGCAGGTGAAGCTGGAAATGCGGATGGTCTGGCCGGCTGAGTTGGGCATGACGAAGGAGATGGCTTCGCCGGGGTGAAGGAGCGGGATTTCTTTATTGGCAAACATCGAATTGACCTGGAGATCGGTGATGTTGGAGGGACCTTCGTTACGGATCGTGACGCGCGCTTCCGATGGATTCGTCTGGACGAAGAAGAAGGTGGACGCGATGACAAGACAGACGACGAGGAAGAGGCGCGTGCGGACTTTTCTGGTGAGGTTCATGGTGGGATTGATTCGTGAAATGGAGTCGAGCGAGACGTTGACGTTGGCTGGTGCTAATAAGAGTAATGTACGCGAATGGTTGCCT
>SXPC01000157.1 GCA_005778225.1 Planctomyces sp. | reverse complement strand
TAATACAGCGGATCGTCGGGAATGTGCATCTTGCGATACATTCCCAGGTACTTGCCGTCGGCGTCAATCACAACTGCTGTGTTGTGATAAAGCCCCGCGTCCCGCTTTTCAAACAACGAACCAACGATCACGATCTTATGTTCGCGGGCGACCGCCTGCAGACGCTCAGTCGTCGGCCCCGGAATCGGCTCAGCCAGGTTAAACTGCTCGTGATCTTCCGTCTGACAGAAGTAAAGCGACGGGAACAACTCTTGCGTCGAGACAATCGTTGCCCCTTGCTTGGCGGCTTCGATGATCTTGTTGATCGTCTTGTCGACGTTGGAACCAACATCCCCAGAACAGGAGTTTTGAATCGCGGCGACTTTGAAGGTTTTTTGAGACATCGGTTTGCTTTCGAGAGAAGACTGGAACGCAGAGCTCGCGGAGTCGAGCAGAGGTCACTGAGTACTTTTGTAGGGTGCTGGTGAGGCTTTGCGAACCGCACCAAATGTGGGTGAGTGAAAAATGACGTTGGGAGTTTTACTCGGTAACGTGCGCACACAATATTTGTAGGCACAATTGGTGCGGTTCGAAGACTCACCAGCACCCTACGCCTTGAGATCACCCGGTTCCAGGACATGGATTTCCGGGAGGTTTCGGTAGTTGTCATTGTAGTCGAGGCCGTAACCGACCACAAAGTGATCATCGATGTGGAAGCCGCAGTAATCGGGAGTCAGTGGAACTTTCGTGCGGGCTTGTTTCCACAACAGGACGGCTGTTTTAACGGGTTGCTGCAAGCGGGCTTCGAAGGCCGTTTTCAGTGTTTGAAGTGTCTGGCCGGTATCAAGGATATCATCCACAAGGAGAACCGCTCGTCCCTCCAGATTCGGGAGGATCTCGAACTGAAGCTGCAGCTCTCCCGGCGATGTCACCGCCCCCTTGTAACTGCTCGCTTGAATGACTCCGAGCTGACAGGGAATCGTCACCCGTCTCATCAGGTCAGACAGAAAAATCAGACTGCCCGTGAGGACGGCGATCATTGTTAAAGGCTGGTGCGCATAATCCCGATTAATCTCCGCTGCCATTGCATCGAGACGAGTATCAATTTCTGCTTGGGAAATAAGTCGTTTCAAGGGGCGATGAATTTCGTCTTGTGCAACTGGTGCAGGACGAAAACTCGCCTGCACCGACTCCAGAATTCAGTCATGAGGAGTAATGATACGACGACATGAGCAGGGGGCAACGGTCGCAGGAGCAAAAGTTAATTCGGGCCAAATCCATGCGCACTACGGAGGTTATCGATTTCCATGCGTTTACGATCCGGAGAAATCCTCAAACCAAGCATTTCCTGATACGCCCACGGTGCACCAATCTTCTTGCGTTCTCGGAAACGCATGTAGTTTTCCCCCCGAGCCTTCATGGAGAAAAGCCCCTTCTGGCTGTCGTAGGTCAGTTCGTCTGACATCGCCATAAAGAGATTCCCGGCAAGTTCGACATTATCTTCGGCCGTCACTTCGTAGGGCCCGTTCCATTCGTCGGTCGTCAGTCGTCCAGAAATCAAATTGCAGTTGAGCGTCCCAGCATCATCGGGAAGTTCGTCTCTGTTGATGGGGACGAGCGCCTTGATGACCGGGCCGTACAAACATCGAACACGCTGGCTGACAGTCCCGTGTTTCTCATTGATATTCCCTTCGAACTTTCCATCGAAGTCCATCTTTAGATAAGTCCACTGCTTGGAGGGATCTCGCTTGGGAGCAAGGGAAGCGGTTCCGCCATTCTGCTGCTGGGACTGCTCGTCTTTGGGTGGACTGAAGCTCCAGGCATGAATTTGTCCCTTGCCATAGCCGACCAGATCTCCGGTCGAATAGTTCAGGCCGATTTCCGAAAGTTCACCTTTAATGACCCCCGTCAGCTGGCTCTTCTCATACTGATGCAGATCGATTGAGACATGTTCTTTGCAAAAGACCTGATGCAGTTTGATCTTCTTGCCTTCGGGCAGTCGCTCGGAAAAATTGATCTTCTGGTCGAGATGCACCTGAAGTTCGCCACATTGCAGCAATCCATCGGCGAGGTACGCTCGTACTTTTCCCTGGAAGCGTCCGACCTGACCATCGAAGACAAGTTGCTCGTAACAGTTAACCGTCATCATCTGTTCCTGAGGCAGTTCTTCCCCACTGAGGTTCATCTTGACAGGCATGCGAACAACGGCCTGCCCTTTGACGGTCGCACGGTTCAGATCGCGTTCAAAAATGATCTCCGGGCCTTCCAGATGGACAGCATTGTGCTCAATGATCGCGGGTTGCCCATAGAGAGTAATCTTCTGCTCATTGGCGCCATCGTTAACAACATGCAGACGGTCGCCGCCGATGCTCCAGGCGGGTGATTCCAGGCTTTGATCCTGTTTAATAACAACATGGCCGATCCCGTACGCTTCGGAGAGATCGACTAGTTCCTGCTGGGGAATCTGTGGACGTTGATCGCCGGTGGCATAAAGCAGCGGATTGACACGAACTTTGCCAACCAGATGCTGAGTCTCCACCGAAATCGGCTTACGAACAAGCGGTCCACTCAGCTTGTCATCCTCTTTGGGAGGCGCCCCCGGATCCTGATAGCCGACGGGTTGAACCCGGTTTCTGGCTCGCGCCTGAGCAACCGAAACCGGTATGAAATTCTCCTCCACGAAATCGAGTTCCAGCAACTCCATTTCCCCTCCGACTTGTGCAGAGAGAAGCTTGACAGCCTTATCCGCCTGCAATCGTTTCAAGCGAATCTGAGAGACAGCTGCAGAAGGATTTCGATTCGTCTGCCCGGCTGGCAAGGCCGGAGCAGGTTGACGATCAATCCAGAACCGAATCGTCTCAGCGATCAGCCCAGCCTGCTGAGCGGTATGCTGCAGTGATGCTCGGCCTGTCATTTCAATCCGATCCCATGGTCGTCCTGTTTGACGATCAAACATCGTCGGATCGACTTCCAAGTGCATCTGCTGCCCCCAACTGGCCTTGGCGACTTCGACATTCTTATCAAAGTGACGAATCCACCCTGCCCCGTCAGCTAGCGCCTCCGTCAGGTCATGCTTTTCATTCGTCCAAAGTTGAATCGAAGGACACAGCACTTCCGTCCCCTCCATCACGACTCGAACCAGCTGAGCCGACGTCAGCGACAAATGATGCTCAGCCGCGACATACTCAACTTCCTGCATCTCCGCACGCATCTTTTGATGGTCACTGGTCAGGACGACATTATTCCCCTCGGCAAAAAACCGCTTGAGCGGCATCGCTCGACGCTCTTTTTCCTCGGCCGTCAGTTTGCGAGTGGTGTCTTTCGGTGTTTCACTCAGATCGAGAGCCATCCGGTCGCATGTCATCGTGTCAAATTCGCCAGGATAAGGCTGGCTGCGCAACTGAACCGTATCGGAAAGGATGGCACGTTTTTGGGCAAAGTCGTAAGACAGGCGACCAAGACATTTCACAATCGCATGAGGCTGCTTCTCATCGATCTTGAGACTCAGCTCAACATCATTCATTAGGCTGACATCTTTAACACCTTTGAATGCCAGCTGCGGATTGGGATTGAATTCGTCTTTGGGAATCAGGGTTAACTCAATGTTCTTGGCTCGCCCAAAATGCTCTTCGTATCGGAATTCGACCGGAAAGTCGCTTCGTACGTGCTGAGCATTTTTCTCGAACTCAAATGTCTCGCCGATCACTTCCAGATTGTCTGGCCCCTTGATGTGGACCTTTCCATTGAGAACCGCGCGTGAAAGAAGCTCCGGATTGAAATTCGTCAAATCAACATTGCCATCGAACCGCAGGACGGCCTGTTCGGCTTCGAGAGAATAGTAACGTTCTCCATCATCTGTCGTTTCGTTCTTGAAAATGACCGCAAACGGAGCAAACGACATCGAGCCGCTCTCCGACTGCTGCCACTGGCCGCAGAAGAAATACATGTTCTCGTGTCGAAATTTGATCTTCGCTGACTGAGCCCAGGGAGACTCAGGCAAATAGCGGGTCGCCATCTCCGCATGCTCACGCGGCCCCTGTCGCACGGCTGGCTCAGCCATGAGAACTTCGGGCGAAACCGGATGATGCTGAGGCTGAACCAATGGCGTCACGATCTCACTGTAAAGCTTATAGGCTAAGCTCAACGAGAGGGCGACAATCAGAGTAAGGGTCAATCGTGGGAGCACTTTGTCGTAATTCGTAAATCGGAATTCGCCGGGAAGAAAAGTGACTGAAGGCGAGCGGGGGGTGTCAACCCCCTGTCTTCTGCAGGTGTATTCTCAGTGATCCGCCGTCGGTAACAAGGCGATGATGTCCGTGATATCAACCATGCCGACAGGATGGCCGGCTTCGTCGATGACGGGCAGTTCGGAGAATTTTCGCTTTGTGAAAATGTGAACGATCTCTTCGAGAAGCGCTTCCGGACGGACTGTCGTCGGGTTCTTGGTCATGACTTCATGAATCGGACGATCAAGCTGGTGCTCGCGGTGGCTTTCAAGAAGTCGCGCAAGATCGCTGTCTGTAAACAGGCCGGTGAGTTGACCTTCTTCATCGACGAGAACGATCGCCCCCGTCCGTCGTCCGGGTGAATGATGCTGACTGAAGACTTCTCGCACGGTCTCCGACTGGGACGCGACCCGAAGGGCATCCCCCTTTCGCATGACATCATTGACGGGCGTTAAACGCTTGCCCAGAGATCCCGCGGGGTGAAACCGGGCGAATTGTTCCGCGGAAACCCCTTTGCGAGTCGCGGTGACGATTCCCAAGGCATCACCGAGCGCCAGCATGATGGTCGTCGTCGTCGTGGGAGCAAGGCCATGAAAGCCCGCTTCCTGATGTCTTCCATACGGAATGACGATCTTGGCAGCTCGTCCCAGACAAGACTGTGCGCTCGCGGTGATCGCAATGACCGGCACATTCATCCGTTCCAGAATCGGCAACATCCGACAAAGCTCTTCCGTCTCCCCGCTGTTGGAGAGCGCCAGCACGATGTCATTGGGTTGAATGATTCCCAGATCCCCATGGACGGCTTCCGCAGGATGCAGGAACTGAGACGGCGTCGCCATTGAGGCAAACGTCGCCGCGATCTTCTGCCCGATCAGCCCTGCTTTGCCGATCCCCGTCACAATGACCCGCCCCTGACAGGTAACGATCAGATCCACGGCAGTACAAAACCGGTTATCGAGCTGCTCCGCGATCACCTTGATCGCGTCTGACTCGCGCTGCAGAATCTCCTTCGCCGAACGGAGTTGCGAGAACTCCTCGAAGGGAACGTAGTCACGAGAAGAGAGAGCACTCATAATGGAATCCGCAACGTCGATGTTTTTCAGATAAGGACTGGTTGGGCGCCGTTTTGACCGCCTGAAAGACACCCTTCAAAACCAGCCGTCGCAGGTGAGTTTTACCAGATTCGGACGATTGGACCTATGGCAGTTTTACAATCTCGGCGCGTTTGAAATGTTTGATAATGTCGACTTAACTGACTTCGGCAAAAGAGCTTAACGAAACCATTTCCAGACAGGGTTCTCCCTCACCACAGACCGAGTTGCTCTTGACCATCCAGGGCAATGGAAGTATCTGGCGTTCCTCATTTTTGCAGATTCTCTCGATCGACCTCCCCTGCCCGACTCTCTGCAATTTCGCCAGTCCCACCTACCAGCCCACCTCCGACTTACGGATCTTATCTATGTTGACACGTCTGACGCTGCTGTGCGCCTTTTCGGTCGCGCTGTTCCTCCTGATCGGCTGTGGCAATTCCAAGCCACAGAAGGTCACGATGGTGCCGGCCTCAGGATGGGATCTCTCGAATCCTCCTGTCCTCTCAGAAGACGAACTGGCCGTTTTCGTCACGCTGATGAAAGCCAAACCGGAGAAGCTCCAGCCGCAGTTTCTGCCAATCGAAACGCCGACCATTCCCGACTACGTCACTCCTCAACAGCTCCTCTCGGCACAACGACGACACCTTCGTGCGCGGTTTGATATCGGCCAGCAGGCGATTCTGTTTTCGTCGCATCCCTCATGGAAGAAGCTTCTGGCAGAACAACAGGTCGAGCCGGAAGTCTTCGCCTCCTTGCTGCTGCGAGTCAGTTGTGCCGTGATGTCCGAGCAGTTCTCGACGAACATCGATTTCAGTAAACAACTGCTGCGGATTCATGAACGCATCGATGTCGTTGTCTCGGAACTGGCAACTCTGGAAGCCTCACTGAAACAACTGCCTCACGAAAGTGGTCGACAGGAGCGTCTGCGCCTGCAGCGCCAACTGACGTCGCTGGCTGCCCTCGAACTCTACGCCGCCATGCTCAACGGCGTTCCCGCCGAGAGTCGACAGCTGATTCGCGAACACTCGAAAGAACTCGTCCCGCTCCTGAAGGACTGGAAGAAAACTTTCGAATCCGTCCTCGCAGCGGGCGTGGAAGACGGCGTCGTCCCGGTCGTCGGCGAACGAGACTCCGTCATCCGCTAGTCAAGAACACTCGCTCGTGTGCCACGGCTGTGCCAGCCGTGCTTCTCGAATTGCAAATAAAGGGTAGTCGGGGTTGTCCCAACCCCGACGGCGAAGCCGCGAGAAACACGGTCATCGCGCGTTGGACGCCCATTCTGTGTTTCTAATCGTGCCGAAGCGGCACGCCCCGGGTTGGGACAACCCAGGCTACCCATGCGTTCACGCTTTATCGCGATTCGCCCTGCGTCAAAACCTCTCGCGCGTGCTGATGAATACGCTCTCGTAACTCCTCTGGTTCAATGACGTGAGCCTGACTGCCATAGCCGAGAATCCACCAGGTAATCTCGTCAATGCCATCGACGTTCACTTCATAGCGGATACGACCATTATCGAGTCGCGTGACCTTCTGCGTTTTGTGCCACTGCACCTCCGCCACGTTCTGCGCCACCTTCGGCTCGAACTCGATGACGACGTGATAACGGGTCTCACCTTTGATCATCGACCAGGCGTTGCCGAAATACTTTTCGAGTGAAAAACGCGGCGGGATCGTATATCGTGTCTTGGTCGGCGTCAGCGAATGAAATCGCGCGAGATTGAATGTGCGAACCTCTTTGTGCAGCGATGAATTCCCCACGATGTACCAGCTGCGAGCCGCGAAGAAGACCCGATACGGCGAAAGCTTTGTCTTGATCGTTTTGCCTTCAAACAGGCTGCCATAAACGATACTCAACTGAAGACCGTCTTTAATGCTCTGCTGAATGATCTGGAATGTCTCAGCAGCGTTATCGAGCGGGTTGATGGCACCGATGTGGATTTCGTGCGCGGTGACCAGAGGCGTCAACTCCGTGCGAAGTTTATGCGGCAGCTGATTCAGGATCTTGAACGCCGCTGACTGGGCATCATCAAGGAACGGAATGCCTGTCTGGTCAGACTGCGTGCGTCCGACGGTTCCGATCAAGATCAGGGAGAGGGCTTCACTCAGCGAGAAGTTGGCTGGCAGAACGAAACGCGAAGTCAGCAGGCGATAACCCTGGCTGACGTCGTCGTACTGGATCTCCAGCCCCGATTGTTGGAGCAGTTCCAGATCGCGATAAATCGTTCGAACCGAGACGTCGCAACTTCGGGCGAGGTCTTCAGCATTGATCGTCTGGCCGGTCCGAAGTTGCTCAATAATCTTGAGCAGGCGTTGGAGCTTGACGTTGGGGCTCATTCGCAGGTGTTCGCCAGTTGGTGATCAGGAAACCACGGAGAGGAAGTGCGCATTTCCCTCTCCGTGTCATATGGTTTATGGGTTCGTCGCAATAGATCGCGGGTGGCTGGGGTCAGGATTTCTAGCTGACCCCAGTGGAGTTGGTAACAGACGTTACTGACTTTGATGTCCAACGCGCGTCCGTCTGGGGTGAGCTAACAATCCTCACCCCAGCCACCCCGCCACGGATCCCTATCCACTCAAGGCAGACTTCAGTGCGTCACCAATCTGACGGGCTCCATTCCCAAAGACCGGTGTCGCAGGTGGGATCGCCACCGGCTGCGGTGATTGAGCAGGCATCGGCGATGGAGACCGGGCTGGTTGTTCGTAGCTGATTTGATTGACCTTCTTCTCCAGGTAAGAATCCTGATCTTCGTACCACTCAGCGAGGGTCGTGATGCGATTCTCACGCAGATCGGAAGCATCTTCAGGACGAATCGATTTCTGACTGACATCATTGGATGACTCGAAGGCTGGTTCATCAATGGCTTTGCTCGATCCGAATGGGGAAGCAGAGGCTTCGCTCTTCGTGGGGGAGACAGCAGGATCCGGCTGGGCAGCGGGAACATCAGGTGTTTCGATGACCTTCGAACCCTGACCATTTTCGACTGGCATCACTTCGTTGATGAAGGTCACACCATTCGTGACCGGCTGCGAAGAGGCAAACGGAGCGGGCGAAGCATCTGTGCTCTCCAGATCGATCGCGTGGCTGCGAGCCCAGGCACGGGCGAGGGCCTGCTGATACGCTTCTGGCACCCACTGGCCTTCGAGCAGCTCGACACTGTCGTGCTGCAGCAGCGTTCCCTTACGGAACTGGAAGTCAACCAGTGCGATGTTGTAATCCACCAGCGACGAGAAGTACGAGATTTCTGCGTTAGCCAAAGACTCCTGAGCACGCAGATAACGGTCGATGACCCCTTCCCCCTGGCCCAGGTTGGCACCCGCTGCGTACTCTTCACCCAGCAGCTGAGCACGTTCCATCGCGGCGTGACGACGAGAGAAGTTCGACTTCGCCGTTGCATAAGCGCGGGAAAGTTCCTGGAACGCCACCGCCAGTTCGTGGCTGATTTCGAGCTCTTGAGCAGCCAGGACCTTGCGTGATTTGACAAGTCGGAGTTCGAGGTTACGCACCTGCGTTTTGGCAGAACGAAGCCCCAACGTGTGAGTGTATTCGAGTCCTGCTGTAAAGCCGGTGGCGTCACCGCGGGTCAATGTGCCGTACGCACTATTCAGGTTCTGGGCAGTCCCGGCGACGTCGGCACCATCCCCTGCGAACAGCTGATCTCCGAATCCGTTGTAGTTGTAACCAGCGACCATATCGAGACGTGGTCGGGCAATATTACGAGCCGCAGCCAGCTGGAGCTCATTGCTCTTGATGTTCCATTTCTGACGACGCAGTTCGACCCGTTCGGTGAGCGCTTCCGCCAAAGACAGATACCAGTCCGGCTTGAGGTTGACGGTCACAGGTTCATCAACCGGTCGGATGATCTTGCCATCATTGACTGCCAGTTGCAGCAGGTTACGCAGGCTTTGCTCGCCTTGATAAATCTGCGACAGGGACGACTCGGCCTGGGCTTTCGTTTCGAAGTAACGGTCACGAGCCTGGGCTTCCTGCCAGTTGGAAAAGCCTTGAAGTCCCCCTGCGTCTCGCTTCGACTTCGCGATCCGCCAGGTTTGCAGTGAGGTATTTCGAGCACGGACAGCCGTGTCGAAGTTGCGGTATGCCAGATAAAGATTCCAGTAGCTCGTTTCCACATCTCGCAGCAGATCGCGGACGTTGGTTTCGAAATCCGCCAGGCTGATGTCCTGGTTGATACGGGCAATCAAAACCCCCTGCCCCACCCCGGTAATTGCTCCCAGACCGGAAGCCTGGTTCGCAGGACCAGCCACGCGGACATAATCAGCCCCCGAGCCGGCGAGGAGTTGTTGACGGTAAGTCACGCCAGCGGTTGTCGTGTAGTTGGTTCCGAAGAGAACCCCCGGACTATTGGTATCGAGATAGTCAACACCATGGTTGACCGAGACCGAGGCCCCATACGCCAAAGGTTTTGTCAGAGAGGTATCGAAACTGCCGGTCTGGTTATCAAGAATACGATTCGGCGGCGCGTTGAACAGCTGGTTCTGATAGGTCTCATTGCGTCCATAAAACGTACTGACAGCCCACGTCGCATCGAAGTCAGACAGAGCAGCTTCCACACCCCGGCTGCCGAACAGGATGTTGGTTTCCTGAATCGCCGGATCGAACACCGAAGGCGTGTTGACCGGGTTGGCATAAAGGCTATTGCCAGCGTTCAAGAACTGGCCGGAGCTCTTGATGATCTCACTGTTCTTCAAAGCCAGCTGAATCGTTTCCTGCAGCGTCAGATCCCAGACCTCGTCTTTTTGACGAGCTTCCAGAGTTCGCGGAGGCTGCGTCACCTGAATCTGCGGCGGAGTCTCCTGGCAGACAGTCGGGTAAGCAATTTGCGTCGCAGAGTTGCGATAGTAGTTCAGATCAGCATCACCAATGTAGGTAACGTCTTTGCTGCCGTGCTTACAGCCGCTGGCGAAAATGCTCAGGCAGAGCGTCATCACCATGGCTGATCGGAATGTTCGGCTCGTCATGATTGAAAATCCTCGGGAGGTGCGGGGCTGAGAGGCCACACCTGTAAGTCCGACGGTTTGAGTGGTGCGTCACAAGTTCGTCGTGGTGGACTGAGAGTGAACGTCAAGTCGTCGTCACGTGCGCTACGATGCGGGCAACTGCTACAAACAGGCACACCGCGACGATCAGCACGATCCGTGTCATTAGGATCGGACGGCATGGGAGGAGGAATCAGAAATGACGTCAGAGCAGTCACAACAGGTCTAACCGTCAAACTTCGTTCCAGACGCCCCAGCTTGCCAATAAACGGGCTTATTTGCCATCAAAGTCTGCGCACCTTGCCACCTCGACAGCAAACAAGACTGGAACGCAGTGCTCACAGAGGGAAGCAGAGGTCGCTGAGACAGCAAAGAGGTGAATGAGTGTGAATTGACCAGATCGCCGATCACATCAAGATTTGATTCAAGTCCGTCCTTGCTCCCTTAATCCCCGTTGCGCCTTCGCGACGGAGCGTTGAATCTGGATCCCATTCTTCTCCGCGTCCTCTGCTCCACCCTGCGAGCTCTGCGTTCCAGTCTCCCCCCGGTTTCTCTCGCGCCAAAGGAAGTTACTTGAGTTTGTGGATGCGATCCATTACGGTTAGGAATCGATTTTCAGGACGGCGGATCAGGTCCGGAACGCTCCTAAAGATGTGCTTTTTTGAACGACAGTCAGACTCTGACACTGCTTGAGGAACACTTATGTATCATGTCACTTTGATTCCCGGAGATGGAACAGGTCCAGAGCTCGCTGATGTCACCCGCATGTGTCTGGATGCAACCGGAGTCAAGATCGACTGGGATGTTCAGGACTGCGGAATTCACACGATCGAAAAAGAAGGCAGCGTTCCTCCACGCGTCCTCGAGTCGATCCGCAAGAACAAACTCGCCCTCAAAGCCCCGATCACGACCCCCATCGGCAAAGGGTTTCGCAGCGTCAACGTCTACCTGCGACAAGAACTCGGTCTCTACGCCTGCGTTCGTCCCTGCAAGACCTATAAAGGGGTCCGCACTTACTACTCCGAGTCAAACGTCGACCTGGTTCTGATCCGCGAAAACACCGAAGACCTGTACGCCGGCATCGAATTCCAGGCTGGTTCGGACAAGACCTCGGAACTGATCACCCTGATTAACAAGTTCGCTGACGGCAAGAAAATCAAGACGGGCCTGACAACCACCGGCGTCAGCATCAAGCCGATGTCTTACGAAGGCACCAGAGACATCGCCAACTATGCGTTCGACTACGCAGTGAAGTATGGCCGCAAGACCGTCACTTCGGTCTGCAAAGCCAACATCATGAAGTACACCGACGGCCTGTGGTACGACGAAACCCGAGCAGTCGCATTGGCTTACGGTGCGAAGTTTGAATGGGATGACCTCGCCAAAGGCGTCAATCCAGACTCAGAACTCGTCGGCAAAGTCACCGACGGCTCGAAGCTGCAATACAACGAGCGTCTCATCGACAACATGTGTATGCAGCTCGTCCAGAAGCCAGAACTGTACGACGTCATCGTCACCTCGAACCTGTATGGCGATATTCTCAGCGACCTGTGTGCCGGTCTCGTTGGTGGTCTGGGCGTTGCACCTGGTGCCAACATCGGTCCTGACTCGGCCATCTTCGAAGCCACCCACGGGTCTGCTCCGAAATATGCTGGCAAGAACAAGGTCAACCCGACGGCCCTCATCCTCTCCGGCAAGCTCCTCCTCGAACACATCGGCGAAGCAGCGGCTGCCGAGAAACTGGAACGAGCCGTCGCCGCCGTCATCGAAGAAGGCAAGAATGTCACTTATGATATGAAAGACGACCGCAACGACCCAACCGCCGTCGGAACCCGCGAAATGGGTGAAGCGATCTGCAAGAAGATGGCCGAACTCGGTTGATCGGGCGTAGGAAGCAGGGCTTAGGGATTGGGGCTTAGGGCTTAGCCGTAAGCTTCGCAACCGCGGTCTGCCATTGAAAAATGAAGCAGCACAGGCAGAACGCCTGTGCTTCTTTTTTGCCACTCGCTCTCCTGTGTGCCACGGCTGTGTCAGCCGTGCGATCGCGCAGAAAACCCCATTCTTTCCACGGCGTCCAGAACATGCTTGCTCAACGCCGCAAGCATGGCACACTGAAATGAGGACACGCTGATATGAATTGCGATTCGCCTGTCTTCACTTAACTGATATCATGTAATGATGTTGTCGCAGGAACGTCATCGGGAGATTGTGACAGGAACAGGACTGGCGTCGGGTGACGGACTGTTGCGCGTACTGCTGGGGATGGCTGCGATCCCATTCTGGATGGGAACATCGGCTCGAAATGCAATGTTCGATCTGGGACTGAGGACCGCCAAAAAAGTCAACATCCCGGTCGTCAGCATTGGCAACATCACAACGGGCGGGACAGGGAAGACACCTGTCGTTGCACTGGTATGCGAACTCTGCCGGGAACTCGGGATCGCGCCCGGGATTATCAGTCGCGGCTACCGTTCCCTGGACGGGCAAGCCAACGACGAGAAGCTGCTACTGGAATTGTTGCTGCCCGACGTTCCGCATGTTCAGAATCGTCAACGCATCCTCGCTGCGGAGGAGATCCTCCGATCATCGGACCGCCCTGCCCCGGGAATGCTCGTGATGGATGACGGATTCCAACACCGCCAGCTTCACCGCGATCTGGACATCGTTCTGATCGACGCAACCAACCCTTTCGGATACGAGCGATTGCTGCCGCGGGGGTTATTGCGAGAGCCCCTCGAATCGCTCAAGCGGGCGGACGTTGTCTTGCTGACACGAGCCAATCAGGTATCCAATGCAACCCGGGCAACCCTTCTCCAACAGCTCCAATCACTGGTACGCCCCGGTGTTCCCGTCTTATCCGTCTCATTCGAGCCGACGCAACTCGTCGGCGTATCGGGGGAGATTCGAGACATCGCGATCAAAGAAAAGCAGATCGTCACCGCGTTTTGCGGGATCGGTGCCCCGGAGAATTTCTTCGCCACCATCCGCAAACTGGGCCTGAAACTCGATCCAGAACAAACAATCGCCTTTCCCGACCACCATCATTACACGGCCACCGATCTGGAACGTGTCCGAAAACTGGCCCACGCCGAACGAAGCGACGCCGTTCTCATGACGCTGAAGGATCTGGTCAAAGTCCGCCCGCTCATGTCCAGCTGGCGGGAGGACGCAGGCTTTAAGTCCCAGCTGTGGGCATTGGATATCGCAGCCGTCATGCCTGAACAGGATCGCGAGAGACTCAAGCAGCGGATAGAGGGCTTATCCCCGTAGGGTCCGCTGTGCGGACCATCAATTCGCAAAATTGCAGATCAAAGTTACGACATCCCAAAACACTTTGAACACGAACAAATTTATTGGACCTCGTTTATCGGTCCGCACAGCGGACCCTACATCAAGCCAACCTACCAAGCTGCGGTGAGTTGACGAGTGGTCATGGCGTTGGTAAGCTGTCCGGTTCACTTTTCTCGAAAATCTGATTGCCTATTGGAATTTGGAAGATTATGGGTCGCCTCGAACGAACACGTGAAATCGCCCGACGTCGTAAACGCCGCGTTCAACTGACGAAAATCCGCGTCAAATTCGCTGCTGCGAAGACTCAGACTGAAAAAGACGCCCTGTTCGCCAAAGCTCGCAAGATGAGCCCATTCATCGAGCTCGAACCACAAGCCAGCTAAGGCTTTGTGACGACATCGCGTAGCAGCCGATCATGGTTCGTTGCGCGCCGATTGAAGATTAAACCCTGAGCTCTCACTCGGGGTTATTTTTTGCGCGCTGCGAAGACGAGAGTGGAACGCAGAGCACGCGGAGGGGGAACAGAGGTCGCAGAGAAGAGTTATGAACGCAAGGGCACAAAGCCGGAGCATGCTTGCTCAAAGCTGCAAATGGACTCTTCTGTGCGACCTCTGCTTCACTCTGCGTTCCAGTCTTATCCCCTACGGCAGAAACAATGCCCGTTCCTGCGGCTTTGGCATCCGGCAGGTTTCTTTCTTACCGAAGAGGAAATAGCGGAGGGCGGAGACGGTGTTGTAGCCGACGTCGCGGAGGGGGCGTGGAATGAGGCGCATCGGGACGGTCAGCAAGGGAGAATACCCTAACGCCTGGGCAATCCGGATGACGGCCGACGAGTGCGTCAGGATCTGACCCTGGTCGAAGAAGACGACCGTTTTGAGACTGCTCGTCAGATTGTCCGGCAGCAGCGCTTTCGCAGTTTCCCCCTGGAGGGGGGCAAACTTGATCGTGTGAGCTTTGTCCTGGGACAGACACCAGTCGACAAAGCGGTTGCACAAGCCACACACGCCGTCGTAAAAGACGATACGGTCGTTGGGGGAGATGGTAATGGGGTTGGACATGGGAGTGTTACCGGAATGGGTAATGATTTTGGAGAGGTGGGGCGGGCTTCGTGCTCGTCGAGGCGATTATGTTTGGGAGCACAAGGGACAGGGGGTTGACACCCCCGCTCGCCTTTCAGAGGAAAAATCTCTGAAATTCTTTTATGAGAACCGTGATATCTCGGGAAGAGTAACGCCTGAGGTCCTAAGTCGTCTTGTGGGAAACACGGATGTTCATCAGAATCCGCGCCAACCCCCGCAATTGACGCAAGTTGTTGTCACTCGTGTGGTTCGTAAACTGATACTCTAAGAAAATACACGGACCGAAAGTCTGTCACACCAAGGGCTTTGATGAATCCTTGGCATAAGTGGAAGGTTTAGTTATGTCGACGGCTGCCTCTCAAGAGATTTTACCGACGGTTCCCGAAGGGGCCTTCGAGCCAACGGAATCGGAAAACACCACTCAGGGAACAACAGATGGCCGGTTATGGACGACCGGTTACATCGCTCTCATCCTGACGCAGTTCTTTACAGCGGTCAACGACAATATCAGTCGCTGGTTCGTGGTGAAGATTGGACAGGCTGTTTTGGGAGCATCGCTGGGGAATGTCGAGCGCGGCAATTCCATGGCGCTGGCACTCGGCGCGATCAGCTTCACCCTGCCCTGGCTGCTGCTGGCGCCAATGGCGGGATATTTCGCAGACCGCTATCCCAAACGTCAAGTCGTTGTCTGGGCGAAGTTCGCAGAAATCATCCTGATGGGTTTGCTAGCCGCCTGCGTCCCCCTCGGCAATATCTACATTCTGCTGGCACTTGTTTTCCTGATGGGAGCCCAAAGCGCGCTCTTTGCACCCGCTAAGCTGGGAATCATTCCGGAGACAATGCCCTATCGACACATCTCTCAAGCCAACGGGTATCTGATGATGCTCGGCATCGTCGGGTCTGCCATCGGAGTACCGCTCGGATACATTCTGTTCGACTGGTGCTATGCTGATTCAGGTCAGTTGTTGACGATCTGGCCAGCGTTTGCAGTCCTGGTCGGAGTCGCGGTCATCGGATGGCTATGCAGCCTGATGGTGAAAAGCCTGTCCGCTGCCGACGTGAACCGCCCGTTCAGCGTCAACCCGATTACCGAACTCAAGCCCGCGATGACCGTGCTGTTCAGTCGACCGATGCTGCTGAAATCAGCACTGGGAGTTGCGTTCTTCTACTTCGTCGCCCTGCTCTTCCAGGTAAACGTCGACGCGTTCGGCGAGTTCGTTCTGA
The DNA here is from genome assembly GCA_005778225.1 of Planctomyces sp. Lineage (GTDB taxonomy): Bacteria > Planctomycetota > Planctomycetia > Planctomycetales > Planctomycetaceae > SXPC01. Next base: position 26,566 of record SXPC01000157.1, on the reverse strand, counting down.
AGGTTGATAAAAAGACGATCGGGATGTTAATGCCCGTCCTCGTCGTGGGACTGGGACTGGGAAGCGTGATCGCAGGTGTGTGGTCAGTCGGTCGGATTCAGTTGGGCATGGTTCCTGTCGGCGCGCTCGGCATTGCCTTCGTTTCGATGATCATTGCCTGGGTCGGTTTCGGCGCAGAAGCAACAGGTGCAGCTGGCACGATGACTGCGTTTTATAAGACAGGGTTCTGGCTGTTGATCCTCGGCTCCGTCACAGGTTTCTTCTACATCCCGCTGGAAAGCTATCTTCAACACAAAAGCCCGACCGCCATCCGCGGGTCGGTCCTGGCCGCTGGAAATGCACTGACGAATGCCTTCATGCTCGTCTCGATGGTGCTCTTCTTTGTCATGCGGGATGTGATCAAACTGAGTCCGTCGGGAGTCTTCCTCGCATCAGGTCTGCTCACGCTGCCGGTGGCGATTTATGCTTCGTATACCCTCTTCATCCCCCTGCTGCGATTCCTCGTCTGGGGCATTCTTCACTGTGTCTACCGCATCACATGGCATGACCGCGACAACATTCCTGAAGAAGGAGGCGTCATCTTTGTGCCGAACCACTCCTCGTGGATTGATGGCGTCTTGCTGAATGTTTTCCTGCCACGACAAACCCGATTCATGGTCTTTTCGAACTTCACGAAAAAGTGGTACATCAATTGGCTGTCTGAGATGACCGGAACGATTCCACTTAGTCCGAAAGATGGCCCCAAAGCCATCATGATGGGCCTCAAGGAAGCAGAAGAAACACTGCGACGCGGCGAAGCGGTCTGCATCTTCCCCGAGGGAGCCATCACGAGAACCAGCCAGATTCTGCCGTTTCAGAAAGGTGTCATGCGACTGGCCGAGAAGACCGGCTGCCCGATCATTCCGATTGGGATGGACGGCCTGTGGGGGAGCATTTTCAGTTATCGCAAGAAACTGATTAAACGCCTGCCCGATGGGTTCCGACGTCGGATTCGACTGATCGCCGGCAAGCCAATCGACACGACGGTGGTGACGGATACTGCGCTGCTGCGACGCGAAGTCTGCCGCACGTTGAACAAAGCTGTCGAACTGAATCGGGATTCCTTCTGTCTGCCAATTCGTGGCTTCGTCAACCAGGCGCGCAAGAATCTGTTCCGGATGAAGGTCGCTGATTCCTCGGGCATGGAATTAACCGGCGGTAAACTGCTGACGGCGTGTCTGGCGTTTCGCAGCGTGCTGATGAAATATGTGTTCGCCAAAGACGAGAAGATCGTCGGCCTGCTGCTGCCTCCCTCCTGTGGCGGCGTGATCGCCAACATGGCCGTCGGACTTTGTGGCAAGGTGACTGCGAACCTGAACTATACGCTGTCTGACGACGTCATCAACTACTGCATCAAAGAAGCAGGCATCAAGACGGTCATCACCAGCAAACTTTTCATGCTGAAAAGGCCCGTCAACGTGCAGGGTGCAAAGGTGGTCTTCCTGGAAGACCTGAAAGAGAAAGTCACCTCAGGAGTCCGCGGGACCGCCGCTGCAATGGCGTTTGGACTGCCGAGCTTTCTGCTGTTCCGCATCCTGGGTCTCAACAAAATCAAACGCGATGATCTCGCGACCGTCATCTTCACTTCCGGTTCAACCGGCGAGCCGAAGGGGGTCATGTTGTCACATCACAACATCGCGACGAACATCTACGCGATGGACCGTCTGTACCTGCTGAAGAAAGACGACACGCTGATCGGCGTCCTGCCATTCTTCCACTCATTTGGATACAGCGTTTCGATGTGGTCCGTCTTGAACTATCCACTGCGCGGGGCGTATCACTTCAATCCTCTGGATGCGCGGACCGTCGGCAAACTCGCTGAGCAGTACAAGGGGACGATCCTGCTGGCGACTCCGACGTTCCTGAAATCGTACCTGAAGCGTTGCACGAAAGAACAATTCGCGCACATGAGACTGGTCGTGGGTGGTGCAGAAAAAATGTCGCCCGAACTCGTGAAGGAATATGAAGAGAAATTCGGAGTCACTCCCATCGAAGGATATGGCTGCACGGAACTTTCTCCGTACACGCTCTCGAACATTCGCAACGTGATCAACGAGAAAATCACCCAGATCGGCAACAAGCTCGGAACGGTTGGTCAGCCGATTTATGGCGTGGAGGCGATGATTGTCGATCCTGAGACACGTGTTGATCGCGGTCTCAATAAGGAAGGCCTGCTGCTCATTAAAGGCCCGAACGTGATGATCGGGTATTTGAATCGTCCCGACAAAACAGCCGAAGCCATTGTCGACGGCTGGTACAACACGGGCGACTTCGCGATCATTGATGACGATGGCTTCGTGCAGATTACCGGTCGGCAAAGCCGTTTCTCGAAGATCGGCGGCGAGATGGTGCCACACATCCGCATCGAACAGGAACTGACCAGAATCCTCGACGAGATGGCTCCCCAAACCGAAGCAGAACTCGAAATCCCCGGCGGAGCCGTCCGACTGGCCGTCACCTCTGCTCCCGATGAAACCCGTGGCGAGCGAATCGTCGTGGTTCACAAGCAGCTGCCAGTGCCGATCGATCAACTGCTGAGAAAATTGAGCGACACAGGCCTGCCCAACCTCTGGCTGCCAGACCGCGAAAGCTTCGTCGAAGTCGACCAAGTGCCACTGCTGGGAACGGGGAAACTCGATCTGAAGGCAGTCAAAGATGTGGCAATCGAGAAATTCGGGAAGAAGTAAGCAGCTGTTCGAAAAATGGCCGTTGGTCATTCCAACACAAACATCGACGACATCGGGAGGGCGAACCTCCGTGTGAGCCGCCTGCCATGCGCTCCGTCGCATGCCTACAACGCAGTGGGTTGCGAAACTTCAGCCGTGTACAGCGCAATGATGGCCTCGTATTCTTCGTCCTGAAGGGACGATTTCTACCAGCCCAGGGTGAAACCCTGGGTTCATGGCAAGAGAAGACGACTCCGTCCTGTAGGGACGGGTCAACGTGGAATGCAAGGTGAACCGTCCCTACAGGACGGGAAATCATCTCTTGACCGCTAACCCATGATTTCATCCTGGGCTGACTGATAACGGCCCTTCAGGCCCGAGACAAAGATGTGAAAATCAACATCGAGTCGTCATCAATGCGTGCAACGCGGGACAGCGGCTCGGACGGAGCCTCGCCCTCCCGGTGGGAGGCATGACGCGAAGAGGTGATGAGGACAAAACGGGTCGACCGTGTTGTCGCTTCATCTCTTCAGCATTTCCGCCGCCTCGACCGCAAAGTAAGTCAACACCCCATCCGCTCCCGCTCGTTTGAAGCACAGCAGGCTCTCGAGCATCGCGCTCTCACGGTTTAGCCAGCCATTTTGAGCGGCAGCTGTGATCATCGCATACTCCCCACTGACCTGATAAGCAAAGGTTGGCACACCAAACGTCGCTTTGACTCTCTGGACGATATCCAAATACGGCATCCCTGGCTTGACCATGACCATGTCTGCCCCCTCTGAGATATCCAACGCGACTTCACGGAGGGCTTCGTTCGTGTTCGCAGGGTTCATCTGATACGTCTTCTTATCCCCCTGCCCCAGATTCGACGCCGACCCGACAGCCTCCCGAAACGGCCCATAGAAGGACGACGCATACTTCGCCGCATACGACATGATCATGACATCGGTGAATCCCACCTCATCAAGGGCAACCCGGATCTCGCTGATCCGTCCGTCATTCATGTCGGAAGGGGCAATGATGTCGCAACCCGCTTCCGCTTGCACAACCGCCTGCTGGCAAAGGATCTCCGTCGTTTCATCATTGGGGATCCGGCCATCAACGAGCAGCCCATCGTGGCCATGGGTCGTATAAGGATCGAGCGCAACGTCACACACGACCCCCAGATTCAGCCCCAGTTCCTTGACTGCCCGCGTCGCCCGGCACATCAGGTTATCCGGGTTGGTCGCTTCTTTCCCGTCGGCCGACTTCCGCTCCGGAGGCGTGACCGGGAAAATCGCGATTGCAGGAATCCCCAGGTCAGCCGCTTTTTTGACCTCTTCACACAAAAGATCAATCGACCAGCGAAACTGCCCCGTCAGCGAGCCGATGGGGGTCTTCGTGTTGGTCCCTTCCTGCACAAACACTGGCCAAATCAGATCTTGCGCTGAAACCCCTTGCTCGGCGACCATCCCTCGAACCCAGGCAGCCTGCCGCACGCGACGCATCCGCGTCATTGGAAACCCAGCTGTAAACTCCATCTGTTGCTCCACTTATGCGTATAATTCAGTGTCGTCGACCGGATTTCTGGCGTCTGCGCCGAAACAAGGACACATCTTCATTTTTCAATTGTCTGTCCGCCGAAAACCAAGATACAATTACCATCTTGCCAGATTTCTGCCTCGTTTCACAGGTACAATGGCTTCATGGCTACCACCGAATCCCATCATGCCTTCCATCGCGGTACGTCGCCCCTCTTTGAGTTGCTGACCTCGGACCAGTTACGGCAACTCTCCCAACTTCAAGCTGATCCGACCCTAGCTGACCGCGTGCAGGAATTGTCGGAAAAGGCAAACGAAGGGGAATTGTCCGATTCCGAATTGGCGGAGTACGAAGCGTACATCGAAGCGAACAATCTCATGGCGGTCCTGCAGGCAGAAGCACGCTTTCGACTGACACGAATCGGAGCTTGACCGTGGTCGAAGTACGACTGCGAAATCTCGTCCGAGACCGAGCAAACAACAGTTGCGAATATTGTCAGAAGCGGCAGGAGGAATCGCCGCTGATTACGCTTCAAATCGAACATATCATTCCCCGTAAACACGGCGGGGAAGATCATCTGGACAATCTGGCGTTGGCTTGTGCGGATTGCAATCTGCGTAAATCCAGCGATCTGGCAGGAATCGACCCTCTGACCAGTCAACTCACGCCTCTGTTCCATCCCCGGACAGACCTCTGGCAGGACCATTTTTCCTGGAAGGAATACGAATCGTTGGCCTGACATCGGTGGGACGAACGACGGTGCGAGTTCTCGACATGAACTCACCACCTCGCCTTCGGATACGAATGGTGCAATGACCGCTCATGCACTGAAACGCCCTCCCCGCGACCATTTTGATCCCGCTCGGCGTCACTCCAACTCCAATAGGGATGCGAAGATTGGCAATTTCGATTGTTCATAAACAAGCATCAATATACAATGAGGTTCTTGCCCAGCAGATTCCCGCCCTCTTTCCCACGCATCCCGGCATTTTCGACCCCACTCGCGTCGGAAATTCCCCCTGACCCGCCTGCCACCCCGGCTCCCTCCGAGCAACCTCATGAAGCCGACTTATCTTTTATCACTGGCGATCCTCTTTTCATGCGCGACGCTACGCGCCGCGGATCCCCCCACTGCACTTCCCTCGTCGTTATTCAAACAACTCGAGATCTCCTGCAAGGAGTGTCACGAAGGGGAAGGCTTTGACCTCAATCGTCTCCACGATTCCTCGCAGTCGTTCATCGATCATCACGACGAATGGGAAAAGATCCGTCAGCGGATCGCCGACCACAGCATGCCTCCTAAGGACGCTGATCCTCTCGATCCCGCCATCCGTCTCCAACTCGTCGACTGGATCACCAATTCCTCACGACAGGCCTTCATGGAGAAGGGCGAAAAAGCAGGTCCGCCACTCTTCCGACGCCTGGCTCGTCACGAATACTCCAACACCATGCGTGACCTCCTCGGCGTCCACATGGATGTCGGCCATGCCCTTCCCGAAGATGCAGCCGGGGGCGAAGGTTTCAACAACGCCTCCGAGACCCTGATCATTTCGCCGGTGCACGCGGAGAAATATATCGAAGCTGCTGCCGTTGCTCTCGACTATGCCGCCAAGGATGAAACCTCCCGCAAACGGATTCTCCATGCCTTCCCCAAAGAGGGTGTCAGCGAAACCGAAGCGGCTCGCAATAACCTGAAAAGCCTCGCCAATCGTGCTTATCGTCGACCTGCGACCAAAGAGGAAGTCGACCTCCTCGTCAACATCTACGAGCAGGCCAAAGCCGACGGGCTCGATCACACACAGGCCACCTTTTATGCCATGCGGGCGGTCCTCGTTTCCGTCAACTTCCTCTTCATCGCAGAAACAGTCCCCGAGCAGCCCGGCGTTGACGTCCCTTTAACAGATCACGAAATCGCGACCCGCCTGAGTTACTTCCTCTGGGCGACAATGCCCGACCGCGAACTCCGCGAAGCCGCTGATAAAGGACTGTTGAAGAATCCTGACGAGCTCAAAAAACAGACGCTGCGCCTGATCAATGGTCGTGGCGAACAGCTGAATAATTCGCTCACCTTCTTCATGGGTCAGTGGCTTGGCACTCAGGACTGGGGTCGCAGCAAGCAGCCCGACACCCAGCTTCACCCCTGGATTCAGGACCACCACGTCGCTCCGATGCGAGACCAGCCCGTCTATATCATGGAGCGAATTCTCCGCGAAAACCGCAGCCTACTCGAACTCGTCGACTCCAACTGGACCTACCTCAACGGCGAACTCCTCGGCGTCTACAAGCTGAAGAAATCGTCCCTCAAGCACGAAAAGGACATCAACCAGCACCTTGTCTCGGTCGAACTCCCGGATGAATACCGCTACCGGGCCGGCTTGCTGGGAAGCGGCTCCGTCATGGGAATCACCTCGTACGCGCGCCGCACGAGCCCGGTCCTGCGAGGCGCCTGGGTCATGGACAAGATGTTCGGCATCGAACTCCCACCCCCGCCCCCAAATGTCCCGACACTCGAAGCCGGTGGTCACGACATCAAGAAGATGACCGTCCGTCAGCAGTTGGAGATCCACCGCGAGAACCCGGCCTGCGCCACCTGCCACGACCGCATCGACCCCATTGGCTTCTCCATGGAAAACTTCGATACCCTGGGACGCTGGCGTGACAAAGACGAGGGCGGACCGATCGATGCAAAAGCCTCGATGGCGGATGGTCGTGATGTCGCAGGCATCGCCGGCCTGAAAGCCTACATTCTCGAAAACAAGCCACAATTCCTTCGACAAGTCACCTACAAGATGCTTGGATATGGTTTGAACCGCGGCCTGCGTCCCTCCGATGTCTGCACGGTCGAAACCATTCTCGAGCGTCTAAACAACAACGATAACAAAGCCCAGGAACTCATCCTGGGAATCGTCCTGAGCAAACCGTTCCTGTATAAGACCGTTGAGGAATGAGATCCAAAATCAGAAGACATTCGACACAGAGTTCACAGAGGCCACAGAGAAGTAAGATGCGAGAAATCATCACTCAAAATGATTCTCATCGAAATCCCTGAAATCTGAATCCTCTGTGCCCTCTGTGTCAAATACTTCCCCTCCGATCTTGTATGCGAAAGAAGTATAAAAGAGGAATGACCATGATGCGTCTTGACCGAAGAACTGTCCTGCGTGGTGCTGGCGTTGCATTGGCGTTGCCACTGTTGGAAGCGATGCGTCCCCTCTCGACCTTCGCCGCCTCCACAACGGTGAACCCACAGACGCAGCCGGTCCGCATGGCGGCTCTCTTCTTCCCCAACGGCGTGCGGGCTGATAAGTGGACACCATCGGAAACCGGCGAAGGCTGGACCGCTCCTGCCCAGCTCGAACCGATCGCCCACCTCAAGTCGGATGTCTCGGTCGTTTCAAACCTGTGGCACCAGGCGACCAACACCGGCGACGGGCACTACGTCAAAGACGCCGCCTGGCTGACCGGTCGCACGATCACCAAGACCACCGGCGTCGACCTCAACAGCGGCGGGGTCTCCATGGATCAGGTCGCCGCCCGCACCCTCGGCCAGTTCACCCCCCTCCCCTCCATGGAACTCGGGTGCGAACAGGTCACCTCGGGCGTCGATGGCAACGTCGGCTACACGCGAGTCTACGGCTGCCACATTGCCTGGAAGCAACCGACGCAGCCACTCGCCAAAGAGATCAACCCCCGACTCGCCTTCGACCGCATGGTCATGATCTCCAACGGCAAGCCAAGCGGCCGGTCGAATCGCCCGATCCTTGATCTCGTCAAAGACGATGCGCAGCGTCTCAGCCAGAAACTCGGCCACAACGACCGCCAGCGCCTCGACCAGTATCTCGATTCGGTCGAGTCGCTCGAAAAACGCCTGGCGTCCCTCGAAAACCCGACCAGCACCGGCTGGAAGTCACGTGTCGACTTCTCGACCCGCACCCCGCCCGCTGATCCCACCAACCACACCGAGCGCACCCGCCTCATGCTCGACATGATCGCCCTCGCCTTCGAAGCTGACATCACCCGCGTCGCGACCTTCATGTTCGGCAACTCCGTCAGCGGCCAGAACTTCTCCTTCCTGGAAGGGGTCGAGGGCTCGCACCACGAGATCTCCCACCACGCCGGCAACCCGGAGAAACTGGCCCAATACGAACTGATCGCCAAGTGGCACGTCGCCCAGTACGCCTACCTGCTGGAAAAACTCAAGTCAATCCCCGAAGGCGAGTCGAACGTCCTGGCCAACTCCGCCATCCTCTTCGGCTCCGGCTTCCGAGACGGCAACGCCCACGACCCCCATGACCTCCCGCTCCTGTTAGCAGGCCAGGCCGGCGGCCGCCTCAAATCCGGCCTCCATATCGCCAACACCAAAGACAACCCCATGTCTAACCTCCTGCTGACCATGCTACAAGCGACAGGAGTGGAAGAAAAATCCTTCGCCGATTCGACCGGAGTGATTGAGCCATTGATGGCATAACGCGCCACGAGAGTCGTATCGTCTGCGTCGTGAGAGGAACAAGAACCGCCTGAAGGCTCTTGAACGAGAAGGTAAGGACGGAAATAATGATCCGTTTCCAACGACCTTCACTCACGACAGCATTTCAGAAAAGCGAACAGGCGTACGATGAATTTTGGTCTGAGACTATGCATTCTCGTTCTTGCCACCCATTCGCTATTTGCGGGTCACCTGTATTCCCAAGTACCCGACGAATGCAACTTTGAGTTGGATTGTACCGGGGTCCTGAATCAACATGCCGACCAGGTCGGGATCTGGGTCAATACAAATTCCGACCGGTTAGACGCCAGCTACATTGATGCTCTGAAACGCCTGAAGATTCGTTCGCTTCGCTATGGGTGGCAGTTTGGACTGTTCGATCCTCAAGACCTGTCGTCACAGATCCACTCTCCGCGCGATGCGAAAGCTCAAGGCTATCTGGCAGACGACAAGGGGCGCATGAATGAGAATTTCGGACCTGAGGGTGTGAGCAGAATTCTCAATGAGATCGATGCAACTGGTTTTGCCGTCCTGAACACCGATGGGATTAACTACATTGGAAACGAAGATCCGCGAATCTCTTCAATGAATCGCGATGCCCGCATCGCAGCCTATGCAAAGAGCGCAACAGAGTGGGCCTCGTGGGCAAAGAGCAACCGATTCCAGTATTTTGAAATCGGCAATGAGAATGACTTGACCGGCAAAAATGACCAGACAGGCGGTGTCGCCCCCTGGACGGCAGCCGAGTACGCCAAGGTGGCAAGGTCCTATCTTGATCAAATAAAACGGGTCAGCCCTGCCGCGAAGTGTGGCATCAATGGAGGACTGTTAGACGCACAAAACAGCAAAGAGTGGTTCGCAGGCATCGTCGCCGCCGACCCTCAGCTGGCGAACGACCTGGACTTTGTTGTCGCCCACAAGTACGAGTTCTGGCTGGATCAGAACGTCTGGCAGGCACATGCTGACTGGGAGTTTGGCAGGCTCGGCACGGACTACCGCCAGACACATGCCACGTACTTTCCCAAGCTTCCCATACACGTGACCGAACTCGGATCATGGAAGCCCGGCGAGAATACGCCCCATTATCGCGCGGTTCTCGCGACAGAAATGCTTGGAAACATTCGCATGGACATGGCTGTCCAACATGCTCTTTTCTGGCCCACACGCTGGTCAACTGAAGGGGGCGTTCTCCAGCAGAGTAGCAACGACCTGACAGGCATGGGGCTGGGTCTGACAGCATATACCCGATTCGCAGAGCCGACGATGTTCGCCAATCAAGTCAACGGGTCGATTCGCTGTTTTGCCTCAAAAGGCAAGACTGCCAGCACGGTCTGGCTCATCAATCACAGCAACTCCCTGCAGCGCGCAAATGTCCTGATGAAAAATTCAGAGCGTAATCTGACTGCAGGAAATGCACTTTGGCGACTGGAAAGTCCAACTGGTACGCCCATGGCAAACGATACCGTTCTTCGAGAGCATGGATCCGTTGATGTCCGTCAAAATGCCAATGACGCTCGCTTCAGCGTGGACACCCCAGCGTGCTCCGTCACCATCATCCACTTCGATACTTAAGCCCCCACCCTGATGACCGCTTCGCCAGTCCAACCTCCCAGCCTGCCCACCGGCTAACAACAGACACAAAGACCAATCGACGACGAACTGGACGGAGTGATTGAGCCCTTGATGGCATAACTTGCGGGAATGTCATGAGTCATGAGGGGGGAGGAACAATCCAACGCCTCGACTCCCCGCCTGAGTCCTGAAGGGACGTTATCTACCAGCCCTGGGTGAAACCCAGGGTTCGCGGCACCTCCATGGCCTCCCGTCCTGTAGGGACGGCTCAACGTGAATTCGGAACACCACTTCAGCAAAATACCTGTCGATGAACTTTAATTAATTAAGTATTCTTGAATGCCCGTGATTACTCTAACTCGTGTGGGCCTTCTCATGAAATTTAGCTTGGCATTATTGCTTTCGATTTCCCTTTCGACCCATGCGGTATTCGCGCAAGACATTAACTCGCTTCCAGAATCGCGGGCCTTTGCATATCGACGACAACTCACAAGTGGTCGAGTTGTTGTTGAACTGACACGCGAAACAAATGGGAAAACCAAAGACCAGCTGATCGAAGGCTTTTTCGACGGCGACCAATATCACTCGCGATTCGAGATGGAGCTCGATGTCACTGATTCCTCCGGCAAAACATTCCGCTCAAGAGATCTGCATAAATACGTTTTCACCCCAACCGAGACACTGTATTACTTTGACATCAAACAATCCAATGGCAGAACTGTAGCAGCTTACGCTCACAGGTTTGGTGATGAAAACAAAAATTACAAAGAAGAGATCTTCAAATCATCGACGGGGACTTATTGCTTTGATCCCCGAGAGATTGGCATCGTCCCTGGTGGCTTAGCAACGCTAAAAACGTTTGACATCAAACAGATCTTGGTACCAGAGGATTTCTCAACATGCACACGCAGTCAGATTGAAGTCAACGGGAGAAAATTAGAGCGAGTCGAGCATTCCATTGCCAATAAAAGACTCAAAGCCGTCCTTCTCATTGACACCGATCGAGGCCCCAGCGTTGTCTATTCCTCTTTGCGAAGCCCCGGACCCAGAAGGGAGGAAGTGATTGATACTGTCGAGTCCGAACTTCTGGCCTATGGCGCAGAACGACTCTGGTTCCCCAGCATCTCGGTTCACACACGAACTGTCGACGGAAAGGTTGTTGAGAAAACGACCTATAAAGTCACACAAGCAGACTTCAACTCAAAAGTTGATCACAAGCTCTTCACCTTAGCTGGCCTCGATTTACCAGAAGGGCATTCGGTAATTGAAATGACATCTGAGAGAAATCGAAAAGTCTCGTATTGGGTAAACGGGAAATTAGTTAGTGACGTTCCGATCTCTTCCCGAGAGAACTAGTCTTTTCAGAACGAAGAGAACCACCCGTCCGCCATGCAGTCACAATCCCCAACGTCGCCATGAGTGCACTTGAACGCGTATGGCGACGGGTCTTGTCGGCGACGCCGATCCAGCCATGAACGGCTGGACCACCCCCGCAATTGTTTCGTAGGTCGGTTGCTGCAACCGCCGGTTCTTCGGTGTCATCACACGTATTGCGTCGGCTGCGGCAGCCGACCTACGGGGAGCCAAGCCAGTCTCGGACTTTTGATTCGGGCAGCGAAATTCATCATCTTGCACGCAAGCAAATCCGTTATCATGATACGCAATGAGACTGCTCAGTTTTGTTCTGACGATCGGATCATGGAATGCTCCCCATAAACAGGCCTCAGTCGAACGAGCTTGACGCGATCCTCCGAAGAGGGAGGGCCATGAGCAAAAGCACCGCGTCCTGGTTTCGATCGCTCCATTGGCCTGCGAATGCCAATGATCGATTCATCGGCGTCTCTCACTTCACGGGGCCAGGGGCTTTGTTTGAATTCGCGGAAGTCATCCTGTCCGAGGGGATTGGCGATGGTCGAACAAGTTCCAACAAATACATGTTGTCAACGCTCGTCAATAGTGCCGCGACAAAACCGATGGAGGCCGATTTCGGTGCTGGTCGCTTTCGGCGACCCAATGAACCCGGACGGCTTTTGCTGACGAAAGCAGGCATTCCGCAGGTCTTGAAGGGGGTCGGGCCGTTTCATACCGTGGTGCTCTACGTGCCCAAGCAAACCTTCGACGAGCGAATGTCGGCTATGACGGAGGGAGCCAACATTGACCTGAGCCTCCTCCATAGTGACTCTTTCCAGGACGATGGCATACGAGTCCTGATGAGCGAGATGCTGCGACGATTTCAGACGAACGAAACCGAACGACTGGCGCTCGAGGAGATCTTTGACGCACTTTGCAGACGACTTCTCGCATTGACGAATGTGAAACGCGCCGAACCTGGAGAAGACCAGCGTTTGAGTCGATTGTCCGTAACCAGGACGATGGAGTTTATGCGGAGTCATCTGAATGCAGATCTGTCGCTGGACACGCTCGCTGACGTTGCTGGCGTCAGTTGCGGGCACTTTGCAAGGCTGTTTAAGCAGACCCTCGGTGTTACGCCGAAGCAATATCTTCTCAACCTACAGATTTCACGAGCCAAAGAGCTTTTGCGAAGTCCCGATGGTCATTCGCTGAAGTCAGTCGCGGAGGAATGTGGCTTTTTCGATCGAGCACACTTTGGGAAAGTCTTCCTGCGAGAAGTTGGTGTGACGCCGGGGCTGTATCGCAAGCATGCCAACTAGGCATCGAGTGAAGGTTCTGCTTCTCAATTGGGCAGCCTATAAGCAGATCGTTGGCGATGGCGCGGCGGGACGCGCGTGTTTTTTACTACGCAGGGCTCTCTCGTCTAAGCTGTCGACGAGCTGCGATCAATACAGAACGCTTGGCGCTGCCTTGACTTAGGTCTGCAATCACTGCGGTGAGGAGAAATCGCTCAGCGGCTATAACGTGGAGCGGGAATCAGGTTTGCCGATGTTGTCATTTATTATCTCATCTTTCGACAACCCTTCGATTTGGAGTCCGCAAATGAAGAGGCGAGCCTTTACGCTCATTGAACTACTCGTCGTGATCGCGATCATTGCCACGCTGGTTGCACTTCTGCTGCCTGCTGTGCAGCAGGCCCGCGAAGCCGCCCGTCGCTCAACGTGTAAAAATAACCTCAAGCAAATTGGCCTGGCGATTCACAACTACCACGATGCCCATAAGGTGCTTCCGGGACTCAGTTGGAGAGCCCAAACTCAGCGGTTCCGATGGCGATGCGGTCCCAACATTGCCCTTCTCCCTTTCCTGGAAGCCAGCGGTGTTTACGACCAGTATGACCATATCACGCTTTATAATTCGGTGACGAATCTGCCGCTGAAAGACAAAATGCCGAGTGTCTACACATGCCCCTCCACACCCGAGGGAGGGACGCCAATGCCTTCGGGGTTTCAGGCTTCCGACTATGTCTATGCCAATGGCTCATTTGACCCGGTGGCTCGGAAGTCGTTGGGAGATTCCATGTTCACACAAGATTCAGCCAAGCCTCTGAGCTTCACCCATGTGAATGACGGTCTGTCCAATACGTTGATGGTCTTTGAATCGGCGGGCCAGACCTATTGGTGGATTAACGACACGCAGATGTCGATTTATCCCTCAGGATGGGGTGGCGTCAACAACGCCTGGTCGACGCACTACTCTGGGGGAGTCTTTCAGCAAGTCTCGATAGCACTCGACCCGAATAATCCCAGTGGCTCCAATCCTGTTTCCCAGACGCTTTACGTCGGAGGAATCATGAACGTCTCGAATACCGGAAACTTCGCGTACTCGTTTCATGATGGCGGCGTGCAGACCGTGCTCGGTGACGGTGGTGTCCGATTTCTCAGCGAACAGACATCCATGCAACTCATTGCTTATTTGTGTGCCTGCAACGACGGCAATGTTGTCGGAGAGTTCTAAGATGCTGAGACATGCGATTGGTTTTGCGGTTCTGTCGGCAATGATGATCCTGGCGGGGTGTTCCCAAAATTCGTGGCAGGCGACGACGTATCCGGCCAAGGGGAAACTCTTTGTCAACGGTGAGCCAGCGACGAATGTCGTGGTCTCACTTCTCCCCAAAGAATCCGCGGTCGATTCTCGAATGTCCATGCCCTGGGGAATCGTGGATGAGAGCGGGGTATATGTCCTCACGACGTATTCCACCTACGACGGTGCCCCTCCGGGCGAATACCTGGTGACGTTGAGATGGCCTTCCACACCGTCTTCGGCGGATGATCGCTTTAATGAGGCGTACTTCACTCCCGAGCGAAGCGTTGCGACGGTTGTGATTGAGAAGTCGCCCAATGAGATCGCAGACATCAATCTCAACGGGATAAAAGTCCTGCCTGCAAAGTGAGCAATCGTCCGTTAGGCGACGCTGATGGCAGGGTGCCCTCTCCCCTACTCATCTGCTATCCTTGCATGGTGTGACTTTATGCCCCCTCCGTGACTTCCGTAGTAAACTCTCCCCCGCTCCATGTCCAAACTCCGCCTCACCAACTGCCTGCTCCACGACCCCGCCAACAACATCCACGGCCAGCAGGCCGAGTTGTGGATCTCCGCCGGCAAGGTCGTCGCGACACCGCCACTGCCGGAGCAGTCGCAGTACACGGTGTTCGATGCCCAGCGCCATCACGTCATGCCTGGCGGGATCGACATGCACTGTCACATCGCGGGCCCGCTGCTGCAGTCGGCTCGTCGGCTCAATGTCGATCAGGCCAACCAGATCATTCCGCACTCGACCGCGACCGGCAGGCTGTTCGCCGGGATGGGTTACACCACCGCCATCGACGCCGCCATCCCCGGCCTCCAGGCCCGCCTCGCTCACGACGAATTGTCTCGCACGCCGATTCTCGACAAAGGCTTCCTCCTGCTCCTGGGGAACAATCATTACATCCTCGAAAATCTCGCGACCAACAATATTGATGCAGTCCGCGCCTATGTCGCCTGGGCACTGACCAGCGTCAAAGCCTTCGGTATGAAGATCGTCAATCCGGGGGGTGTCGAGAACTGGAAGCAGATCTCCCGCACGACGATTCATCACCTCGATACCCCGGTCGCAGGCTTCGGCGTCACGCCTCGTCAGATCGTGACCACCCTGTCGCAAATTGCTGACGAACTCGCTCTCCCCCATCCGCTTCACATCCACTGCAACAACCTCGGCATGCCGGGTAACTACAAGACGACCCTCGACACGATGAAGTGTCTGGAAGGTCGTCGCGCCCACTTCGCCCACATCCAGTTCCACAGCTACGACGGCAGCCCCGAAGATCCCGCATCGTTCTCCTCAGCGGCTCATTACCTCATCGATTACATTCACAACAACCGCAACATCACGATCGACGTCGGCCACATCATCGCGGGGAACGTCATTACGGTCTCGGGAGATGCTCCTTTCAGCCAGCATCTTCATCACCTCACGAAGAAGAAATGGTTCTCCGCAGACATCGAGCACGAATCAAGCTGCGGCACCATCCCGGGCGAATTCAAGCCGTATTCGAATCTGATCCACGCCATCCAGTGGGCGATCGGCCTGGAGTGGTACCTGCTGATGCAGGATCCATGGCGCATCGCCCTCACTAGCGATCACCCCAACGGCGGTGCATTTCTGAAGTACCCCGAAATGGTCGCCTTGCTGATGAGCCACGCGATGCGACAGGACATGCTGAGCCGCATGCCGCCTGCCGTCAAAGAGAAAACGAACCTCGCCAGCATCACCCGCGAATACACACTCGACGAAATCGCGATCATCACCCGAGCCGCCCCCGCCCGCATCCTCGGCCTGAATCATAAAGGCCACCTCGCCCCCGGAGCCGACGCCGACATCACGATCTATGCCACGCACGACAACATCACCGCCATGTTCCAACGCCCCCGCTACGTCTTCAAATCGGGAACCCTCATCGCCCAGGACGGCGAACTGACCCCCGAAGCCGAGACCCTCTTCTCCCCTACTTTGCACGTCGCCCGAGACTACGACCAATCCGCTTTAACCGGCCTGCAAGACTGGATGCGTTCGAACTATTCGATCCACCCGGGAAACTATGCGATTCAGAACGAAGAGCTGCGGTCACCGCTGGTGAGGGTGTGAGGCAGTCCACCGGGAGGGCGTGACTTCGTCCGAGCTGGTACTTTGCGTTGCAACGCTTGAGCTTTGAGTGAGATGCGTGTCAAAGCATTCTCCATCCCCTCTGAGGCCTGAAGGGCCGTTTTCTACCAGCCCAGGGTGAAACCCTGTGTTAGGAAACACGCTAGGAATGACCACCCTGAAGGGGTGGGTTCAACTCGGAATTCACAGTGAGCCGTCCCTACAGGACGGGGGATAATATTGTTGCTGTAGCCCCAGGGTTTTACCCTGGGCTGGTTGAGACCGTCCCTTCAGGACGAAGAAAGAAACACGCGCGGTCATCGAATCAAACTCACCGCTCATGATTCGCAATGCACGTCGTTGCACCCATGCGACGGAACGCATGACCGCCGGCTCGGACGGAGCCTCGCCCTCCCGGTTTGATCTCAAACTGTTCTCGTTTGATGCCTCGAACGAATCGCTCCTGCAAACGCCGATAGAGATCTTCTTCATCTAATTCGATTGATTCGCCGTTTCGACTCTGCTCTTCGGCAATCTCATTCTTCCGCCGAAACTCCGCCAGTTTAAGCCGATCCTCAAGAGCATCTATCGCCGCGTGGAGCTTCGCCCTGCGAAGTATACCCGCCACTTTTTAGGTACTCGTTGACTCGCTCTTCAACATCGGCAGGCAAGGTCGACACAGTTAAGCCCCCCAAAGGTTTTTGTAAGCCAATCAAATTATCGTTTTATGATTGAGCACAAACCATTCTGACACTTCATTGCTTATAGCCATCGCTTCAAATCCCTTGCACCATCAATCACTCGCATGACTTCAATGCCATACGGTCGATGGCAAAAGAAGACAATCCAGCGTTTGAAGAGAACATAACGCCAGTCGGCTGGTGCAATTTCGTGGATACTTCCAGACTCCCCACGATCAACAATCTGCTGCAGGCGTTCGTCCAAAGCATCAATCAGACGTGCGGCGAGCTGAGAATTTCGATCGATCTGTGCGACATAGTAGATGATGTCATCAAAGTCATCTTCTGCCTGCGGAGACCATATGACCATCGCAGTCAACTCCCCTCTGCATCAAGTCGTTTTTGCAGTCGGGCCAGCATAGCTTCCTTATCCAAAGGCTTACTTTCACCACGTCGACTTTGCTCCATGGCAATTTCATTCTTGCGATGAAACTCCGCCAGCTGGAACTGATCCTTTGCATCGAGTGCATCCATAGCCGCACGAAGGACGTCTACATCGGAATCAAAAGCCCCCTCCACGACATAGGCCGCGATGCGAGACCGAATATCATCTGGCAAAACGGATGTGATCATTAAAAAACTCCAGTTCAGAACGAGGTCACCCCAGTATATCCCGCAAACCTCCCTCCCTTCAACAGCCTCTCTTCCCCTCCGCCCCGCTTCCTGCTTGACCCCGCTGGCTTTGGCGGGCACACTAAAAAGACACCTCTCTTCCGCCCATCACCTCGAAAGCAGACTCCATGCGTGCAGTTCTCCAGCCTCTGGGAAGCGGACCAGCCATCAAGTTCGACAAGCCGATTCTCCTGGTTGGCCGTCATCCCGATTGCGATATCGTCCTGCTCCAGTCCCGCAAGATCTCGCGCAAGCACTGCATCCTCGCTCTCGTGCATGATCACATCGTCGTCCGTGACCTCGAAAGCATGAACGGCGTCCGCATCAATGAGAAAATCATCTCGCGCGAAGGCATCCTCAAAATCGGCGACTCCGTTCAGTTCGGCGACATCGCCTTCAAACTGACCGTCGATGATGCCAGCAACATCAAGAACAAGAACCTGATGGAAGGCATCTCCACCGAACGTGTCACTACCGCAGCAGACGTCGATGAAGTCGCTGGCGTCAAAGACGTGCCAACTCCCTCCGGCAGCCAGCACCCTGGATCCGTCATCGTTGATGACCCCGATGAGGACAGCCAGGAATTCCTCATCCCGCCCATGGATTAGGTTCGGAACGCGAAGATATTCTTCCGACAAGAACACGTAACCGATTTCGTCAATCACAATTCACGTTACACTTCTTATTTGTAACTTTGTCCCGAACACCGCTTTTCCTTCGGGATTGACCGTGCCCACGCGTACGGAGTGTGATAGAGTCGTCTTCCCGTCTTGATCGACCACAGAAGAATTCCAATGCACCACAACGAGCTTCGTCGCGTCGGCATCGCTGTCGTCATTGCTCGCGGTCACTGTTTAATCGGTCCGCGGAATCTCCCCTCACGCCCCGACCCGATCTTCGAGTTTCCGGGCGGAAAATGCGAGTACGGCGAGACTCACAAGCAGGCAGCCTTGCGTGAATGCCTCGAAGAAACCGGACTCGATGTCGAACCAGTCGCCTTAATGATTGCCAAACAGCATCGTTATAATGTTCGCACTCTCGATATCGAATTCTGGGAATGTCGACTCTCCCCAGAACCCTATGACGACCAGCCCCTCCCACCACCGACGGCCCCCTTTTTCTGGACACCCCTCTCTCAACTAGGTGACTATCCCGTCTTCCCAGCCAATGAAGAGATTGTTCAGGGACTCACAAATCGACACGATCGTCATGTCAGCGGAAACGCCTGATCGGGTCTTGAACCACGACAGACTGCTGCTTAGGATCAAAAGTCGAACCGTCGACTGACCTTTCATTCGTCTCACCGATTCCCCACCTGATAGTTCCTACCTCACCATGCACCAACGAAGCGGAAATTTCTGGCGAGACTCAATTGCCCTGCGAGGCTCTGCGACGCCCCTCGTCGCCATTGATGTGTTCATCATCGGAATCCTGGCCTATCTCGTCTGTCTGCTTTCGACCTGGTATGAATCGATGTTCCAGACACGCCTGGGACTGGAAGTCGCCCCGCACGAATTGGCCGGAGCCATCCTCGGTCTCCTCCTGGTTTTGCGGACCAACGCCGGCTATGAACGCTGGTGGGAGTCACGCAAGCTTTGGGGAGGGATCGTCAACCAGTCGCGTAACCTCGTGATCAACGCCGTCAACTTCGGACCCGACGATCAACGCTGGCGTGACGAGTTTACCTCCTGGGCCATCGCCTTCCCATTTGTCTGCCGAAACAGCCTGCGAGGCGAACGAGCCGGGAGTGACCTGGAAGCCGTTGTCGGCAAAGATGGACTTGATGAACTTCGCAACGCCCAGCACATGCCCAGCTTCGTCGCCGGCAAGATGGCCGCCCTCCTTCAAGAGGCGCGCATTCGTCATAAAATGGATTCCTTCGCCTTCCTCCAGATCGACACTCAACGTGCTCAGTTGATCGATCACATCGGAGGCTGCGAGCGGATTCTGAAAACCCCACTCCCCAGTGCCTACAGCATCAGCATCAGACGATTCATCATGTTCTTCCTGCTCACGCTGCCGTTTGCCTTGCTGCACCGTGTCGAGATCATCTGGATCATTCCCCTGGTGACGATGCTCGTGGCTTACCCTCTAATCTCCCTCGACCACATCGGCGAGACCCTGCAGGATCCGTTCAGCAAACGCAGCCTCAACCATCTCCCCCTGGACGAAATCTCCAAGACGATCGATACCAACCTCCGCGCCATCAATCCCCCCGAGACGATCCCTGCCCTCGTCCGCGAATCGGCCTGATCAATTTGCAGGCGCATCACCCGTCTTAAAGACAAGAAGATAAGGCACAGCCGGTCGCCCCTCTTTGTCTTTAAAGTTGCGAAACTTGCCGCTGTTCAGCCAGACTGCATAGGTCTTGCCCGCCTCCAGCTTCACGTCCACAACACACGTCTTGCCATCCGCTTCATACTTCGGCTTCCCCTCCAATGTCGGGAAGGTCTCTTTCGAAGCCGTCGACCAAGACCAGCTCTGATCCATCATCGGCTTACTGAATGTCACCTTGATCGACTTCGTCGCCGGGTCAATTCCCGCAGCCCCGGCTTCCGGCACGGTCTTCACGACAACTGGCGGAACCGACTCCAGAGTCACTTCGTCCGCACCCTCCTGAGTATCAACACCCCCCGCCCAAACGACTTGAGCAATCACCACAGCAACGATCGCTAAGACGCTTCCCCGGACAGTCATTCTCGCCATCTGTCGATCCTCCGTTTGAGATGCAAAAGGCCTCGCCAAGCGCAGGGAATTAATCCTTCCTTCCAACATGGCGATTGCCAATCATCAATACAAGAAGATTCTTCCTCGTATTCGTTACATCCCCTGTGACTCCATCATCACCATCCAGTGCACCCCGAATCGATCGGTCAGCATCCCGAACAGCGGACAAAAGAAGGTCTGCGACAGCGGCATCATCACCTCGCCCCCCTCGAGTAACCCGTTGTAAACCGACTCCGTCTCTTCCTTCGTCTTCGTCGTGATCGTCAACGCAAACCCGTCAAACTTCGGCTTCTCCATCAACGACTGCCCATCCGAGACGAACACCATCGTCTCCCCCAGCCGAAACTCCCCGTGCATCACATATTCCCCCATCCCCGGCGGGACCGAACTCAAATCAGGCGAGTCCCGAAACTTCATCACCATCCCCCGATGAGCCCCCGCCGCCTTCTCATAAAACGCAATCGCTTCCTCCGCCTTGCCCCCAAAAAACAGATAACTGTTCACAAACATGCGCGAACTCCAGAGTGATGAATAAGAAATGACCGATTGCAGATGGTCGAACAGAGGTGAAAGGTTTCGACAGTCCGATGGAAACAGGATCTATTTTTTCAACGTCTCAGCAAACTTCTGATGCTCGCCTGTCCCCAATCCCAGGCGACTGACATCAAGAACCTTCATTAAATCACCTCGCACCATGGCGTCGCTATCCAACCACAACCCAGGAAAGACTTCACTCTTGAAGAAACCATCGTCAGCACTGACTAATCGCTCGTAACTCCCCTCGCGCAGAATGAACCAGTCAATCGCATTCTGCTCGGTCCGCCAGACGACGTACTCGGGAATCCCAGCCGACTGATAAACCCGCTTCTTGATATGCAGATCTTTGCTGATCGTGCTCGCTGCAATCTCAACCACCAGTTCCGGAATCCCCTGCACCATCCCTTTTTCATTGATCCGGCAGCCACCCAGTTCCGGATGAAGCAGAAACATGCACACATCCGGCTCCGGCACATTCTGCCCTGCCAGGTCGATGGACGTCGTCGGCCCGATCTTGAGAAACGGCGTTCGCTCATAATACTCCGACAGCCAGCGAGTCATCAAAAACTGCGGTTCACTATGTTCAAAAAAGCGAATCGGTGGCGACACGAAAACCATCCCTTCCAGCAACTCGACACCAACAACATCACCGATCCCCTCCAGCGTTTCAATGAACCGCTCTTTGGGCACAACATCCCCGTTCTGAAACGGCAAAACACGTTGATCTCGCTCAATCATCACGGCCATAACTACGATCTCCTTCCTCTTCAACTTCGATTATGAAGCCCAAAGGGCTGGTAGTACAAGCAGCGATTCCCACGATTGGAAGAAAAACGGCACGACTTCACTTTCCTCGAGGATCGCCCGTCCGCTTTCTGGCGCTGTACTTCACCACCATCAACACCGCAGGCCCGACCGTCGCAACCACCGCACCCGCCAGTAGAACCCCAATCCCGATCCGCTTGTGAAACATCGTCTCATGATAAGGAGGTGGCGGCCCCCCGTGGTTCTCGGCCCCGGCAGCGTACATCGTCCCCACAAAGATCATCAGGACACCCGTCGTGATCACGGCAGGAATGAACTTGTCGTACCACGAAATCGGTTCTTTCTCGACCGTCTTTTTCACGTAAATCAGCCGACACCAGAGTCAGGTAGGGATGGTTTAACGCTTTGCGCAACCCATTTTGGGCATCAGGGGCCTAGCCTGCGATCATAGTAATCCATCGCGAGCTGACGCTATTGCAAGTTCATGGTGGGTTGCGCAGAGACTTGACCCACACTACGAAACCAACGAAACCAATCGATGGTGCAATTGGCTCACATTTGAAGAGACTAGCCCGAGGGTTGTGTGCCTTGGAAATTTTGAATGGGTTTGCTCTGAAGCTTCGATCGCATTCCTTGCATGCATCATCGCAGACTCAAGACGACCTACCCATTGCTCTAGCAATGCCAGCGAACCATAGTAACGGTATTCCTGAATCGGAAATAACAACGGGCATTGAAATTCTGAAAGGACTTCCATCGCTTCAGCGTAAAGCCGCTCAAGTTCGTTCTCCAAAACAAACCAAGGATAGTTCAACCAAGCATTCGTCTGAACATTCGGGAGTATTCGCTGTGCCTGCAGAGACATCCGATAGGCTTCGACCGCACTCTCAATATTTCCCAATGCAGCAGACGATTCCGCTCTTTGCAACCAGGCTTGTGCCAGATCAATACTATCCTGATGCGTCTGAAAATACCGATCGAGAAGCTCTAAAGCATTGGCATGCAATCCGACTTCAGCCAAGGTCGCAGCCTGAACGCGGAGATATTGTGAGCGATTCGACGCACGGGCCCGCGCGAGACGAGTATTGAAATCAATTTGATCGGCGTTCTTCCAAGTCTGTTTACGAAACCAATCGCGCGTTCCCATTTCCCTTCGATTCTTTCTCTAATTCTTTCTATGAAAACGATGTGCTCAACTGAAGAAAGAAGACAGCGGGTTCTTAACTGAGAAGACTACCGCGTCGTTCACTCTCGTCTCTTCGACGAGAGTGAACTCCTTGCTCCCACCCGCTCGCCTCAAATGACCTACTTCGCCGCCACCGGCAGCTTCACTTCCTTCTCCACAACCTCTCCCTCAATCACCACATCCTTAAAGTACCCGTGGTCATCAAACGTCCCGATGCCAACCGCGCCCCACGTAAATTTCTTATCGTGAGCGACCTTCTTCGGCTTCTCCATATCATCGAAGTACATCTCGATCAGCCCGCTCTCGACATCACGGACCAGTTTAATGTCGTGCCACTCGTCTTGCCCCCACTTGGTCCCGTTGTCGCCTGATTCGGTAATCAGGATTCGCGGGGCTTCATTGACGATGAAAACCTGATTCGCAGCCGGGTCGGTCTGCTCGGCGTTATGCACATAATAGAAGTGTTCCGGATCCTGCCACCCGAAGAAGACACACAGGTCGCGGTGAGCCCGGGAAGTCTGGGTCGTCTTGACTTTTGCAGTCAACGTAAACGACCCCAGCACCAGATCCTTCTTTAAGAGGATCGAGTGCGGACTGCGAAACTTCGGCTGATAGTCCTTCGACTGCCCTTTGACATACGCAACCGACGTCCCGTCGTCGAGCTTCTTCGATTCCCAGATCGTCGTATCCGTTGGTTGCCACCCGTCCAGTCCCTTGGAAAAGTCCGCGTGGACTTTCACCTTTTCCCCAGCTGCCAGGTCGACCTGACCGGCAAACCCCATCGCAAACATCACAGCTACCCCAACGATCAAGCGCAGTCTCATCCTGGTCTCCTGGATACTTCGTGGACTCGGTTCAGCCACCCGATTGCATCCCAGGCAGCCACCTCAACAATTTCGATGTCATTTTGACAATTTGCTCATCCTTTCACCGGTGAGCAGTGTCTGAGTCAGTCTCCCCCGTTTCGCATCGAAGTTCAACCATATCATCACCGTCAATTGAGATTCCCGGGATTTCGACGCCAGAACTCAGTCTGCTTGCGGTTCTGCCGAAGTTCCGGGTGGTAAGCTGTCCACATCTTGCAAAGCTGTAACGGTTATAACGGATGATATTGACATCCCGCAGGTAAGCTTGGCACCCAAAACGGCGCTTATTCAAATCATGCTAAATTTTGCGACACACTTACGCCGAATATATAGGTCAGACGGTTGGCAACGAAACCACCTTGGATTCGCTGCCCAATGATTACAGGGAAGTGATCGCTCGCTCCGGCGAGGACCGTTGTTAGGGGGGAATGGACATTGAGGACGATCCGCGAAGAGTGCAAGATGCCATTGCGCTGTCTGGTCCGCATCCCCCGCCCTTTTTTCTCGAGGTTTCGGCCAAAAAGAAGAAAGTTCTAACTTGGCGGTGGAACGCTTTGTGAGTGGACCATCGTGCGACATCAATCAGAAACGTATTCGGCAAGAATATGACCTTCTGACTGAAGACCGTCGCAGCTGTACGTCATGTTGAGGCAACCCCTTCGTTACGGCTCCCGCGCTGTAACGTTCAAGCGGCAACTACGTTTATAACAAACCCTGAGATGGCCCCGAACCATAAGTACGGTGGTGTTTGCCACGGACCCAAGGGCTAGGATAGCCGACCATCGATCGTTGACGGGGTGAGTATGCACAGGGCCCGCCTCCCTGTGGATGACCACTTTACGTGATTGGAGAAGCCCGCAATGAGGACGATCTTCACGACTGGCCAGGTAGCTAAGATATGTAAAGTCGCCCCTCGTACCGTGTCAAAATGGTTCGATTCAGGACGACTCCGAGGCTACCGGATTCCAGGCTCACAAGACCGCCGGATTCCACGCGAACATTTGATTCGCTTTTTGAAAGAACACGGCATGCCCCTGGGCGAGCTGGAAGACGAAGCGATGGGCAAAATGCTCCTCGTCGGAGTCGATCCACAAGTCCGCATGGGCCTGTCAGAATTCATCTCAGCCGATGAATTCAAAATTGAAACCGCAGCTTCTGGCTTTGAAGCCGGGATTCAGGCTGAAGCCCTGCACCCTGACGCAGTCATTATTGACTTCGCCATGGGACGCCAGGAGGCCCTGATGATCGCTCAGAACCTGAAGAAAAACACCGACTACGCCGAAACCGTCCTCGTTGGCCTGCTCAGCGATGACGACAACGCAATCGGCTTCGACCGTACTCTCTTCAACGAGACGTTCCGCAAACCGTTCGACGCCGCTCTGCTGGCAGAACGCGTCCGGACTCTCGTCGCCCGACGCAAGCAACTCGCCTAAGTCCCAACAGGCTCTTTTCCTCAAGGGAGCCTCAAAGACCACAGCATGACCATAAAAAACACGCCCCGGTTGCCGCGGCGTGTTTTTTAATGCGCGCTGCGCAGAGTAATCGCTGAAGTGTTTTAATTGCAGAAAATTAACGCAATTTAAATCTATCCGCTTGACCACTCGTAATCAGATAGGCACTATCTACGACATGTCGGCCTGGCAGGACATTCGTCACAACCCTCCCAGACCTCCTAATTGCTTCCAAGAACGTGTCACGAGTAAAGGGCCAAGTCGATGCTGCTTCCATCTCTCGCTGATCTTAGAAAAAAACTCTCTCATACAGTTCTTTATGCTGTTGCTCATCAAACAGCCAGACGCCGTTCTCTTCGCAATACAACTCCTCATACTACAGCTGACATCGCACTCGAGCCCCGAATTCTCCTCAGCGCGACAGACAGTGACCCAAACAATACCATCAGCACTGCAGGTGACTTCGGAAATCTGACGGGAACAACCGCACCACAATCCCTCAACGGGTCCCTCAGTAGCGCGGACATGGTAGACGTTTATAAGTTCACGATTACCGGCAACACAAATGTTGCGGTTCACCTCGCCGGACTGACACAAAATACGATACTCCAGCTTTATTTCGAAGGAGACGGTAACCTTAATCTGGATAACTACGAGTTGCTTGAAAGCATCAACGTCAACCCTGAAGCAAGTCTTTCAGAAGCTCTCAGCGCCGGTACATATTATATCCGTATCTATAACTCGAGTGCCACAGTCCAAAACTATTCTCTTGAAGTTGCCGCTGGTTCAACATTTGGATCAGACGCTGGATCGAACTTTGGTACCGCCACAACATTAGTATCGGGCGCAGGCGCTCTTCAAGATGTTATTCGTACCAACGATACCGACGTTTACAAGTTCACTCTCACCGCCGCGTCTAATATCATTGCCTCGATTCAGGGGATCGATGGAACCAATCTTTCCGAACATGTTCGCGTCCAACTCTTCCGTGACTTCAGCGGTGATGGCTCTCCGAACAACAACGATTCTCTGGAAACTTTCGACTACGTGACCGGTGCCGGACTGATCATCAACGAAGCTCTTGAAGCGGGTACCTATTTCATCTGGATCACAACGCCTGATAATAACGAAGACTATGACAACACGGCTTATCAGATCAGCCTGAATACCGCCGAGATCACAGAATCAACCGACGTTGGAAGCACTTTTGCAACGGCTGCCACTCTCACTTCAGGCGCTGCTCCCATCAAGAATGTCGCCCAGACAAATGACATTGATGTCTATAAATTTACCCTCGCTGCCCCCTCCAATATCATTGCCGTCATCCAAGGGATCGATGGTGGAAATCTTTCCGAGTATGTCCG
>SXPC01000156.1 GCA_005778225.1 Planctomyces sp. | reverse complement strand
TGGTGCATAAGACGAGAGTTTTACCACAGAGGGCACAGGGGAACACAGAGGCTCACGGAGAAGAAGAAAACCACGGATGAACACGAAGTAACACGGATCAGACAATTAGGAAGGGAAGGGATTCAAACCGCAGATAAACGCGGATCGACGCAGATAAGAAAGCCATGAGACGGAATCAAATAGTAACTTCTCTCAGAATTCTCATGACCCTGCATGCTCTTAATCTGTGTGAATCCGTGTTTATCTGTGGTTCTCTTACTCTCTCCATGATGGTTTCTAACGGGGAGAGGTAACTCTGTAGTGAGATCCTCTGTGAGTGGTGAATCTTTGGGTCGACCTGTTACAATCGAGTGGACGTGTCTGTTTACATCCAAGATTCGATAACGCAAAAGGAATACATCATCATGGCTTCTGTGACGCTGAAAGGCAATCCTGTCACGCTCGCCGGCACTCCACTCAAAGCTGGCGATGCCGCTCCTGATTTCAAGCTGCAAAGCAATGCATTGGAAGATGTGACGCTGGCCAATTCAGCCGGTAAGTACCGTATTATCGCCGCTGTTCCGTCTCTGGACACCCCTGTCTGCAGCATGGAAACGAAGAAATTCAACGAAGAAGCTGCCAAGCTGAGCAACACTCAGGTTTACGTCGTCAGCACCGACCTGCCGTTCGGCCAGAAGCGATGGTGTGGCGCTGAAGGTGTTTCCAACGTCGCTGCTTTGAGCGATCACCGCACGGCAGAATTCGGCAAGAGCTATGGCGTTCTGATCCAGGGTGGCGGACTTGATCGCTGCTTCTGCCGCGCGATCTTCGTCGTCGACCCTGATGGCAAGCTGGCTCACGTTGAGTATGTTTCTGAAATCGCCAACGAGCCAGATTACGCCAAGGCGATTGCTGCGGTGAAGTAGGGCTTAGGAATTGGGGCTTAGGGCTTAGCAAAAAGGGGAGACTGAATGTCTCCCCTTTTTCATGCGCTCGTTTAGATCTTGATCTGATCAGATTTGTGAATAGGGCTTTGATACAAGGACGACCTTGATGATCTCAGAGACCGTGTCTTTGTACTTGGGCAGGTCTTTGACGGCGGCCCAGCTTTTTGAGCCGAGGAATTTGTCCCAGGTGGCTTTCTGCTTTTCTTCGGATTCGAAGACCATCATGTAGGTCAACGCAGGATTATGAGAGCTGGCGAGGTTTTGGCCGAAGAAGATCGGTTCGACGCCTGCTTCTTTGAAGACGTCTAGTTCATCGTCGTTGAACATCGCGACTTTGCGTCGGGCATATTCTTCGTTGTGGCTTTTGTAGACCCGCATTTCGAAGTAGTGGCCGTCTTTCTTCAGGGTGTCATAGTTGACCATCAGTCCGGGGGCGTTCTTGAAGCCTTTGCTGATCTGCGTTTCCAGACGGGCATACGGTGGCTGCTGTTTGGTGGCGAGCCAATAGTCCTTCGCAGCTTCGACGAAATCCTTATCGGCTGCGAGTTCTTCGTAAAGTGATTCGTAGGTTTCGAGAGACTCAAACGGGATCAGGACGTAGATGTCTTTCGAATCTTCTGCTTTTTTATGACTGAAGACACCAACGGGGCCGATGTCTTTCTTTTTGAGCGCGGGGAGGAACGCATCTTTCAGATACTTATCGACCACCGCAGTATTCTGTTCAGGAGTAAAGTGATAGGTCTGCAGGACGTAATACATCGGCTTGGCGTCTTCGGCGCGGGTTGTCGTTGTCACCATCAGGATTCCCAAGGTCAACAGGGGGAGGAGCAAGGATCGCATCTTCGCATTCTTTCGTGGTGAGAATTTCGATCAAAGTCATTTCTGAATCAGTTCGCCATGGCGAGTGTCTTGTCGGCGTGAGAGGCATCGACGCCCATCAGTTCGAGGAAACGGATGCCGCCGTCGGTGACATCGTAGAAGGCTCCGACGATGCCAATTTTGCCTTCCTCGTGCAACGTCCTTAGCGTGTCGGACTGCTCAAGAATTCGATTGATCACTGCTCGCACATTCTGCTTGCCGATTTCATCGGCGAAGACGGCGATTTCCTCGGGCGACATCGTCGAGATTCGCTCGCGAGCCGGGCCATCAACGACTTGTTGAATATCATCCATCAGTGACTGCAGATTCTGACAGCCCGTGACTTCGTCGGCACGCTGATGACTGGCGAGAAAACTGACCGCCGCATTGACGGCCCCGCATCGGGAGTGCCCCATGACAACCAGAAGTTTGGCGCCGGCGACTTTGCAGGCGTATTCCATGCTTCCCAGGATCTTGTCGTTGACCGTGTTCCCCGCGACACGGACCGAGAAAACATCGCCCAGCCCGAGGTCGAAGACGAGTTCCGACGGGGTTCGCGAATCGATGCAGGCGAGGACGACAGCCATTGGGAACTGGGCCTGAGCCGTCCCGTCTTTTTGACGGGTCAGGTTCCGCGTGAGTGGTCGACCTTCGAGGAAGCGTTTATTACCGGCTTTGAGGATCTCGAGGACGCTGGCAGGGGTCATTTTATCCTGCAGGTCTCGGTCGGAGTATTCGACGTACTGGATATCATCTTCGACGTTGTACTTACTGCGGAAGCCGAGCATGCTGACTTTGATATCGCGTGCCGGGGCGTAATCAGTTTTGTACTCGTTGATCATGTCGAGAACATCCGGATCGATGAAGACCGTATTGCGGGCATCGATCAGAACGTGACCACCTTTGGGAACAGCGTAAAGCGCATCGCCTAATGCGGCTCTGTTGAGGAAGGTGATCTGAGAAGCGAGTTCGATTCGCATGACGTCGCCAGAGAGGTGACGCTCGACGATGCGTCGCAGAGGACGAGCCTGATTGCTGCGGAGGATATAATAAACGCTCGTTCCCAGCCCGATAAGAATCCCGACCAAAAGGTCGGTAAAAACGATGGCGAGCACAGTGACAATGAACGGGATGAACTGGACCCAACCTCGATTCCACATGTCTTTGATCTGCTCAGGGGAGACGAGTTTGTAACCAGTGACGATCAGGATGGCTGCCAGACACGAAAGCGGGATGTTGTTGATCAGTGGTGCAAAGAAATAAATCGCGGCTGCCAGTAGAACGCCGTGAAAAATGGTCGAGCGTTTGGACTGCGAGCCGGAGTCGATGTTGACGGAACTTCGAATGACGACCGATGTCACCGGGACACCGCCGATCAATCCACACACAAGATTTCCGACGCCCTGGGCAAACAGTTCCCAGCTGGGAGGCGTGGTACGCTTCTTGGGATCAAGTCGATCGATCGCCTCAATGTTCAGCAGTGATTGCAGCGAAGCCACGAGCGCGATGGTGATCCCAGAGATGTAGAGTTTGGAATCGCCGAAGGCAGACCAGTCTGGCGTCGTGAAGAAGTTTCCAGGAGGAATGGTCACCTGGTGAGATGGCGCGACAACAAGATGTCCGCCGATCATGTTGAAAATGGAATTGAGCAAGAGTCCCAGCACGACGATCACGATGGCGACGGGAATGCGACCTTTGTTTAAGATTTCGATTTTTTCCCAGGCGATCATTAAAGCCAGACTGATCATGCCGATGATCGCAGGCCCGAGGTGAAAGTCGTACCAGATGCCTCGAAACTCTGAGAAAGTTGTTTCCTGATCCGGCTGGTAAAAGGACATGTCGCCTGCAAAGTTTGTATCGTGCCCGAACAAGTGAGGGATCTGTTTAAGAATGAGGATGATCCCGATCGCCGAGAGGAGTCCTTTAATCACGCTGGAAGGAAAGAACTTCGCGATCAATCCGGCTCGGATTGTCCCCATCAGGATCTGAATCACACCCGCCACGACGACGGCAGACAGCAAGGCTGGAAAACTTCCCAGACGGGAGATTTCTGCCAGCATGATAGCCGCCATACCGGCTGCAGGGCCACTCACCGATGTCTGAGAGCGACTTAAGGCACCGACGATGATTCCGCCGACAATTCCCGAGATGATGCCTGCAATCGCGGGAGCACCCGCTGCCCGGGCAATTCCAAGGCAGAGAGGCAATGCCACGAGAAAGACAACCAGACCAGCCAGCAGGTCTTTGACGAATGAATCACGAGAGTTCAGGGACGAGTCTTCGATCGTCGACATAAGCTTCAATTCTCACTTTATCTATGGTGACAGCGACCATCGAGATATTCGCTTTAACAGATCAGCTCTCCGTCGGTCGTGGCGGGTTGGCCCAGTGACCGGACGAATCAACACCTGCCACAACCACGCCTTTGGCATTCCAGCCAAGAGCGGCATGCACATCTGCTGGTGTATAACGCAGTGTCAGGCCGCAGCGGCGTCGGGTCGAATTGTTCGCTTCCGAGCCATGCAGCAGCAGATCGCTGTGAAGAGAGATCTGCCCGGCCTTGAGGATATCGTTGACCGGCGTTCCGTACTGTTCAGGATTGTCGATGGTCTGACTCAAAACATTGTGTTCTTCGGGATTGCTCTCTTTATACGTCACATGCCCATAGTGATGCGAGCCTGACAAGAACCGCATGCAGCCATTTTCGACATCTGCATCATCGATCGCCAGCCAGACAGTGACGGCTTTCGTCGGAGTCAAAGGCCAGTAGCTGGAATCCTGGTGCCAGGCGACGGTCATGCCATCATTGGGTATTTTGCAGAAGAAGTGGGAGCCCCAGCCGACGACGTTTTCGCCCAGAAGGTCTTTGACGCACGCGACGATCTTCGGATTCGTCAGGATATCGTAGACAGGTCCGTATTTTAGATGGGCACTGCTGATCGAATAGCTGGTGCCGCCGTCTGCGATCACTCGGTTGAGCAAATCATCAAAATAGATACGAATCGCGAGAATTTCGTCGACGGTATAAATCGATACCGGTGCAACGTAGCCATGTTCGTTGAAATGCTTGATCTGCTCGCGGGTCAGCGATTGGGGGTGCTCATTGACTGTCGGGTGAAAACCGATCTGGCGGTCGATCGATTTCAGTTCGCTTTCGTCGGGGACAATTTTGAACTGAGTGGCGGAGTTCATGGTCGTGGTGTCCTTGGTGTCACGCGAGAATGTCCGGCTCGTACATTTTCTCGTGTTAAAGGGCAGTTTGCTCTGGAGAGCATAGTTCATGCGCTATGCATGAAGCAACGATGATCCGTCGTTTGACGAAACCCAATACGGCGGTGTACTCTCGGAGGATCAATCAAATTTCGCTGATCCCACTCAATTTTTGGAAGATCACACATGACGTCGCTGCGCCTCGCCGTTGTCCTGGGGATGTTTCTCCTTGCCGCTCCTCCTCTGATGGCCCAGGAAAAATCAGCTGAGAAGCCTGTCTGGCCGAAGGGTGAAATCCTGAAATTTGAGTTCAAGGAGAGCAAGATCTATCCGGGCACTGTCCGCGACTACAATGTTTACGTCCCCGCTCAATACGACGGTACGAAAGACGCCTGCGTTTACATCTGCCAGGACGGCATCATGTACAACGCCCCCAACGTCTTTGATGAATTGATTCACAAAGGGGAGATGCCGGTGACGATTGGGGTCTTCATCAAGCCGGGAGAAAATCGGGCCAGCTTCGAAAGGGGTCTGGGTCGCTATAATCGCAGCTATGAGTACGATGCGGTCGGGCCACGTTACGCCAACTTTCTGCTGGAAGAGCTTCTTCCCGATGTCGAGACGAAAAAGACGTCCAAAGGGCTTCCTATCAAGCTGTCTGATCGCGGGACCGATCGCTGTATGTCGGGCAACTCGAGTGGCGGGGTTTGTGCTTTTACCGTCGCCTGGGAGAAGCCAGAGCAGTTCTCTCGCGTTTTCACAGGGGTGGGAACGTACGTCGGACTCCGGGGAGCTGATGCCTATGCGACCTTGATTCGTAAGTACGAACCAAAGCCGATCCGGGTTTTCCTCGAAGACGGTGCCCAGGATCTCAATATCTACGCCGGCGACTGGTGGATGGCGAACAACATGATGCTACGTGCCTTGCAGTTCATGGGCTATGAAGTCGATCACGCCTTCAGCGAAGATGGTGCGCATAACGCTAAACATGCTACGGAAGTCTTCCCCGATGCCATGCGTTTTCTGTGGAAAAACTGGCCGGAAGCCCCGAAAGCAGGCAAAGCTTCGCCCGATTACCAAGAGCTGTTCTACGCCGACAAAGGCTGGGTCGAAGTGACAGACTCCTCTACTATCAAAGACCTTTTTACACAGCCAGAGTCGATCTCGGCCCACGGCATGACCCTATCGACGAAAGCAGTCACGTACTCGCCCGATTATTCAGTTGCGTATCAAGCTGAGCCGACCAAAAACTACATCAACAGCTCGATTGTGGGCAAAGACGGCCAGCTGCTGTACACCGAGCCGTACTTCTATCTCCATACACCGGATGATACCGATGGCAGCGGTGCTCAAGGCATGGCTGTTGATCACCAAGGCTACGTTTACATCGCCACGCGTTTGGGTGTGCAGGTCTGCGATGCCCCCGGCCGCGTCCGTTGCATTTTGCCACTCCCAACAAACGCCCCCGTCGAGAAACTCGCATTCGGCGGCGAGAACAACCAGATGCTTTACGTCACTTCCGGCGGCAAAATTTTCTCTCGTCCCGTGAAACGACAAGGGCATCGAGCGGGGGATGCACCGGTCAAACAGGTCAAGCCACGGCTATAGGTGAGTCTGACGTGTGCCACGGCTGTGACAGCCGTGGAAATGGGCGTTTATTGTGCGAAGACACGTCTGACACAGCCGTGGCACACAGGGCTTGACCTCGGCAGGCTGGTGGCCGGATGAATGCGGGACAGCGGTAGGTATGGAGCCTGCTGATCCCGCTTTGCAGTCGATCAGAACGGTGTCTTTCCACCTGTGCAGCCATAGACTTCTCCGGTTACATAGCTGGCGAGCGGTGAGGCCAGCCAGACGTAAAGTGGAGCCAGTTCGGCGGGCTGGGCAGGACGCTGGAAGATCGTGTCGGCTCCAAAGCTTTGGAACTTTTCCTCAGGCATCGTTGTCGGGATGAGCGGGGTCCAGACGGGTCCTGGTGCGACCGCGTTGACGCGAACACCATGATTCGTCAGCGCCATCTTCGCGAGCCCTTTGGTAAAGCCGATCATCGCGGATTTTGTCATCGCATACGCCAGCAGATTCGGCGACGGATCATAGCCCTGGATCGACGCGGTATTGATGATGCACGTGCCGGGCTTCATGTGTGCCAGAGCCTCTCGACATAGATAAAACATCGCGTAGACGTTTGTCTTGACCGTGCGGTCAAACATTTCGTCGTCGATGTCTTTGATATCATCCACCGTCATCTGGTAGGCGGCGTTGTTGACGAGAATATCGATGCTGCCAAATGTCGAAATTGTTTTCTTGACAATAGAATCGCAATGTTTGCGATTCTGAATATCCCCCGGAAGTAACAGGGCTTCTGAGCCACACTGCTTGATCATTTCCGCAGTCCGTTTGGCATCTGTCTCTTCATCGAGGTAAGAGATGGCTACTTTGGCCCCTTCTTTGGCGTATGCAACCGCGATGGCGCGACCAATGCCGCTGTCTCCTCCAGTAATGAGCGCCACACGTCCTTTAAGAGTGTTACTCCCCGTATAGGTCTTCAGACCGTACTCGGGCTGCGGATCCATATCCTCTGTCTCGCCTGGCGGCTCGAAGGCCTTCTGATTTTTGAATGGTGGCTGAGGATAAAAAGTTCGCGGATCGGCGAATGCCGGTGCATTATCAGCAGACTCAGATTGAGGGGCCATGAAGAGCTCTCCTGCAAAGACTAATGGAGCGGGGGACGATGTTTTCCCTCGACGATTAGGCAGGTTTCATGCCAACTACATCATTTGGCGAAAGATGAGCGGATCCCCTTCGCTTTTCTCGCAGTTTGGAGTCATCTTTCAATCGGCAGTGACTCGTCAGACTTCACGCTGGTATGCGACCACGCAGTCAAGCCAGAGATTAACGTCGCCGATTCCCGTAGGGTCCGCTGTGCGGACCATCAAATAGCAAACACTCCAGCGATCCGTTGGAATCTTATCCGAAGACAACATCTGTCCTTGAGATATCACGCATTACGGTCCGCACAGCGGACCCTACGGGATTTGCACGATCCGTTTTTCGCGATATGAGATGTTTCCATATTGCGCGGTCGTTGCAGCCTGGACGGCGGCTTCGACAGTGTCGAGTGGTTCGCGACTCTCACGGATCGAGGCGGTCCAGTCGGCCAGGTGCAACGTCTCGCCGTTGTAAGAGCTGTAGAAATCTTTTCCCTTGGGGCCTTCGCCGACGATATTGCTGTCGATAATCTCGCCGGGTTCCTGGTCGTTGTTCAATTGCTGGGTCACTTCATATCGGCCACGGTCGAAGTACAACGTCGCGTTGAGACCTTCGATGATCGTGCAGGCTTTGCGGTCGTTGTTGGTCAGGTTGTGAGAGAAGTCGGCCTGGATCTTTTCGTTGGGATAGTCGAGTACCGCCTGCATGACGTCGGGGGCTTCGCGTTTATCACCAGCGAGGTAAGAACCGCCGACCGCGACGATCTGACCGGGCAGTGGCAGGTTGAGTAAGTAGTTTGTTGCATCGAGCCAATGGACCATCAGGTCGCCGAGCATGCTGTTGCCGAAGTCCCAGAACCATCGCCAGTTGGCCATCTTGTACGCATCAAATGGCTGATCAGGAGCGTTCCCGAGGAATCGCTTCCAGTCGACATCGGCCGGGTTGATCTTCGGAACGACGTATTCAAACGGTCTACGCTGATTGCGGTGCCACTGCATGTGAATGCGATGAATCGGTCCAAGGTTGATCTCACCCGCATCGAGTTTCTTCTTGAGAACCTGAATATGAGGCATCGTACGTTGCTGCGCGCCGACCTGCACCGCGACCTTGGGATGACGCTGTTTGACCTCGACGAGTTTCTTGCCTTCCTCAACATCATGCGAGACAGGTTTCTCGACATACACATGCTTCCCCGCTTCGATGGCATCGATCGTGATCGGGACGTGCCAGTGATCCGGGGTCGCGATGATGACCGCATCGACGTCCGGTCGGTCGAGCAAGGCGCGATGGTCGCCCGTCTGAAAAATGTCTTTCGATTTCGACAGCGACTTCAACTCCGCCAGTCGTTTATTGGTCGCGTCGAGGTTTTTCGTGTAAACATCGCAGATCGCCGTCACGTTAACGCCCGGAACCCCTTCCAGCCCCGCCAGCAAGGCACCTCGCAGTCGACCGCCACAGCCGATCAGGCCGACATTGAGCGTTTCGTTTTTGGCATAGCCGAATGCGGTTGAGGTGTAGCCCCCTAATGACAAGCCTGCCATCGAAACAGAGAGGAACTGCATCGCTTCGCGTCGGGTCATGGCGTCAAACATCGTTGGCATCCTCACATGGTCGTTGACTTTGATTCATTCGCGAACCGATCATGAGTCGCTGATATGTGATTTGCAAGCACATGCGCATGAAAAACGGGTGAGGAAATTGACTCCTGCACCCGTTTCGAAAAGAACTGCAATGATCACTGGAAACTGTTGCGAATTACCTTGCGATTCCAACTGCGCGTGTCTCACGCAGCACGGTCACGCGGACTTCACCGGGATACGTCAGCTGGTCTTCAATCGCCTTGGCGATATCACGCGCCATCGCGGCGGCTTCGCGGTCGTTGACTTGCTTCGAGTCGACGATGACACGGACTTCGCGTCCCGCCTGAATCGCAAAGGTCTGCTCAACGCCGGGGAAGCCGCAGGCAAGGGCTTCGAGTTCTTCCAGTCGTCGGACGTATTTCTCCAGGGTCTCGCGCCGTGCGCCCGGACGGGCAGCTGAGATCGCATCCGCGGCGGCGACGAGAACGGTGTAGATGTACTCGGGACGAATGTCGTCGTGGTGACCAGCAGCGGAGTGAACGACTTCTCCCCCTTCGCCATAGCGTTTGAGAAGGTCTGCACCGATGGCGGGGTGACCACCTTCCATTTCATGGTCAGCAGCTTTGCCGATGTCGTGCGTGAAACCGCAGCGACGGGCGAGGTCGGCATCGAGGCCGAGTTGCTCAGCCATCATGCCAGTCAGGTGAGCCACTTCAATCGAGTGACGCAGGACGTTCTGCGAGTACGAGACGCGGAAGTTGAGTCGTCCCATCAGTTGCAGCAGTTTCTCGTGCAGGCCGTGGACACCTGCTTCCTGAGCCCCTTCGCGACCCAGACGCAGGATGTGCTCATCCATTTCCTTCTGGGTTTCCGCGACGATTTCTTCGATACGGGTCGGGTGGATCCGACCGTCCTGAATCAGCTTTCGCAGCGTGATCTTGCCGATCTCACGACGGACATTATCAAACGCCGAGACAATGACAACGCCAGGCGTATCGTCGACAATGACATCGACGCCGGTCGCTTTTTCAAACGCCCTGATGTTGCGCCCTTCGCGGCCGATGATCCGGCCTTTCATTTCGTCGTTGGGAATATCGACGGTGGAGACCGTTGTTTCCGACGTGTGAGCAGAGGCGTAACGCTGAACCGCCATGCCGATGATTTCGCGAGCCTTGGAGTCGACCGTTTCACGAATGGTCGCTTCGTGTTTCATAATCACGGCGCCGGTCTCGTTGCGCAGTTCCTGGCCGAGGCGATCCAGCAGGCGAGTCGTGGCCTGATCTTTGTTGAGGCCAGAGATCTTGAACAGTTCGTCCTGCTCCTGTTTGACGATCTTGGAGAGTTCTGCTTCGCGCATCTCGACTGATTTCAGACGCTCCGTCAGGCGGGACTGCATCCCCTCGACCATGCGTTCTTTCTTCCGCATGTCGTTCTGAATTTCTTCGACCTGGACTTCACGCTTATCAAGGCGTCGTTCCTGTTCTTTCAGGTCGTCGCGAAGTTTGTCGATTTCTCTGTCGAGCCCTTCCCGACGCTTCATCAGATCAGCTTTGATATCGACCTCAGCCGACTTCTTGATCGTTTCACCTTCGCGGTGAGCTTCGTCGATGATTTGTTTGGCTGTTTTATAAGTCGATGACTTGAGCATCCGTTCGGCAAAGAAACCGACAACAAGGCCCAGGGCCAGGCCAAGTACAAGTGCAAGTGTGGGATCCATGGCAGTCCTCCTCCAGATTTATCTGCTGATTCCGAAGAACCAGGAAGGAGTCTGTGCGTGACAGCGGAGACATCATCACCATTCAGGCGAAATAAGGACCTGGGGGATGAGAGTGACAGAATTCCCAGACAACGCGCGATCGAGCGAATGGTTTTCCGATGAGACAACATCGCAGGCTCTCTGACATGGCAGGCAAAGACCTTCGACAGAAGTGGAACAACCTGTTCGGCGGCGGACAGCGTCGTGGCAGGCCGGTTAACAGCCCGCCACGATGATCATGAACCAGCCGAGGCGTGCGTGAAGGGGCCTCGATCAAACCGTGCAGGTTCGACAGCGACCAGACCTTCAGCAGAGCCGTCTGGGCGCATTGCAGCATGTTTCGAGCAGACCGACGAACGTACAAAAACGCTCGCGACAGCCAGCTCATCACCAGGCTTGCGAAAGGCCAAACAAACGACCACGACCCGTCTGACATTGGATTCCCGTCCGACAACTCGTACACTCGATCAACGTGTTTTCTAAGAATTCCGCATCGCCGCTGTTCGTGGCAGACTCGAGATTGATAGAGAAAACAAAACGATCCGCTTACCCGAAACAGGCAAGCGAGAGTGGTCACAGGCGTGACGTGGACGGTTCCTCGTTTGAGAATGACTTCAGAGCAGATGCCAAGACGTGTTCGCAAGAGAAGGCTGGCCGCGCGCGTCATGTCCTGTGGACACGACGCAGATTCATCTGCTATCCCGGGTCTTCCGTCGTCATGCGGTACATGCGACGACGTGTGAGTTCCCGAAGTGGCCGATAGACCTGCATCACGCATCGTAACAGACTCGATTTTTGGGTCAATATCCACGCGCACACATACAACAGGATTCGAAATCTCGATGTCGCAGCCCCGGCGAAGTCCCGACGAGCAGCTTTCGCCGCTTGCCCAGATTCTGGGTGAGAAGCTGAAAAATCAGGATCGCGTGCTGCTGGCAGTCTCCGGGGGAGCCGACAGTATTGCCCTGCTGCGTGCTGCTGTTGAACTGCGTGATGAAAAGACGATTCACCTCGAAGTCGCCCATTTCCAGCATCATCTCAGGGGTCAGGCATCGCTGGATGACCAGTCGTTTGTCGAGCAGCTCTGCAAAACGCTGTCCATTCCCTGCCACGTCGGCGAAGCTGACTGGACGCGAGAAAAGCCGAGTGAAGCGGCTGCCCGGCATCAACGGTATGCCTTTCTCGTCGCAACGGCCAAACTGTTGCAGATCCCCCTCGTTCTGACGGCTCATCATGCCTCGGATCAGGCAGAGACTGTCCTGCATCACATCATCCGCGGGACGGGGATCGCCGGGATGGCCGGGATGGCGGATTCGCGCATGCTCTCAGACAGAGTGGCATTGTTGCGACCGTTTTTGTCTGTCTCGAAACAGGAGCTTTTGTCCTACCTTTCCCAGCTGGAACAACCGTTTCGAGAGGACGAGTCCAACGTCAGTCTCGACTGGACCCGCAATCGACTTCGTCATGAACTGCTGCCATTGCTCACGTCTCAATACAACGAACAAGCCGAAACCGCCCTGCTCCGTCTGGCTCAGCAGGCGCGCGAAGTCGACGATTATTTGAAGTCGACGGCGCTCAAACTTCTTGAGTCCGCGTTGCTGGAATCGTCGGCGGAATATGCCCGTCTGGATGCGACGTCCTTCGCTGCGCAACCGGCCTTAATCCGTCGAGAAGCGTTGGTCTTATTGTGGACAACACTCGGCTGGCCGCGTCAAAAAATGGGGTTTGACGAGTGGCAAAAATTATCAACCGCTCTGGAAACGAAGCGGACTTCGTTTGATCTTCCTGGTCCGGTCCATGTTGAACGACGGGCCAGTTTATTGGTTTTGCGTCGCTGAAATTCGGATTGCCAATGACGCATCGATCGAAGCTGCTTTTTATCAATAATTCGATATTGATGGATGTGGAATTCATCCGATCCCCTCGCTAGGATGAATGCCCGTGCCGGCTTGGCCACTGCCTGCGGTGCGATTTTTGTCTTGGTGACGACTTCATTTCGTCTGCTCATGAAGTCGCTAAAAAGCCCGGACCTGCCTTTGACTGCTGACTTTTTCTCTACGACTATCCACGACGAACACGCATCCTTTCCTGCGGAGAGACCCGATGTCCGAACCGAAGCCTCCTGTTTCTTCGAAGCCAATCGAGCGACCAGCTGTCGCTGCTGACTATGCAGCCCAGGGTATTCCAACGGCAAGCGCCCCTGGACATTCCTACGTCCTGTTCTGGGGCTGCTTCATCGCCCTGATCACGACGGCATTCGGCTTCATCACACGGATGTTCCTGCTCAATGAATGGGCGGGCATTTACGGCCTCGACCCCGCTCAACTCGGACGCCTCCAGGGAATTGGTATCTGGCCGTTTGCTGTCAGTATCATTCTTTTCAGTCTGTTCATCGATCGCATCGGCTACAAAGTCGCGATGTATATCGCCTTCCTGGGTTATCTGACCTGGGTCGGAATGGCGACGGCTGCTTACAACACAGTCGGAACAAACAAAGAGC
Organism: Planctomyces sp.; assembly: GCA_005778225.1. Lineage (GTDB taxonomy): Bacteria > Planctomycetota > Planctomycetia > Planctomycetales > Planctomycetaceae > SXPC01. The sequence continues at coordinate 19,791 of SXPC01000156.1, read as the reverse complement.
TTTCCTTCCAGCTGCTTTACTGGGGCTCTTTGATCCTCGGTCTTTCCAACGGAACAGTAGAAGCCTTCATCAACCCGCTGGTCGCGACCATGTTCAGCCACAACAAGACCAAGTGGCTCAACATTCTGCACGCAGGTTGGCCGGGCGGACTGGTTCTTGCTGGTTTGCTGCTGATTGGGCTGGCTGAGTCGGGCATGGTGATTCCATGGATTTACAAAATTCAGCTGATCGCGATCCCGACTGTGATTTTCGGTATCATGCTGACCCCGCTCAAATTCCCTGTCTCTGAACGTGTCGCCTCGGGAGTTTCTTACCGACGTATGCTTCAGGAATTCGGTTTCCTGGGAGCGAGTGTTGTGGGCTTCCTGATTACCCTTCAACTCCTCGACTTCTTCCAACCGCAAGATGCGATGACGAAGTACATCTTCATCGGTCTAGGCGTCGCGATGGTCCTTGCCTTCACGGCTTACACTCAGACCCTCGGCAGCCCGCTGATGTTCTTCATGATTCTGATCATGATGCCACTTGCAACGACCGAACTCGGGACAGATGGCTGGATTACCTCGATCATGGAAGAAGTCGCCAAGGGCAACTTCAATCCTGGCTGGGTGCTGGTTTACACCTCGGCGATCATGATGGTCCTGCGATTCTTCGCTGGTCCGATCGTGCACAAGATCTCTCCCCTGGGACTGCTTGCCAGTTGCTCCGTACTGGCAATCATCGGGCTCTATACGCTGTCGATTACGCAGGGCATGATGATCTTCGTCGCTGCAACGATTTATGGCGTTGCGAAGACCTTCTTCTGGCCGACGATGCTCGGTGTTGTGGCTGAGCAGTGTCCGAAAGGTGGTGCCTTCACCCTGAACGCTCTGGGCGGCATTGGAATGCTCGCTGTCGGAACGCTGGGCGGCACGTACATCGGGGTTCTGCAGGTCCAGAACGAGAACAAAGCCGTTGCCAGCAGCAAAGAAATCACCGAAATGGTCCCCGGTATTGTCCAGCAAGACGGCGGCTTGACGGTGACTCAAGAACGCAGCATCTATGAGATCATGAATTACAACGCGATCTCGGACGAGAAACTCAATGCAAAGATTGCCGAAGTTGCTCCCGACAAGCAAGAAGAAGCTAAGAAACTCGTCGCTGAGGTTCGCGCCAACAGCAAGCAGAAAGCACTGGCGGACATGATCTACTTCCCGATGGCGATGCTCGCCGGCTACATCATTCTGATCATGTACTTCGCCAGCAAGGGTGGTTACAAGGCCAAGGATATTCACGAAGCCGACCACGCTCGTGAACCCGTCGCCACTCACTGATCAATACAGCGATCATCTTTCTAAAAAAACACGAACCGCATGTCGCTTCATTCGCGACATGCGGTTTTTCTTTGGAGAAACGGCTTCGTTCAGCAGAAAAACGGGTAGCATCTTTTTGACAAGTTGTGCTAACGTCCCAAGCTTGCGCATCGGCGAATCCATTTGTTTCCACGACCAGAGAGATTGATTTCAGGATGGAACTGAAAGATCGAGTGATCGTCGTCACGGGCGGCGGGTCAGGCATCGGGCGGGCTATGTGTCAGCGGTTCGCCAAAGAACAGCCCAAGGGGATTATTGTTGCCGACATCGACCCGCTGGCTGCCAATCAGACGGCTGAAGAAATTGGCGGGATCCCCTGCGTCTGTGATCTCACGCTCGAAACAAACGTCAAACGCCTGATTGACCTCGCTGAGGGAGAACTCGGCCCGGTCGACCTGTACTGCGCGAACGCTGGACTGACCTATAAAGGGGGCTGCGAACTCCCTGATCCCGAGTGGCAGCGATTGTGGCAGTTGCACGTCATGTCGACCGTTTACGCGGCCCGCCTGCTCGTTCCCGGCATGCTCGAACGCAAGTCGGGCTACTTCATGCTGACCTCCTCTGCCGCGGGTATTCTGACTGAGATCGGCTCAGCGGCGTACTCCGTCACGAAACATGCGACGGTCGCCCTCGCGGAGTGGCTGTCGATTCATTACGCCAGAAAAGGGATCGGCGTTTCCTGCCTGTGCCCGGCGGGTGTCGACACCGGCTTCCTCGACCACGAAGACCCGATTCACCAGTTCCTACACATGTCCGCCGTCACCCCCGAGCAGGTCGCAGACCTGATTCTCAATGGCATCCGTGACGAGAAATTCCTGCTGACGACTCACCCCGAAATCGACGAGTTCTTCGCCTTCAAGACTCGCGACTACCCCAAATACCTCTCGGGCTTCCAACGCCTCGTCGAAAAGCTGACCAAGCGGAAGAAGTAAGCCCAAGGTCTGATGTAGGGCGGTTGCCGTAACCGCCGTCTTCAACAGACGCAAGAAGTCGGCTGCAGCAGCCGACCTACAATATTCCCAATATACGCTTCGCCGCTTCGCGGGCTTCTTTGATCACCTCTGGCAGGCCGACGCCGTGGAAGGCGTTGGTGGTCATGGCCAGGTTGGGAAGCGTCTGGATACGCTGTTCGATCGTCGCGACTCGCTCCAGGTGTCCGATGTGATACTGCGGCATACTGCGGTTCCAGCGACACACGATCGCAAAATCGGGCTGGCCTTTGAGCCCGAAGATTGAGCCGAGTTCTCGCTGGACGGTCTCGATGATCTGATCATCGGTTCGCTGAAGAAGTTCTGCCTGCATGGCACCGCCGACGAACGTACGGCAGATGACTTTCCCGTCGGGAGCCCGCCCTTCAAACTTGCGTGACAGGAACGACGTGGCGAGGATGTCCCGTTTCTCGACGGCGGGGATGACCAGGCCGAAGGCATCGAGTGGATGCGTGACGTCTGCCAGTCGATGGCCACTGACGACGATGGCAGTCGAGGCGTATTCGATCTGGTTGAGCTGTCCAGAGAGTTCGGGGTCGATAGTCCCCAGCAGATCAGCGGCGATGTAGGTTGGGACAGCGAGGATCACGGCGTCAAAGGATTGCTTTGGGCAGTCGTTTAGTTCGAGGGTCCATAAGACAGGGGGTTGAATTCCCTGATGAAGACTACCGCGTCGGGCTTGATCTTGCCTTATCGGCAAGCGGCCTCCTTGCTCCCGCCCGCTCGCCTTCAGAGACACAACTTTTGTGTTGAGTTGGAGTTGGTGGCGTTGCTGGATGGGTTTGGCGAGTGCGTCCTGTAGGGTCGACATGCCGTTTTTGAGCGACATGAAGAGGCTGTAGCGGGCTCCGCTGGCCTTCTCTTCCCCGGCGGAGGTGTTTTTGTTCTGCCGACGTAACGCACGGATGACGCTGCCGTGTTGTTGTTCCATTTCCAGGAACCTTGGCAATGTCGCGAGCAGGCTGAGCTTGTCAGGATCGGACGTATAAATCCCTCCGACCATGGGCTGCGCAATCCGTTCGAGGAGCTCATCGCCAAAGCGTCGTCGGACGAACGAGGCGAGAGACTCGTCGGTCATTTCGGATTTCTTTGGAATGAACGCTTCCCGCAACGCTCTCAGTTTTCCCTTCCAGGAAAGCAGCGGAGTCGTGAACATCGGCCAGACTTGTGTCGGTGCCAGCAGATTGAATCCGACTGGTGTTTCGACAGGTCTGCCGCGATGCAGAATCAGCGATCTGCGATAACGGGCGTTCGTCGAGATGAGCTGGTCTTCGAGTCCCAAGTCCTTGGCCAGCTGCATCCCCCAGGGCTTATTGGTGATAAAGGAATCGGCCCCCGTTTCAACCAGGTAGTCGCCGATGCGCTGGCTGCCGAAGACACCGCCGTAGCGTGGGGAGGCTTCGAACAGTGTGATCGAAATCGCACGTCCCGTTTGGGTCGTGAGTCGATCGAGTTCCCAGGCGGCGCTCAGTCCCGAGAGTCCGCCGCCGATCACCGCGACACGCAGCGGACCGTTCGATGATGGCCCGTCGACGCTCATCAACGTGATCCCATTTCGTGGACCATCTTGACCAGTCCCTTCACGTGATCGGGATTCATCTCCGGCATCACACCGTGTCCCAGATTGAAGATGTGACCCGGACGACCAGCTGCGCCATCCAGAACGGCTTTGGCTTTCATCCGGATTGTCTCGAGGTCGGCAAACAACACCACAGGATCCATATTCCCCTGCATCGCGACATCATGCCCGACAGTCTCCCAGGCTTGAGCCAGCGGCATTCGCCAGTCGAGCCCCATGACTGCCCCACCGGCGGCTCGCTGATGTTTGAGCAGCGCCGGATTGCCGGTCAGGAAGTTGATGACTGGTGCCCCCTGGACCGAGTCGATCAGCTGTTTTGTGTACGGCATGACGTATTGTTCGTAATCGTCGGCGGACAGACACCCGGCCCAGCTGTCGAAGATCTGGACGGCCTGGCATCCCGCTTCGATCTGACGATTCAGATAGCGTCCCAAACTGCGGACCAGTGTTTCCATCAGATGCCTCCACGCCTGTGGCTGGGAGTACATCATGGTTTTGGTGCGAACATAGCTTTTCGAGCCTCCTCCTTCGATGGCATAAGAGGCCATCGTGAAGGGGGCACCGCAGAAACCGAGCAGTGGAATATCGGCAGGAAGGTCGCGTCGAATCAATTTGACGGCTTCGTAGACATAGCCGAGCTCATCGGGATTCTCGAGTTCTTTGAAGCGGCCGATCTGTGTCGCGTCGTAGAGCGGATTGTGAATGACGGGACCTTCCCCCTTTTGATACTCGAGGTCCAGGCCCATCGGTTCGAGAATTGGGAGCAGGTCGGCAAACAGGATCGCCGCATCGACGCCGAGGAGTCGCTGGGCGTCGAGCGTGACCTGAGCAGCCAGATCAGGACGTTTGCAAAGTTCGATGAACGTGACTTTGTTGCGAACTTCGCGGTACTCGGGCAGATAGCGCCCCGCCTGTCGCATGATCCAGACGGGAGTCGTATCAACTGGCTCACGCCGAATGTCTTTCATCATGCGGGAATTCTTCAATGCGTCCGTCATCATGCCGCGTTTCTGCCTCATCGAAAGTTTTTTCCGATTGTAGACAGCAAGGCGTTCAAGCGGTACCGAACACAGAAGCTTTACGCGAGGATCGCCTGAAGCAGTTCATGGGTTTTCGGATCATTCAGCTGGGCTTTTCCAAACCCTGGGACCGCTCCCAGCGAGACCGCTTCCTGGTGATACTCAGGATAGTTGGTCACGAGCATGATCGGCGTTTGAGAAGTCTTCTCATCAGATTTCAAGTGGCGGATGATTTCCAGTCCATCGCTGTAGTCCGCATCGAGTTTACGATTGATCAGGATCAGGTCGTATTGGGTGTTCTGAGCTTTTTCGAGCGCGGATTTCGCGACATCGGCTTCTTCGATCTCGATTCCGGGGAAAAGAGTGTTAAACAAGCGTACCAGTGAACCATGATCAGGACGGCATTGCCCCACACTCAGAATGCGACGTTTCATAAAATTCAGCCCCTTTTTCGACGAACATTTCCGTCATCATAGGAGGTCATGGAACGAGAGCAAACCTTACTCACCGTTCGTTGCGCGCAAAAAAAAGAGCGTTCCGAACGGGCGATGTTCGAAACGCTCTAAGGATCATGCGATAAGTGCGGGCCAGTACTTATCACACTTCCAAAAAGAGAATGCACACCGTGTACCACATGGCGTGCATTTTTTAATTTCATATCTACCAATGACTTACGGCCCGGCACGGTAATGCCCCCATGTCGGCTGCGACGCTATTTCGCTGCACATGCTGCAAAGTGCAACAGCTTTTTTGTTCAACGAAATCCCGCTGATCACCTTTCGGGATCGAGTGTGAAAATTTACCGTGTGGCTTGAGACTTTTTGTCGGGAAACTCAAAGTTTTGACATTCCTGATAGTTGATCCGTTTTAGCACTACGGCTCATAATCGGATCGTCGCTTGACGACATCTACTCGCATCCCGCCGCGTCTGAAAAGGAACTCCCTATGCGTCTCACCCTGCCTCGAATCGCTTTTACGGTTCTCACCATGGCTGCCCTCTCCAGCACCTCTTTGTTCGCAGCTGACAACACACTGACTGCTGAAGAAAAGTCAGCCGGCTGGGAACTCCTGTTCGACGGCAAGACGCTCGACGGCTGGAAGATTTATAAAGGCCAACAACCAGAAAACGGCAAGAACTGGAAAGCCGAAGAAGGCGTTCTGTCACTCGCCAAGCCAGGTGGTGGCGACCTCGTGACCGAAAAGCAGTTCGAGAACTTCGAGCTCGCTCTCGACTTCAAAATCTCTGAAGGCGGCAACAGCGGTCTGATGTTCCATGTCGTCGACACTGACGGTCCTTCTTACTATTCCGGTCCAGAGATCCAGATCCTGGACGACGCTCGCAATCAGCGCGAAGCTCAGAAGTCTGGTTACCTTTACCAGATGTACAAGCCAGCTGAAGGCGTTGCTCCATTCAAAGCGGACGAGTGGAATAGCTACGTCATTCACATCGATTCAAAGAACGGCAGCTGGGTCAAACTCAACGGTGTCAAACTGTACGACTTCGAAATCGGCAGCGATGACTGGAAGAAGCGTCTGGAATCAACCAAGTTCAAGGCCTGGAAAGATTTCGCCGCCCACAAGTCTGGCTCGATCTGCCTGCAAGACCACGGCGATGTGGTTTCTTTCCGCAACATCAAAGTCCGAGAACTCAAGTAGTTCTTTGATCATTTGAGAGCATCAAGTGAAGCCATCGTCATAAAACGTGACGATGGCTTTTTTTGCGCGATCAGAGCCGCGACCGACAGGGAGCACATCAGGCACTTGGATCCCCGGTGTCATGCGCTCCTTTTCAGTCGCGGCTCTGATCCGATCCTTTATCGCGGCGGCTTGATGACGATGGCTTCGTCCGTGATCGTGTAAGTGGCGCCGATGGGGGTGCAGATCTTGTCCAGCAGTTCGTCGATATTCGCTTTGTTGACGTCCAGAGAGATTGGCTGGGACAAGTCGATGCCCGACTTTTTAAGAAGCTCTTCGTCATAGGTGAGGTCGAGTCCCGAATCAGCAATCGCTTTCAAGACATCACGCGCCCGCGCACTGGGAACATTGAGTGTGAATTCCCGTTTGGCAAGGGGCACAACGCGGCGTGTGGTGCTTGGCTTGCCCGACTCGATGAAACCAGCCAGTTCCTGCTTCCAGTCTTCGTTGGTTGGTAACTCTTTGATTTCAAAGACAGGCGACTCTCGACTCATCTTCGGTGAGATCGCAATCGTCTTGCCGAACTGAAACGCGAAGACGACCGCCGCTTCCATCTCGCTCATCTGCTGTAGCTGCCGAGCGGCGAGGACGTCGTAGGTCAGCGACTCTTTGTTTGACAGCTTGAGATGTCCCGCAGCCTCGAGATTTGTTACGACTTCCTCGGTCGTCTGAAAATCAGCCCAGGAAACATCGGTCGGCTTGAACAGCTCGACCGCTCGCCTGGAAGCTAACTTCAAAGGGGGGCCTTTGAGTTCGGCTTTCAATTGCTTGATGCAAGCTGGTAGCAGGGCGGCTCGCTCGTCAGCAGAGTAAAAGATCGTTTCGCCGATCATCGCGACGTGAAGTTCAGACTGCTCTGCGATCAGGTGAATCGCGCTTGAAAGGGACTGGTCTTTGACAACCAGCGTCACGAGGCGATGCGGGTCGACGCGTCGATCCAGGCAGATCGAGACGTCGTATCTTTCTGAGACCTGGGCAATCACCTGCCCGAGTTCCATTTCATCCAGCCGAAGATTCACCCAGGCAGAAAGACGTTTTTCGAAATCAGGACGAGGGGCTGACTGCGTCCCCTGCCCTTCGAGTTCCCGGCTAACCAGCAGACCTAAAAGACAAAAGCCCAGAACAACCGTATGGCAGTTCCGGGCTTTTTGTTTTGGACTAGTCATATGGATTAGCCACAGAGTTCACAGAGAACACCGAGGAAAACTGAAGGCTTGGGCAGAAGAATCTTCTGCTTATTCCCTCTGTGTTCTCTGTGCCCTCAGTGGCAAAGTTCTTTACAGGATCGCTTTGATCTTCTGCAGGAACTCTTTGTTAGTGGGGAACCGGTTCAAGGTGGCAGTCAGTTGCTCCATGGCTTCGACCGGGCTCAAAGAGACCAGTGAGCGACGCAGCATCGTGATGCCTTCGAGAGTCTCGCGGTCAAGGATTTTCTCTTCGCGACGAGTTCCCGATTTGGAAACGTCGATGGCGGGCCAGATGCGTCGATCGGCCAGTTCGCGGCTGAGGACCATTTCCATGTTCCCTGTGCCTTTGAATTCCTGGAAGATGACTTCATCCATCTGACTACCAGTGTTGATGAGAGCCGTTCCAACGACCGTCAACGAACCGCCTTCATCAAAGCGACGAGCCTGACCGAACATTTTCTTCGGAATGTCCATGGCTTTGACATCCAGACCGCCGGTCATCGTACGACCCGTGTTGCCAACCCACTTGTTGAACGCCCGGGCAGTACGAGTGATGGAATCGAGCAGAATGAAGGCGTCTCCGCCCGCTTCTGCGATTCGCTTACCGCGTTCAATGATCAGTTGAGACGTCCGGACGTGACTTTCGACATCGCGGTCCATAGAAGACGCGATGACTTCTCCGCGAACAAGGCGACGCATTTCCGTCACTTCTTCTGGTCGCTCATCGATCAACAGAACGATCAGGTGAACTTCTGGATGGTTGGTGCTGACCGAGTTGGCGATGTCCTGGAGGAGCATCGTTTTCCCAGTCCGAGGTGGAGCAACGATCAGGGCTCGCTGGCCTTTGCCGATCGGAGTCAGCAGGTCCATGACCCGCATCGTGATCGGAGTCGGGCCGGTTTCGAGTTTGATCTGCTCGAACGGGTTGATCGCGGTCAGTTCGTCGAAGTGCTTGAGTTGTTCGTACTCTTCGACTTCCCGGTTATCAATCGTAAAGATCTCGTGCAGACGTGGACCCTGGTTACGAGAACCTGGACCAACGTGGCCGGTGATCATGATCCCTTCACGCAGCTTGTGCTTTTCAACCAGCGAGCTGGAGACGAATGGATCATGCTCCTGAGAACCGTAATCAACGGATGGATCTCTCAGGAAGCCATAGCCCTTGGGGTGCAGTTCGAGGACACCGGTGAAAGTGCCGTTGATCTCGACGACGGGAGCCGTTCCGCTGGTGGTACGAGCGGTGTAATTGGCCTTGGCAGGCTGCTTGCGGCCACCCTTTTGGAAGCTGCCGCCCTGTTGGCCAGCACCGCCTTGAAATCCTGGTCGCTGTGGACGATCACTGCGTTGACGGAATCCGCCATTGCCGCCGCGATCATTCTGGAAGCGGTCACCTCCGCGATCACCGCCACGGTCTGGACCACGGTCGCGAGTCTGACCCTGACCTGGTCCACCCTGATAACGGTCACGATAGCGACGTCCGCCGTTGAACCCTTGTCCGCCACGGTCACCCTGAGGTCGGTCACCCTGTGGGCGATCTCCTTGCTGGCGGTCGCCATAGGGCTGGCGATCTCCATACGAAGGACGGTCGCCGTAAGGCTGACGGTCGCCTTGTGGACGGTCACTCTGGTGTCGGTCGCCGTAAGGACGGTCACCCTGCTGGCGATCTCCGTACGAACGATCTCCCTGGGAACGGTCGCCGTAAGGCTGACGATCGCCTTGAGGTCGATCACCCTGTGGGCGATCACTGCGTTGACGGTCGCCATAACGATCGCCTTGTGGACGATCCCCTTGCTGGCGATCACGACGCTGGAAGTTACCGCCCCGTGGACGATACCCTTGTTGATCATCGCTGGAAGGCTTGGCAGGTTCGTCAAAAGAAACGTCTTCGACGTGTTCAGAGCGTTCTTCGACATCGTCGCGGTCACGTTCTTTGCGGAACGAAGACGGCTGCTCTACGGGAGGAGCAGGACGACGAGGTTCGGCTTTCGGAGCCGCTTGTTTTGGTTGCTCATCCGCATCGTCGAAATCATCGAACGACAGGTTCAGCTCTTCGTCCTGACGTGGGGCGCGGCGTCTGACTTTGGCTGCGGCGGGGCGTTTTTCCTCGACTTCGACTGGGCGTTCTTCTTTAACGACAGGAGCTTCAAAGTCCAGCGAGGCACCGAAGTCATCGTCATCACGAACAGGCTTGGCGACGCGAGCACGGCGTGTCGTGCGGGGCTTGGGAGCTTCTTCCTGCTCAGCAGCGGCGGCACGTTCTGCAGCAGCGGCAGCCTTGGCGGCGGCGGCTTTCGTAATCGGCTTGGCAGGAGCAGGAGCAGCTTCTTGTTCGAGAGGTTGTTCCACAGCATCTTCAGCCGTCGTCCGCTTACGGGTACGTCGGCGATTGGGAACAGAGGTTTCAGAGCTATCGAATGACATTCATTGTCCCTTAAAAACAGGTAACCAGCAATGAGGGCTGACGCGGGGGAGCCGGGGAGCAAAAGTACTCAGAAGCGGCCGCGTGATTAAGCATGGAGATCGTTTCGTGATCAGCGGTTCGAGAAAACGCCCACTGGGAACTCGTATCGACTGTGATACGCTGAACTCAGGTGTTGTCACCATCGATGATCCGAGATTGCACATCCTTGGGAAATAAAGAAAGAAGTAAGAGGCGAGGTCAGACCATCTGCTGCTTGAGAAGTCTCAGTTGAGCGAGAGGACGTCATCACCAATCCGTGAGAAACTCAGTGTTTTACGCTTTGCACGGTCTGAACGACATGGGTTTCATGCCAGACTGATGATCAAATTACGTGCCAAGACAAAACAGGAATTTGAATTCTTGAAAAACGTCCTGGAAACACGGAGTCGACCATGTCGACCGATCACACCCCATCAGAATCGACTGACACGATTCGCAGTTCGTGAGTCACACGTTCGGAAAACACACGACCAAAAATCACGCGATCTGGAATCAAACAGTCAAACGACGAGGGTGGCTAAACAACCTGGAAATTCACGACGAAGACTTGCCTGCAGTTTGAGAAGGAGCTTTACGACGGTGGAATGCGTCGTGAAAGTCTCGCAGAATGTCAAACCACTGACTTCGCGTGATTCGTCTGACAGACTTCTTGAACGAAGACTGACGACCGAAATTGACGGTGATCGAAGGATGCCCAGAGTCTGATCAGGCCATCGTAGGCACTTGATCTTGCTAGCAGCCCTGGCATTAAGTGAAACCTGGCAGGTATAAACCCCGGCAAGTAATGAACCGTTGTCTCAAGTATCAGCAGAATAGTTGCAAAGATTTAGCAATTATCAGCGTTTTATCAACTTGAGCTGAAAAACTGATTTCACAGCGAACCTTAACCACGTCGTTTGCAAATCGACTGTCAGGAAGAAATCAGCCACAGAGACGGTCAACTTCGATTTCCGTACACCAAGCTTGATTTAATACTAGTCGTCGCAAATGCCCTGTCAATCAAGATCAGGAGCTTTAGGGAGAAGAATTCGCGGAAAGATATTTCAAATTCGATCCGTTCAGAAAAGAACAGACCGCAAAGAACTGCACGTCACTCGACGGCTCAACGACAATCAGACAACGCGTCTTTTTGCAGAGCACACAGAGCACACGCCCCGTTGGGAAGATGTCTTACGACACAGCGGAGCAAAGCAGCAGAAAATTCCTAGCCCGAACAGCGTCAGACCTTACAGCTAAATAATCACCAATAGCCAGCTTGATGTCAAGATGGAAATCAGCCGCTGATGTCAACACATCAGCGGCTGTTGTTCTTTGATTCATCCTACTTGATCATCGAGACTTCGATCTCGTCGATCTTGGAGACGTGTCGAGTCTGTGTGTACTTGGTGGGAGTTTCTTTGAAGATCTGGCGGTTGTAGTCGCTGGCAAACAGGTACAGGTCGCCGTTGTAGTAGGCCCCGTAACGAGTCGTCCCATAGATCGCCTTGTCCTTCTCCCACATCTCGACAGGATCGCAACCCAGCAGGCGAGGAATGAATTTCTCAGGATGATCTTCGAAGGCCGTCAGTTCTTCTTTTGAAGAGAACTGGTAGCGGAAACCCTGGTGTTCGAGGGAGTATTTCTCATCACCCTTCACCCAGGATTTCTTTTCATGCAGGCTGACGGCACTGTAGCCATCCAGAGCCAGCGGAGTCACTTCGAGTTCCAGAAGTTTGGTGGTCTTGGTTGCTTCTGAGCCTTGCTGAGCGATTTGCTCGTTCTCGGCTTTGTCTCGCATTTTCTTGACCCACTGCACGCGAGAGTATTTCTTCTCCACGCCGCCGATGAGTTTCAGGTAATCGCTGAGAGACTGATACCCGGAATCTTCGGCTTCAATGCGTTCTTCAGGATTGGCGAAGACGTCGGTCGGGTAGCTTTGGACGCCGTACTTCTGCATGAGTTGTGGATGGTGCTCGCCGTTGATTTTCACAGCGATAATTTTTTTGCCATACTGCTGGTTGAGTTCATAAGAACTCAAAGTCTCACGTTCCATCTTTTTGCAGGGACCGCACCAGTCCGCGTAAAAGTGAAGCAGCAGAAGCTTGTCTTCGGCTTGGGCTTGTTTGAGAGCGGCCGGATAATCTGTTTTCCAGAAACCGTCCGCTGCAAATGAAGCAACAGGGGCAAGGAACAGGGCCGTCCAGGCCAGTAACACGACACGAAGACGGAGAACTACTGAGGGCATTCAACACTCCTTTGCGATATGCTCAGGTATCATCGGTCACCTGGCCGTCAGTGCCAGGGAGCCGGATAGTGTTGTGGGCTTAGGAGAGCTTGTCAATCTTACAATCTCTCCAACCTGTGGTTTCCCCAGAATGCCAGAACTGTGCGCATTGCCAGCAGGGGGTACTGAACAGCTTTATCTAAACTATTCAATCATCACAGGTTACGCCGAGCCATTCACACTACTTTTCTGAGGATCGAGCATACCTAGATTTTTTGAATCGAACCTTTTGAGGCCTCCGCTTGAGCACTTGAGGACTTTCTGAAGAATTCCTCAGACGGAACTTTGCGTTCGTATTCAAACTCGGATTGACGGGCAAAAAGGTCAGATCCTTCGAAAGCTTCGCGACACCTACGCCGGGTGTATTGAGAAATCTTTACCATGTCTCACCAGGCCGCAGCAGACCCGCAATAGTTGGATCAAAACCTTGCCAAACACCTTGACTTCTGGGTTTTGTTGTCGCGAATCGAACGCTCAGCGAACAACTCAGTTACTTGTCAGTGAATTGAAGACTCGATTCATCCGACGAAGTCAAAGCATCTGCCTTCGGCTCGACTCTCACGCGTCCGCGCACCAGGTTGACCAGTTCGGCGCGATTGATCGGCTTGGTAGTGTAGTCATCGCAGCCAACGCTCAGGCAATGTTCGCGGTCCTGCTTCAAAGCATGGGCCGTGAGCGCGATGATGACACCTTTATAGCCATCTTCTCGCAGCTTGCGGGTGGCTTCATAACCATCCATCACGGGCATGTGCATGTCCATAAGGATGACGTCGAACGGGTTGTCGGCTTTCCAGGCATTCATCGCCTTTTCCAGCCCGATGGCCCCATGTTCGGCGATTTCGACTTCCATGCCGACCTTCTTGAGAACGTGCCGGATGAGTCGCTGGTTATCGAGCCCGTCTTCGACCAGCAGGACTTTGATCACGCCGCTCGCGATCACATGACGTCCCGACAGACCTGAGTTTGAGTCGGTTTTTGCCGGATCAAATTTGAAGACGTGTGCACCCGACTGGCTGACGGCTTTCTCGCCGACAACCATATCGATGACTTTGACTGGCGCAGGCGCCTCAACGATTTCGACGGGCACGATCAGCTCGTAACAGTTCCCAACGTCCGGCTGTGGAATGATATCAAACTGGCCGCCGATTGATTCGATCAGCATTTTGCTGAGGTTCAGACCGAGTCCCAGAGATCCATACAGGACCGGCCCCAGAGTCCCCTGCGCATCAACGCGATGCGTTTCAAAGAACTTCTGCACCTGTTCGAGTGGCAGCGGTTTACCGTTGTCTGTCATTTTGAAATGAAGCATCTGACGACCATCGTTTGTGGTCGCTGTGAAAGCATAGACACGGAACGACGACGCCTGTCGGTCACGCCAGCAAGACTTGATCAACTGGTGAATGATGTGTTGAAGACTCTTTGCATCCCCCTTCAAATCGGTCGGCATCGACGGGGAGACGTTGAGCACCATGCGATGCTGTTTCTGCTGAGGATCGCGAACACGTGCCCAGGCTTCCAGATCGCGAAAAAACTTCCCGGTTGAGAACTTCTCAACTTCGGTCTCAATATGACCCGTTCCCAGACGGGCCAGGTCTCGCAGGTTATTGATGATTTCGAGGAGATGCTGACTATTGCGTTTGACGATCGAAATCAGTTCCAGCGAATTCGGACGCCCCCAGTTCTCTTCTTCGAGCAAATCCAGGTAACCAAGAATCGAAGTAATCGGCGTGCGAATTTCGTAACTCAATGTCGAAAGTAACTCGACGCGGTCCGAGGGGAGAACCCCCTGAATGATGATATGGGAATCAGACTGCTGGCTGTTTTGAGTCGCAGGAGTTTCCTCAACATCGTTCTCAACAGCATCATTCTGCAGGGCATGAATGGCTGGGGGGCGACGCTGTGTCGACATCCATCGCGTCAGACAGGCACCGCCCGCCAGTCCGGCCAGGAAGGAAAGAGTCGTAATAGCCATAAACAAACTACTCGATGTGACAGGAAAAAGAGAGGGGGGAAATTTGGGGAAAATACAGGTTGCTTCAGATCGCGCAAAAATCTGCATTTCACCGCCACGCCTGAACTCTAGGATTCGAATTCGTTATGCGGTCGTGGATTTCGTGAAAGCCAAATGACGCCAAGAGTCAACGCGCGTCAGTTCCCTTATTTTCGTCACTATCGACACCGGGGCATTCCCGTATCAACCGGTGAAACCCTCTACTGTCACACCTGCAGCACACTCGTGACAAAGCATTGTGTTTGTTCAGGATACGTAGATTTCACTCACCTAATTTTTGGCAAAGAGTTTCAAGACGTCATCCTTCAAGGCAGCATTTACGGAGAACCCATTCCCTCCGTAAATCGTGGCTTCTCCACGACGATCGAGGAAATACCCACCCGCCTCTTCCAGAATCGGCAGCAAGGCGGCGGCGTCCCATGGGCTCAAAGATGGGTCAACCATCAGCTCGATGCGACCAGTCGCGACCAGCATGTGACCAAAGCAATCCCCCCATCCGCGAGTCAGTTTGACGTTCTTACTTAAGAAGTCATACGCATCCTGAATTCCCTCAGCCGACCAGCGGGAGAGATTCGTCGTGCTGAAACAGGATTCCTTAAACGTCCCAATGCCCGAGACCTTGGCTCGCTTGGGCTCTTGATCGCCCACCTGCCACCACGCCCCCTGCCCTTTAGCCGCGTAGACGACTTCATTGAGGGCCGGAAAGCGACAGACCCCCAGAACACATTTCCCTTCGTACTCCAGGCCGATCAATGTTCCAAACAGCGGGACGCCATGAACAAATGATTTCGTGCCATCGATCGGGTCGAGAATCCAGCGGAAAGAGTTGGTCCCTTTTTTCTCGGGAAACTCTTCGCCCAGGATCCCGTCGTCTGGAAACGCGACGGCTAGTTCTGCTCGAATCAGTTCTTCAGCTCCGCGGTCCGCGACGGTGACGGGGGTCGAATCGTGTTTGCTTTCGACTTCAAAATTGTCGCGCTGGTAATACCCCAGAATCAGGTCCTGAGCCTTCAAAGCCACTTTGATTGCAAATTCGAGACGAGAATCCAGGCTGGGGAGCGTCGACATGGTGCACTCAAATCATCAAAAGTAAGTAAACCTGCAGAAAACGCGGACAGCGTAGCCCATCTGATAACCGCCTTCAAGCCGCCGACATCTCAGCAGATCATTTACGACTCGAATGTCGCCTGACTCTCTAACAGATCAACCGTCACGGGCGATTTCCGTTTCTCGGAAGACTTTTCCATGAAAACCGATCAGGGAGTCTTTGGTCATCAGGTCAACTCGACTAGACTGAAAGCTCATCCCCTGCCCTGCATGGAGGTCGGGGCACGTAGCGAGATCATCAAGGACCCCTCATGACGCGACAATACGTCAATACTCTCACCGACGGTGTTGCCGTCTCCGACGTCTACCTGCTGGCCGATAAGCAAATGCGTGCGAACCGCAACGCGGACCTCTATCTTCTCGCCCAGCTGCGCGACAAAACTGGCCTGATCAGCGGACTGATGTGGAACGTCGCTGAAGAGACAGTCTCCGATCTCGAGCCGGGCAATTATGTCCGGGTCAAAGGGAAGGTCCAGCTGTTCCAGGGAAACCTGCAGATCATCCTGACGAATATCTCGCGCGTCGCAGACGACTCTGTTGAGGCTGAGGAGTTCATCCCGCAACCTGCGACTGACAGCAAAAAGAACCTCGCCCGCCTGAGCGAGCTCATCGGGACGATTACCGAGCCTTCGATCAAAGCCCTCATGCTGGATTTCCTGGCCGACCCGGCAATCGTCGACTCCTTCATGAAAGCACCTGCGGGCGTCAAAACGCACCACTCTTACCAGGGAGGCCTGCTCGATCACGTCGTCAACCTGACCGAAACGGCAGTCCGCATTCGTGATCTTTACCCAAAGGTCAACTTCGATCTCGTGATCGCCGGTATTCTGCTTCACGACATCGGCAAAATCCGCGAACTCGAATACGAGACGATCTTCGGCTACACTGACGAAGGCCAATTGCTCGGCCACCTGCAGATCGGTTGCGACATGCTGCAGGAAAAACTGCTCGTCTATAATCAGCGAAACCCGCTCCCATTTCCGCAGGAATACGCGCTGCGTCTGAAGCACATGATCCTCAGCCACCACGGCAGCTACGAATTCGGCAGCCCGAAACTCCCCATGACCCTCGAAGCGATCGTCTTGAATTACCTTGATAACCTCGATGCCAAGGTCAACGAGTTCCTGCAAATGATGGACTCCGACCCCAACCGCCAATCAAGCTGGACACCTTATAACAGCCGAATCGACCGCAAGCTGTATAAAGGGATCGAAAATCGGGGCGAGAGTAGTTAGTCGAGGCGAATCACGCTGGCCCGGTGATCGGGTCTCAAACATGTCGTAACTCCAGTAGACATCCCAAGCAGAGGCAATTTCCATGCTTGACAGCTGGACGTGACGTGCCTACGCTAAGAGCTGTTACTGAGACTCAATGTCAACAACAGCTCTTCCCTGCCGCCAAACTGCCCTGCCATGCCCCTCCAGCTTGCTTGTTATTTTCTTCTTGTGGTTACCTGCCTTAGCCTGAACAGTGCTGAGATTTGGGCGCAGGACGAACAAATTTCCTCTCCGCCCGCGGGAACAACTCGTGTTCAGGGGCGTAGTGGCTTTTTTGAACGTCTGCCGCCACGCGAGAAGAAAACTCCCGAGCAGCTTCTCAGCTGGACTCAAGAGCTGCGAGCCCTTTACCACCAGTCGCCAGAGAATTGGCCCAAACCAACTCTCGACGAAGGCGTGACGTTCAAAGAACTCGGCCTTCTGCCAGAGATGATTCATCCGGAAGACAACCCGTTCGACAAAGCGAAAGTTGCTTTAGGGCGTCAGCTGTTCTTTGATCCCCGACTGTCCAAAAGTGGCGAGATGGCCTGTGCTTCCTGTCATGATCCTGACCTCAGCTGGGCAGATGGACGTACCGTCTCGTTTGGACTGGTCCGAAAAGAACTGAACCGCAACTCCCCTTCCCTGCTGAACGTCGGCCATTACCAGACTCTCTTCTGGGACGGCCGAGCCGGATCTCTCGAAGATCAGGCCGAACAGGTCCTTGAGAATCCCCACGAAATGGGCAGCAGCGACCAGATCATCATCGACCGCATCGGCGAGATCGCTGAATATCAGGATATTTTCACCAATGTCTTCGGCGAAGGCGGGGTCACCAGGGAACGAGTCGCAAAGGCTCTCGCCTGTTTCGAGCGCACGCTTGTGGGAGGTCGAAGCTCGTTTGACAACTTCCTGCGTGGCAAACACGAACAACTTTCCGACTCTGCAGTCCGTGGTCTCGATCTGTTTCGTCGTGACGCCCGCTGCATCAACTGCCACAACGGTCCACTCTTCACCGACAACCAGTTCCACGACGTCGGTCTGAGTTACTACGGCCGGACGTATCAGGACCTGGGACGCTTTGAGATCACAGGCGACACGAAAGACGTCGGCAAGTTCCGCACACCCAGCCTGCGAAACATCAGCAACACTGGTCCCTACATGCACAACGGCCTGTTCCCGCTCGCGGGGGTCCTTCGCATGTACAACGCCGGGATGCCGACGTTGACTCCCAAGAACGACGAACAAAAAGCAGATCCAAACTTCCCACATCAGAAATCCCCCCACCTGCGTCCCTTGGGCCTGAACGACCAAGACCTTGACGACCTGCAGGCCTTCCTCGAATCCCTCGCAGAACCCCGCCTGCGTCACCGCCCCCCTGCTCTCCCGAGTTTCGCGAATCGTTTTTCGACTCAGGAAACTACGACCGATCAACCATGATTCTGTCCCTTCTTCCTTGAGGGAAGAATGTGCCCGAAGGGGGGGATGAGGGCGGGCATAGGCACGTATTCGTTTCCAAGCAACAAATCAACCCACAGGCAATCTCTGCATTGCCAACCATCACGTTCCAGCCAGCCAGAGAATATTCTTCTCCCAGCCAGCGACTCCACCATTGACCAACCTTCCTCTGGAGTATCCCATGCGCCGGTCTGGCCTGCTGTCATCACGATCGTCTCACCAAACTTCCACACGCCGTGGATTCACACTGATTGAGCTTCTCGTCGTGATCGCGATTATCGCCACGCTTGTTTCCTTGCTCCTGCCCGCCGTGCAACAAGCCCGTGAAGCGGCGCGGCGGTCGAGCTGCTTGAACAACATGAAACAACTGGGGCTGGGATTTCATAATTTTGAATCCGCAAACGGCAAGTTTCCCGCAGCCACCAATAAACCAGCAGCCGCCTACTGGGGGGCAATGATTCTTCCTTATTTGGAAGCGAATTCTGTTGCTGATTTATACGACTTCAATCTTATCTACAATCATGTAAATAATCGTCCGGCAGCCAGCCATCAACTTCCGTTTCATGTCTGTCCAAGCACTCCTGGCGAGCCACGATATGCAGTGCGACAGGCGTCCTCGTACACACCACCCTACCCGGCAGTGTCTGACTATATGATGCCTGCCAACCTTGACTCAGGGCTTTTGGCTGCATTCCCCAATCTGGATGAGGATAACATTCATACATTCAATTCCGGAGTGGTTGGCAGACTTGTCCGAGATATCACTGATGGCACCTCCAATACAATTATGTTGGTTGAGGATGCAGGTCGACCTTACGTCTATCAACAATCTAAACAGGTTCCAGGTTCGGGGCTGGCGACATCGCCAACAACAAATTATGTACTCAGTTCTGGCTGGGTAGAGCCAAATATGTTTGCAGTGCGTGCCTATACACAAGATGGTGTCAACTTTGGAGCGGGAAATAACCCGACATGTATGGTCAATTGCTCCAACTTTCGCGCGATCTACGGATTTCATCGAAGCGTCGCCAATATTCTACTAGCCGACGGATCAGCCCGAGGCATTTCTAGCAGCAGCGACATGAAAACCATCGCCCACATGCTGACAATTGACGATGGCGTACCACTGGGCGAATTTTAAGCTTCCATTCGCCAACGTCTTGACTGAAAACGAGAAAGAGCCCCTCCACACGAGGGGCTTTTTTCTTGCGCGACTTGAGTGCTAATACTCCCTCCACGCAAAATCGCGGTTTGCACCGGTCACCGAACGTCCTACCATCGAGTTCAATCGAACTCCAGGGAGCACGCAATCGCGATGGATTTTTTCACTTTATTTGCAGAACTGATCACCCTCTCGGCCATCTTTGCATACATCAACCAGCGCTGGCTGAAGCTGCCGACGACGATCGGGCTG